>JAOBWM010000007.1 GCA_025463365.1 Acidimicrobiales bacterium
GACTCGGCAACCAGTACTACGCAGCGGCCGCCCGGAGCATGGGTGGGAGCTGGCACGCGTTCTTCTTCGCCTCGTTCGATCCCGGTGGCTACATCAGCGTCGACAAGCCACCGGTAGCCCTCTGGGCGTCGGCGCTGTCGGCCCGGATGTTCGGATACGGCCCATGGTCGCTGCTCCTCCCCAGCGCACTGGCCGGCGCGGGGTCGGTCGCCCTGCTGTGGACGACCGTGCGGCGCACCAGCGGGCCGGTGGCCGCGACCGTGGCCGGTGCCGTGCTCGCGCTGAGCCCGGTCAACGTGGCGGTCAACCGCCTGAACCTCCCGGAGCCGTTCCTGGTCCTGTCGCTCGTGGCCGCGGCCTGGGCGGTGGTCCGTTCCTTCGACTCCCGTCACGCAGGACGCTGGGTCGTGCTCGCCGGCGTGTTCGTGGGCATCGGGTTCAACGTGAAGATGCTCGCGGCCGACGTCGCAGTGCCGGCGCTCGGTCTCGCCATCCTCGTGGGGACGAGCGGGCGATGGTGGCCCCGGGTCCGCAACGGTGCCGCGTTCGGCGTCGCCGCGCTGGTGGCCTCGACGCCGTGGATCGTCGCCGTCGCCCTCACCCCGGCGGCGCAACGTCCCTGGGTGGGCGGGAGCACCAACGACTCCGTGACCGACCTCGTGTTCGGGTACAACGGCTTGGGCCGGGTGAACGGTGCCGAGCGTCATGGGCATCCGGCCGCTTCCGCCGCCCACGCCGCTCACGCGGCGCCCCCTGGCCGTGCGCTCGGCGGCATCATCGCCGGCGTCCCCGGGCCCGGGCGCTTCTTCGGCTCCGCGCTGGCGGCGCAGGTCGGCTGGCTGCTGCCGCTCGCTGTCGCCGGCGCGGTGCTGGCCGTCTGGCACCACCGACGGGAAGGCCGGGGACTGGGAGCGGTGGTCCTCTGGGCCGGGTGGCTCGCGACCTACGCCGTCGTGTTCAGCGCGGCCGAAGGGATCTTCCACGCCTACTACACGTCGGTGATGGTTCCAGCCTTGGCCGCCGTCGTGGGCATGGGAGCGGGGTCGGCGGCGTCGTGGCTCGGGGCGCGACCCCGCGTCGGCTCGACGGTGGGCGAAGCGATCGCCCTCGCCGCCGGCGCGGCGGGCCTCGCGCTCACCATCGCCTGGCAGGCCCACATCGTGGGATTCGTGCGCGGCTACTTCGCGTGGACCGTCCCGCTCAGCGCCGGTCTCCTCGCGTTGGGGATCGTCGCGGCGGCCGGGGTGGTGCTGGCCCGCGGGGCCGGCCCGCTGAGCGCGAGGGCCACCGGTCTGATCGCCGCCGTCGCATTGGGCGCCACCCTCGTCACGCCGACGGCGTGGGCATCGAGCCAAGCCGACCACCCTGTTCGGAACACGACGTTGCCGCAGGCCGGGCCCCGCATCGGCCCGGCGAGCCGCTCCTTCGGGTCGCCGGCATCCGACGGCGACGCTCCCCTGGCTCGCTACCTCGTCGCCCATCGCGACCGCGAACGGTGGGACCTCGCCACCGCCAACGCCCGGCAGGGGTCCGGGCTGATCGCCTACGACCACCTCTCGGTGATGGCACTCGGTGGGTTCATGGGCACCGACCCGACCGCCGGGGTCGCCGGGATGGCCCAGATGGTGTCGCGGGGAGAGGTCCGCTACTTCGCACCGGCCCCGCTCTCGTCGGTCGAGCACGCCCAGCTCTTCGTGGCCACCGTCGACCGTCGCCTGGGTCCCTTCGATCCCGCGGGACCCGTCGGCGGCGTCCTGCCCGTCGCCCACGGGGGCAACACCGCCGCCGGCCGGATCATGGCTGCGGTGACGCTTGCCTGCGCGCCCGTGCACCTCTCTGCCTCGGTCCGCGACCTACCCGCCACCGGGGTCGATCGCCTCTGGGACTGCCGCGGCCGGGGCCCGGCGCTGGCTCGTGAGGGCCGCTACCTCGCCCGCGTGCGGCGGGGTCCGACGTGAGTGGCGGGCGGCAGGGCGCCAACGATCTGACCAACGACCTGACCAACGACCTGGCGGACGACCGCGCCGGCGACCTGGCGGACGACGGACGAGATGGTCGAGCCGATGGGCAGGCCAACGCCGGCGGCGCGAGCATGGAGCCCATGCCAGACCCGCAGCGCGACCCTTCGGCGCCCGCTCCAGCGCCCACGTCGCTCGCCCGGGTGCTGGTGGCCGACGACGACGACTACATCACCGACCTCGTCGCCACCGGCCTGCGGTTCATGGGCTACGAGGTCGACGTGGCGGCATCGGGTCATGAAGCACTGACGAAGGCCGCCGCCGGGTGGGCCGACCTCATCCTCCTCGACGTGTTGATGCCCGATCGTGACGGCTTCGAGGTCTGTCGCCGCCTCCGCAGCGAGGGCAACCAGACACCGATCATCTTCCTCACCGCCAGTGCGGGCCTCGACGAGAAGGTCAGTGGCCTCCGCCTCGGTGCCGACGACTACATGACCAAGCCGTTCCGCCTGGAGGAGGTGGTGGCCCGGATCGAGACGGTGCTCCGCCGGGCCGGCAAGGGGCCGGCCGCGACCCTCTCCCGCCTGGAGGTCGCCGACCTCGAGCTCGACGAGGACGCCCACACGGTCCGCCGGGCCGGCCGCCGGATCGACCTGTCGGCGACCGAGTTCAAGGTCCTGCGCTACCTGATGGCCAACGCCGGACGGGTGGTCTCACGAGCGCAGATCCTCGACCACGTGTGGCAGTACGACTTCGGCGGCACCTCAACCGTGGTCGAGACCTACGTCTCGTACCTGCGGCGCAAGGTCGACGACCGCGAGCCCCACCTCATCCACACGATCCGCGGGATCGGCTACGTGATGCGGGTCGAGGACCCGTGAGCCTCCGCGGCCGGATCACCATCGTGTTGGTGGTCCTCCTGGCCGCCGGGCTCTTGATCTCGGCTGCGACCACGACCGCGGCCCTGCGCGCCGCGCTGCGCCACCGCGTCGACGAGCAGCTCCGCGAGGTCGAGCCGCTCGCCCGGGCCCAGCTGCAGGCCGGAGCGAGCACCTCGTCGGCTGCCCGCGCCGCGGCCACGCCGAGGCGCTCGGCGTCGTCGGCCGAGGGTGAGGTGCTCGTGGCGCGCATCGACCGCGGGGGCGACGTGGTGGACCGGCTCGTCTCGCCGTTGTCGCGGCAGTCGGGAGCCCTCGATGCCATTCCGGAGCACCTGCTGGTCACCGCACGCAACGGCCACGTCGCGTGGGCCGACGTCACCATCGACGGTCAGCCCTACCGGGTGCGGGTCAAGCGCCTCGACACGCAGGGCAACGTCGCCGCCATGATCGCCCCGCTCCGCGACGTGGACACCACCCTCGCCCGGCTTCGTCACCTGGAGCTGGTCGTCGGCGCCGTGCTGCTCGGGGCGATCATCGCGGCGGCGTGGTGGCTGGTCGGCGTCGGCCTGCGTCCGGTCTCGGCCATGACCGACGCCGCCGACGCCATCGCCGCCGGGGACGTGGACCGGCGCGTCACGGTCGGCGGGGCGCGCCGCGGCGAGGTCCCGCGGCTCGCACGCGCGTTGGACAACGCGTTCACGGAGCGCCAGCGCGCCGAGACCACGCTGCGCCGGTTCGTGACCGATGCATCCCACGAGCTGCGGACGCCGCTGACGACGATCCGTGGCTACGCCGAACTGATGCGCTCGGGTGCGGTGGCCGACGAGGCCGCGTCGGACCGGGCCCTCGCGCGCATCGAGAGCGAGGCCGACCGCATGGGCGGGCTCGTCGAGGACCTGCTGTTGCTGGCTCGGCTCGAGGAAGGTCGCCCAGCGGCCACCGGTCCTGTCGATCTGGCGGCGGTGGCCGCCGACGCTGTGGCCGACGCGCGGGCGGCAGGCCCCGAATGGCCACTCACCCTCGAAGCATCGGAGGCCCTGACCGTCGTCGGCGACGAAGCCCGGATCCGGCAGGTCCTGGCCAACCTGCTGGCCAACGTGCGCACGCACTGCCCGCCGGGGACGCCCGCCGAGGTGACGTTGCGCTGCCAGGGCGACGAAGCCGTCCTCGAGGTCATCGACCACGGCCCGGGCTTCCCGCCCGGCGAGGCATCCCGCGTGTTCGATCGCTTCTGGCGGGCCGACCCGTCGCGCCGCCACCTCGACGGCCGCCACGGCGGTAGCGGCCTGGGCCTGTCGATCGTGTCCGCCATCGCTTCGGCCCATGGCGGCCGGGCCGAAGCGCGATCCGTGCCGGGCGGTGGGGCGAGCTTCCTCGTGGCGCTCCCGCTCGTTCCCGTCGTCGCGAGCGCCGACTAGGGGAGGGCCCACTCCGGCACGGTGGAGGTGTCAGGGTCGAGGTGATCGAGCCAATGCTCGAGGCCCACGGGGTCCGCGAGGTCGCGCGGGTGGTGGCCGGGGAGCGTCGAGGCCACCATCACCGGCAGCGCGGCGAACACGAAGCTGATCGACCAGGACGCCAACCGGAGGTGGGCGGTGGGCGAGAACAGCCGCTTCTCGGCGCGCAGCATGGTGAGCGAGCCGGCCAAGGCGGCCACGGCCATCACGACGGCAGCCACCGTCAGTCCCCAGGCGTAGCGGAGCCGCCCTCCGCCGGCGGCCTCGTACACGTCGTAGGCCACCTCCTTGTGCTCCACCTCTTCGGCGAGGTGCCAGAGGAACAGCGTGGCGGCGGTGGGGTTGGCGTCGCGGAGCAGGGCCTGGTGCTGGTCGACCCAGCGGGCCGACGTGAACGCGATCGCCTCGAACCCGGCCGCGAAGGCGAGCCCGAAGAGGGTGCTGCGGCGACGGAGACGACCGAAGATCCACCGCCAGGCCCGGTCCTGGCGGACGAGGTGCGGGTACCGGGCCAGCAGGATGTCGTTGAACCGTCGGTGCTGGCCGTGGTGCTGCGCCTCTTGGGCGGCGTAGGTGTGGGCGTCGGCGGCCAGATCGGGGGTCGTGGTCGACAGGTCGTCGAGGGAGGCCCGGACGCTGGCCACCACGTAGGGCTCGGCGTGGGGCATCAGGAGCGAGATGGCGTTGGCCGCGATGGCGAGCTCGGGCAGCTTGGGCGTCCAGACCGGGTCGAGGTCGGTGGGCCACGTGAACCGCACCCGTCGCATCCCCAGCCGATCTGACATGGTCCACCATCGGCAGCGGGGCCGGGATCGGGAGCACTCGGGCATCGAAGCGGTGAGAACCCTCGGTCGGTCAGACTCCGGGCCATGAGCGACCTCTCCTCGAAGCAGGCCACCGTGCACACCGCGGCGGCGAACCGGGCCGCAGCCGACCTGCCGTTCCTGCGCGGGGACGACCCGGATCGCGAGCGAGCGACCCGAGGACGGGTGGCCCGTCCGTCGACGGCGACGATCGCCCATCCGGGTGGCTGGAACGTCTGGGACCTCGACGAGTACGGCTTCCTCGACGGCGACGCGCCGGCCGAGGTCCACCCGGGCCTGTGGCGCCAGGCTCGGCTCAACACCGAAGCCGGCCTCTTCGAGGTGGCGCCCGGCTTCCACCAGGTGCGCGGCCTGGACCTCGCCAACCTGACCGTCGTCGAGGGCGAGCGGGGCCGGATCGTGATCGATCCCCTCACATCGGTGCAGACGGCGCGCGCGGCCATGGACCTCGTCGATCGGCACCTCGGCGCCCGGCCGGTCACCGGGGTCATCTACACCCACAGCCACGTCGACCACTTCGCCGGCGTGCGCGGCGTGATCGACGAGGCCGACGTGGTCGACGGCACCGTCCCGGTCATCGCCCCGTCGGGCTTCCTCGCTGCCGCGGTCAGCGAGAACATCGTCGCCGGCAACGTGATGACGCGCCGGGCCTCGTACATGTACGGCGTCCTGCTCCCGAAGGGACCGCGGGGCCACGTGGATGCCGGCCTGGGCAAGGGCATCCCGCTCCTCGCAGACCAGGGCCTCATCGCCCCCACGGTGGACATCGAGGAGACCGGCACCGAGCTCGTGGTCGACGGGGTGCGGATCGTGTTCCAGGTCACCCCTGACACCGAGGCGCCCAGCGAGATGAACTTCCACTTCCCGGACCACCGGGTGCTCTGCATGGCCGAGAACTGCACGTGCACGCTCCACAACCTCTACACGCCGCGCGGCGCGCCGGTGCGGGACTCGCTGGCGTGGAGCCACTACCTCCAGGAGGCGATCGACCTCTACGGCGATGCCACCGACGCGTGCTTCGCGAGCCACCACTGGCCGCGCTGGGGCCGTGAGGAGATCGTCGGACACCTGGCCCGACAGCGCGACACCTACCGGTTCCTCCACGACCAGACCCTGCGCCTGGCCAACCACGGCCTCACGTCGACGGAGATCGCCGAGGAGATCCGCCTGCCCGACGAGCTCGCGGTCGAGCCGGCGAGCCGCGGGTACTACGGCACCGTCAACCACAACGCCAAGGCCGTGTACCAGCGCTACCTCGGCTGGTTCGACGGGAACCCGGCGCACCTCCACCCGCATCCGCCGGCGGAGGCCGGCCGTCGCTACGTCGAGTTCATGGGCGGCGCCGATGCCCTGCTGGCCAAGGCCGAGGCGAGCTTCGAGGCCGGCGACTACCGCTGGGTCGCCGAGGTCGTGAACCACCTCGTGTTCGCCGAGCCGTCGAACGACGCGGCCCGGTCGCTGCAGGCCGACGCGTTGGAGCAGCTCGGCTACCAGGCTGAGTCGGGCCCGTGGCGCGACTTCTACCTGACGGGAGCCCAGGAGCTGCGCCACGGCCACCCCGGTGGGGCCGGCGGCTCGCACATCGGCGACGAGACCATCGCCGCCATGACACCGGAGATGGTGCTGCAGTTCCTCGGCGTCCGGCTCGACGGCCTGGCGGCGTCCGAGGGCGGCCGGACGTGGACGTTGGACGTGGTCGTCACCGATCGCGACGAGTCGTGGCGCGTGGGCATCGAGCGTGGGGCGATCCACCACCGTCGCTCGGTGGCGGGGGAGGAGGCGGCCGCTCTGGTCGTCACCACCACGCACCCGGCACTGGCGGCCCTCGCGTTCGCGACCGCCCCGCTCGACGACCTCGAGTCATCGGGCGCCTTGGCCGTCGAAGGTGATCGCGCCGCGTTGGTCGACCTGCTCGGCATGCTCGACACGTTCCGCCTCATGTTCCCGATCGTCACGCCGTAGTGCCGCACCGGCATCGCCCACCCGGCGGCCCACGACCCGCTCAGCGGGGGCGGTCAGCACCACCCGGAAGTCGAGCGCCCCGCTGACTCACACGGGGGTGACGTTCTGGAGGCGGACCTCGCCGTGTGCGAGGAGGCGATCTCGGGCGTCGCGCACGTCGACCTTCCAGAGCTGCTGCGTCCGGCCCTGGTTGATTGCCTCGGCCTCGATCGTCACGTGCCCGTCGGTGATGGAGCGGAGGAAGTGCGTCGTGTTGGTGAGGCCGACGGCGACCATCCCGTCGGCTCGCACCGCGGTGGTGGCACCGATGCTCGCGGCCGACTCGATCGCCGTGGCGTAGACGCCGCCGTGGACGATGCCCCATGGGGTGTGGTGGCTGGCGTCGATCTCGATGTGCCCCGTGACATGGGTGCCCGACACCTCATCGGGCTGGAATCCAGCGGCGGTCACGAAGGCTCCGGCGTCGGTGAGCGAGGCAGCCTCGGTGCGGAGGCCGGTGCCGTTCGGGCTGGTGGGAGAGTCGTCCATCCAGCCAAACCTAGAGGGTTGCATGATGGAACTCAAGGGCGTACGGTTCGTTGTATGACACAACGGAGTTGGTGGGGAAGGTCTGTCACCCGCGGCAGTGAAGGTCGGACCCTCCGCTGGCGCCCCCGGCCCGTCGATCACGCCCGGTACGTCCGCCACCCGCGGCACGTCGGGCAGGCCCGGCACGTCCGGCAAGTTCGCCACATCGACCCGGCGGTGGCCACGGAGTTGGCCCTGATCGTCGACCGCCGGCAGGTGCTCGACGGTCCCTGACCGAGGGGGTCGTCGGCCGGAGTCGGTCGGTCGTTTCTGAGCGCTCTGTGTCGCGTGGGTGCGACGCCGGGCGCTCAGAACGGGTCGGCGGGTCCCTGACCGAGGGGTCGTCGGCCGGAGTCGGTCGGTCGCTTCTGAGCGCTCGGGGTCGCGTGGGTGCGACGCCGGGCGCTCAGAACGGGTCGGGGTCCGCGGCCGCGGGTCGGTCGGTCGCTTCTGAGCGCTCTGTGTCGCGTGGGTGCGACGCCGGGCGCTCAGAACGGGTCGGCGGGTCGGCGGGTCGTCCGCCGCGGGTCCGCGGGTCGGAGGTCGTCGGCCGCGAGTTGGTCGGTCGTGGGGCGCTGGCGCCGACGCGGGCGCCGGGACGGTCTGGGATGCGCGGCACGAGGGTCGGCTTCGGCCCTACGTTCTCGGCATGGACCAAGAGGAGATCTGGGACGACCTCGTCGGCGATGCCTGGGTGCGCAACGCCGCGGTGATCGACGGCCACGGTCGACCGTTCGGCGAGGCCGCGATGGATCGCCTCGAGCCGATCGCGGGCCGGCGCGTGCTCGACGTCGGCTGCGGCACCGGTGCGACCACCGAGTCCCTCGTGGCGAGGGGAGCCGCCGCGGCCGTCGGCATGGATCTGTCGAGCCGGATGATCGCCCATGCGCGGGCCAGCTCGACCACCGATCGTGTGTCGTACCGGCTGGGCGATGTCGGCGCGCTCGACGAACCCGGCTCGTTCGACGCCGTCTTCTCTCGGTTCGGCGTCATGTTCTTCGATGACCCGGTGGCTTCGTTCGCGCACCTGCGCGCCCAGGTCGCCGCGGGCGGTCAGCTCGCGTTCTGCTGCTGGCAGGGGCCGTTCGACAACCCCTGGATGAGCACCGCCCTACTGGCCTCGATCCCGCTCCTCGGGCCGCCTCGCCTCCCAGCGCCCGGCGAGCCCGGCCCGTTCTCGCTGGCCGAGCCCGATCACGTGCTCGAGGTGCTGCACGCGGCGGGCTGGTCCGACGTGGACATCGAGCCGGTCACGACCGAGCAGCCGCATCCGGCCGGCAGCCCCGAGGCCGTGGCGCGGCTCGTGATCGAGATGGCGCCGCCGCTCGCGATGGGGCTGGCGGCCAACCCCGACAAGGCCGACGAGCTGCAGGCGGCCGTCGTCGAAGCCCTCCAGCCGGCGGTGACGGACGAGGGCGTGGTCCTCGGTGCCGCCGTCCTCGTGGTGAGCGCCCGCGCCTGATCGGGTTGCGGGATCCCGCCCGGTCCGGTCCCCGGTGGTGTGGACTCTCCCCATGAGCCTCCTCGCTTCCCAGACCGGCCACGACCTGGTGACGATGGGCATCCCGGTGGTCGAGAAGGTGCTGCGCACCGTCGGCGTGTACATCGGCCTGGTGGCCCTCCTCCGCCTGGCCGGCAAGCGGGACCTCGCCCAGCTGAACTCGTTCGACCTGGTCGTCCTCCTGCTCCTGTCGAACGTGGTGCAGAACGCCGTGATCGGGTCCGACAACTCGCTCGTGGGTGGCCTCATCGGCGCGGTGGTGCTGGTGTCGATCAACGCCGTCGTCGTGCGGGTGATCGCCCGCAACACGACGCTGGCCGTTCTGCTCGAGGGCACCGAGACGGTCCTCGTGCGCGACGGCGAGATGCTGCACGAGGACATCCGCCGGCTCGGTCTTCGCGAGGAGGAGGTCGTCACCGCCCTGCACCGCCAGGGCGCGAGCACCCTCTCGGAGGTGCGCAGCGCCGTCCTCAAGCCGGGCGGCACCATCGAGGTGACGCTCAAGCAGTCCGACGAGAACGCCACCAAGGGCGACGTCCTCCGCCTCGAAGCGAAGCTCGACGCCTTCCTCGCCCGATCCGGAGGATCCGGAGGATCTGGAGGATCCACATGACCACAGAACGACTCAGTGCCTTCGAGGCCGTCAACCGGTACTTCGCCGATGCCGCTCGTCTCATCGAGCTCGATGACGACATGGCGCGGATCCTCACCACGACCTATCGGGAGATCTCCGTGCAGGTCCCGGTGCGACTCGACGACGGATCGCTGATCGTCGCCCAGGGCTACCGGGTCCAGCACAACGGGGCGCGCGGGCCCTACAAGGGCGGCATCCGCTACCACCCGGACGCGGGGCTGGAGGAGGTGCGGGCGCTGGCGTCGCTCATGACCTGGAAGACGGCCTTGGTCGACGTGCCGTTCGGCGGCGCCAAGGGCGGCATCGCCATCGACCCGTCCGGCATGAGCCAAGCCGAGCTCCAGCGGATGACCCGCCGCTTCGCCCACGGCATCGCCCACGTGATCGGTCCCTACCGCGACATCCCCGCGCCCGACATGAACACCAACGCACAGACGATGGCGTGGGTCATGGATGCCTACGGCCAGGGCCACGGGTACACGCCGGCCATCGTCACCGGGAAGCCACTCGGCCTCGGCGGCGCCCCGGGGCGTGAAGCCGCGACCGGTCGCGGCGTGATCGACGTGCTCGCCGCCCATGCCGAACGGACGGGCATGGAGCTGGCCGGCACCACGGTCGCCGTGCAGGGCTTCGGCAACGTCGGCTCGTTCGCCGCGATGCACGCCGCCCAGCGGGGCTGCAAGGTGGTCGCGGTGTCAGACCAGTGGGGTGCGATCCGCAACGACGCCGGCCTCGACGTCGACGCGATCGCCACCACCGTGAAGGCCGGAGCGAAGGTGGTCGAGGCCGACGGCGACCACGAGGTCATCACCAACGACGAGCTTCTCGCCGGCCCGTGCGACGTGCTCATCCCTGCCGCGCTGGACGAGCAGCTCCACCAGGGCAACGCCGCCGATGTGCAGGCCCGCGTGGTGGTCGAGGCGGCGAACTACCCGACGACCCCCACGGCCGATGACATCCTCGTGGACCGGGGGATCGTGGTGGTCCCCGACGTCTTGGCGAACGCCGGTGGCGTGATCGGCTCGTACTTCGAGTGGGCCATGAACGTGCAGCAGTTCCAGTGGAAGGAGGAACGTTTCAACGCCGAGCTGGCCGACAAGCTCCGCGTCGCCTATGCCGCGACCGCGGCGTTCGCCGAGTCGCACTCCTGCACCCTCCGCCAGGCCTCCTTCGCGATCGGCATCCAGCGGGTCGCCGACGCATCCCGCCTCCGCGGCTACATCTGAGCGGCAGCCACCAGGGCTTCGAGTCCGGCGGACAGCTCGGCGTGGGTCGGCCATCCGAAGCCGAGGCGGAAGTGGCGATCGTCGACCTCGAACCAGTGGCCGGGGCCGACGTAGGTGCCGTGGTCGGCGAGCAGCCGGCGGTGGAACGCGGCCTCGTCGACGGAGACCTCGGGGCGGAACCGCACGAGGCCGACCACGCCACCGCTCGGGCGCACCCACTCGAACGTGTCCTGGCCGGCCATCCACCGCTCGACCACGGCGAGGCGCTCGCGCACGTCGGCCACGATGGGCGGGAGGATGCGCTTGCGGTCGGCCAGCACCCGCCCCGCGATGTGCTCGTCGATGGTCGACCCGCAGATCACGACCTGCTCCTTGGCCGCCAGCAGGGTCTCCCCGAGCATCGGGTCCGTGGTCACCGCCCACCCGATGCGGATGCCCGGGAGCCCGTAGGCCTTGGACATCGAGCTCACGCTGACCACGTTCGGCGACAGCGTCGCGGCCAAGGGGATGCGTTCGCCGGTGTGGGTGAGGTCGCGGTAGGTCTCATCGACGAGGAGCACGGCCTCGGACCGTTCGGCGATCCCGACGAGGCGCCGGAGCTCGTCGGTGGTCAGCATGGTGCCGGTGGGGTTGTGCGGACACGTGACGCTGATCAGCTTGGTCACGCCCGGCCTGACCTTGGCGGCGACCTCGTCGATGTCGAGGCGCCATCCGTCCTCGTAGCGCAGGTCCACGATGTCGACCTCGGCGCCGATCGCGCGAGGCGTCTCCAGGTTGGTGGCGTAGTTGGTGCGCACCACCACGATGTGATCGCCCGGGTCCAACAGCGCGGTGGCGACGCAGAACAGCGCCGTGGCGGCCCCAGGCGTGACGACGACGTGTTCGGGGCGGAGTCCGGCTCCGCCGGCCGCGATCGACTCCCGCAGCAGGGGGTCCCCGAGGTGGTCGCCGTAGCAGAGGACGAGCGAGTCGAGGTCGAGGTCGAGCCCCAGATCGGAGAGCTTCCGGTCCGCCACCGAGCTCTCCGACAGGTTGTTGGTGATGGTGTCGTAGCCCAGCTCTTCGGGCGACTCCACCTCGATCGGCATCCGTCGGTAGCGCATCGGCCGATGCTGGCACATCACCGACATGCCAAGATCCGGGCCGTGGCGGTGGAGCGTGACGAGCAGACGGGGCGCATCGTTGGCGGGAGAGTTGGGCCGCGATCGACGGCGGCACCGTGGCCGTCCTCGCCGGACCGGGCCGCGACGTCACCCCTCGGAGCAGCCGAGGACGGTCCGGACCGTGTCGGTGCCGTCGATCTGCGGCGCGCTTGGATCCCCGCCGTCGTCCTGGGGCTGGCCGGCGCAGCGATCGGTGCCGGCGTGATCGCCGCCACCGGCTTCGCCGACGGTTGGTGGCCCGGCCTGCTCCTCGCAACGGCGGCCTGGTACCGGGCCGGGCAGATCGGATGCCGAGTCTGGTCCCTCGGCCATGGCGTCGGGCGCTGGGTGTTCCTGGTCGACCACCGCACGATCGCCGGCACCGCTCGGGACCAGTACGTCCGCGGCGTGAGGTTGGCCGGGCGGTGGGTCCACGTCGTCGATGCCGCCGATGAGGAGGATCTGGGCTGGGTCGAGGTCAGCCGACGAGGAGCGCGACGCCTGCGCGACGAGCCGGTGGTGGCCATGTTCGGCGGCGGCACAGACGGAATGCGATGGATCGCGTTCGCCGGTCCGTTCGACCCGGTGCGATCGATGGGTGACCGGGTGGTCGAGCTTCCGGCCGACCCTGGCATCTTCGGCGAGCTCGGCGCTCGGCGGGCCAAGGCGGTACGTCGCGAGCGGGCACGAGCCCGCGGCCGTCGCTACCTCTGATGGCGAACACCGCGAAGCGCCCGGTGGGAATCGGCCAAGCGCGACGTGGGACCATTCCCCCGTGACGGAAGGTCGGGACGAGCGCACCGGCAAGGTGGTCCATGTGGATCCGGTGTCGCGGCGCCGGCGGCCGAAGCGGCGGGCGAAGGGTCCCGAGCATCCCGATCACGAGGGTGTCGAGCACCGCGACGACCGGGGCCACCGCTCCCATGCTGTGCGCGACGTCGACCTGGCAGGAACCGACCTCCAGGGGTCGCCGCGCCCACTCGCCTGGTCCGAACGGCTCGGCCT
>JAOBWM010000191.1 GCA_025463365.1 Acidimicrobiales bacterium
GACCTTGGACGGATGCCCTTCGAGCGACACGGTGAGCGCGTCCTGGCTCACGGCGAGTATGCGGCCCTCGAAGATGCGGACGAGCTCGGTGATCTGATGGCGCTCCTCGATCGGGGAACGCACCGTGGCGATGAGCAGCTCGCGCTCCACCGAGCGCACCGGATCCAGCTCCACGATCTTGACGACGTTGATCAGCTTGTGGAGTTGCTTGACGATCTGATCGAGCGGCGCCGAGTCGACGTCGACGACCACGGTGAGCCGGCTGAAGCGGTCGTCGTCGGTGGGCGCCACCGCGAGCGAATAGATGTTGTAGGCGCGGCGTGAGAACAGGTTGACGATGCGGGCCAGCACACCGGCCTTGTTCTCGACGAGGACGGAGAGGGTGTGGTGGTCGACGTCGACGCGGTGGTCGCTCATTGCGGCGTCTCCTTCTCGACGGCCTGGCTCGGGTCGCGCTGGAAGTCGGGCACCTGGACGGCGGAGTTCGAGCGGCCGGCCGCCACCATCGGGAAGACCTTCTCCGACGAGTCGGTGCGGAACTCGATGACCACCGGACGGTCGTCGATGGCGTTGGCCTTGTCGATGGTGGGCTGGATGTCGTCGGGGTGCTCGACCCGGAAGGCCACGCAGCCCATCGCCTCGGCCCACTTCACGTAGTCCGGCAGGTCGGGCGACAGGTACACCTCGGAGTAGCGCTCCTCGTAGAACATCTCCTGCCACTGACGCACCATGCCGAGGTAGGCGTTGTTCAAGATGGCGATCTTCACGGGGATGCGCTCGGCCGCCGCGGTCACCAGCTCCTGGGCGGTCATCTGGAAGCAGCCGTCGCCGTCGATGGCCCAGACCATGCGATCGGGGCGGCCGACCTTGGCACCGATGGCCGCCGGCACCGAGAAGCCCATGGTGCCGAGGCCGCCGGAGTTGATCCACGTGTAGGGGTGGCGGAACTTCCAGTACTGGCTGGTCCACATCTGGTGCTGGCCGACGCCGCTGGTCACGATGCAATCCTCGGGAGCGGAGTCGCGGAGCGCCTCGAGCACCATCTGCGGCTTGAGGAGGTCACCTTCGGCCGGCGGCTCGTAGGCCAGCGGGTAGGTCTCCTGCCAGCCCGACAGCGTGGAGCGCCACGGCGTGAGGTCAGGCTGGACCGCGCCCTTGTCGAGCGCCTTGCGGATCGCCTTGTTCAGCTCGGTGATGACGTTGTTGCAGTCACCGACGATGGGCACGTCGGGCCGGCGGACCTTGCCGAGCTCGGCGGGGTCGATGTCGACGTGGATGATCTTGGCGAGCGGAGCGAACTCTGGGACCTTGCCGGTGACCCGGTCGTCGAAGCGGGAGCCGAGCGCGATCAGCAGGTCGGACTCCTGCATCGACATGATCGCCGTGTAGTTGCCGTGCATGCCGGGCATGCCGAGGCAGAGCGGGTGATCGTCGGGGAACGCGCCCCTGGCCATCAGCGTGGTGACGACCGGGATGTTCACCAGCTCGGCCAGCTCGCGCAGCGCCTCGGCGGCACGGGCCTTCAAGATGCCACCACCGGCGTAGATGACCGGCCGCTCGGCGGCGAGGATCATCTCCGCGGCGTCCTTGATCTTCTTGGGGTGGCCGACCGTGGTGGGCTTGTACCCGGGCAGGCCGGCCGCCACCTCGGCGTCGGTGGGCCAGTACCACTCCATCGCGGAGCGGGGGTTGGTCGGGTCGACGATGTCCTTGGGGATGTCGACGAGCACGGGACCGGGCCGGCCGGTGGTGGCGATGTGGAACGCCTCACGGATCACCCGGGGGATGTCCTGGGCCGAGGTCACGAGGAAGTTGTGCTTGGTGACCGACTGGGTGATGCCGGTGATGTCGGCCTCTTGGAACGCGTCGGTCCCGATGGCAGCGGTGGGCACCTGGCCGGTGATGCAGACCATGGGCACGGAGTCCATGTAGGCGTCGGCGAGGGGCGTGACGATGTTGGTGGCACCGGGCCCGCTGGTGACCATGGCGACGCCCGGCTTGCCCGTGGCGTGCGCGTACCCCTCGGCCATGTGGCCCGCACCCTGCTCGTGGCGCACGAGGATGTGGCGGATCGGCGAGTCGATGATCGGGTCGTACACCGGGAGGATGGCCCCGCCCGGCAACCCGAAGATCACCTCGACCCCTTCCATCTCCAGGGACTTGATGAGTGCCTGGCCTCCGTTGAGCTGCATGGCTGCTCCCGTGGGATTCGTATCGTTCGGCGTCTGCGTCATCTGCTTCTTCTGCGTCTCGTGGCGGCGGTGGATGGGCGAGGTGCGGGCGCCGCTCGCAGTCTGGCCCGTGCCGCAACCTGGCCCGAAAACTGCGACGACCTCCCGGTGTGGGAGGTCGAGGGGCGCACGCGGTGACGGGGGGGCGTGCGCTACGTGAGTACTACGAGGTCGGCCGAGCGGGTCACGCCGTGCAGTATGACGGCACCCCCGCCCACCTGGCAACCCCCTTTGCCGCGCCTGCTCCCGCGCCAACCGGTTCCACAAGGACGTCGAGGCAGCCGATGCCGAGCTCACCCTCGGCTCCCCCGGCCAGGTCCCCCCGACCGCACCCGCCGTCTGACGGAGCGAGCGGCCCGCTAGCGGGGGTTGGTGATGGCGCCGGTTTCGGCGCCCTGCACCAGGCGGGCGTACTTGCCGAGCACGCCGCGGGTGTAGCGGGGCGGGTTCGGCGTCCAGCCCTCACGGCGCGCCGCGAGCTCGGCGTCGTCGACCATGAGGTCGAGGCGGTGCTGGTGGACGTCGACCACGATGCGGTCGCCGTCGCGCACGAACGCGATGGGGCCGCCGTCGGTGGCTTCCGGCGCGACGTGGCCGATGCAGAACCCCCACGTGCCGCCCGAGAAGCGACCGTCGGTGACCAGCGCACAGTCCGACCCGCGGCCGGCGCCCTTGAGGGCGCCGGTGATGGCGAGCATCTCGCGCATCCCAGGCCCGCCCTTGGGGCCTTCGTAGCGGATGACCAGGACGGTGCCGGGTTGGATCTCGTCGGCCAGGATCGCGGTCATGGCCGCGTCCTCGCCGTCGAAGACGCGGGCCGCGCCGTCGAAGAGCATCTGGTCCTTGCTGAGGCCGGCGACCTTCACCACCGACCCCTTGGGGGCCAGCGAGCCGGTGAGGACGTTGAGGCCGCCATCGGCGTGGATGGGCTGCGAGAGCGGGTAGACCACGACGCCGTCGGGCTCGGGCGGGTCGAGCGCGGCGAGGTTCTCGGCCATGGTCTTGCCGGTGACGGTGAGGGCGTCGCCGTGGAGCAGACCGGCATCGAGGAGCTCCTTCAGGACCACGGGCACACCACCGATGCGGTCGAGGTCGGTCATGTGGAACTTGCCGCCCGGCTTCATGTCGGCGATGTGGGGGACCTTGGCGGCGATCCGGTTGAAGTCGTCGAGGTCGAGGGCGACGCCGGCCTCGTTGGCGATGGCCAGCAGGTGCAGCACGGCGTTGGTGGACCCGCCGAGCGCGTTGGTCACGGCGATGGCGTTCTCGAACGCGTCCTTGGTGAGGATGTCGCTCGTGGTGATGCCGAGGCGCAGGAGGTTGACGACCGCCTCCCCGGCCCGGACGGCATCGTCGTCGCGGCGACGGTCGACGGCAGGCGGGCTGGCCGACCCGGGCAGCGACAACCCGAGCGCCTCGCCGATCGACGACATCGTGTTGGCCGTGAACATCCCGCCGCACGCGCCCTCACCGGGACAGGCCGTCCGCTCGATCTCGTACAGCTCCGCTTCGGTCATGTGCCCGGTGGCCGTGGCACCGACGGCCTCGAACACCGTCGTGATGTCGGTGGCCTGGCCGTTGTGGTTCCCTGGCAGCGTGGACCCGGCGTAGACGAACACCATCGGGAGGTCGAGCCGGGCCGCGGCCATCATCATTCCGGGCAGGCTCTTGTCGCAGCCGGCGAGCCCGACGAAGCCGTCGAGCCGCTCGGCGAAGATCACCGTCTCGACGGAGTCGCAGATGACCTCACGGGAGACGAGCGAGCCCCGCATCCCCTCGTGGCCCATCGAGATGCCGTCGGAGACCGAGATGGTGCCGAACTGGATCGGGAAGCCGCCTGCTCGACGGATGCCGTCCTTGGTGCGCTTGGCCAGCCGGTCGAGCGACAGGTTGCACGGCGTGACCTCGTTCCACGATGACGCCACCGCGACCTGCGGCTTGTCCCAGTCGTCGTCGGTCATGCCCACCGCCCGCAACATGGCCCGGCTCGGCGCCCGCCGGTACCCATCGGTCACGTCGCGGCTGCGCGGCTTCACGTCGACGGCGGTCTCGGGCGTCGGAGAGGTCGCATCCATGGCGCCGCACGCTACTTCCGCCTTCCCGCCTCCCCCGAGCCGATTGTCCGCCAGACGAGCCGAACGCCGCGCCCGGGACGGGAGTGGCGCCCGCCTAGGCTGCCCCGGTGAGCGGCGCCTTGGGGACCATCGACGCGGCGCCTGTGATCGAGATCTCCGGTGTGGTCAAGCACTGGGGGTCGGTGCCCGCGTTGGCCGGGGCCACCTGCACGATCCGGCGGGGGGTCACCGGGCTGCTCGGTGCCAACGGGGCCGGCAAGACGACGTTGCTCGGCATGATCCTCGGCCTGCACTCGCCAGACGCGGGCCAGCTCAAGGTGTTCGGCATGGATCCGGCCACGGCCGGTCCTGACGTCCGGGCCCATGTCGGCTACAGCCCCGAGCACCACCTGCTCCCGCCGGATGTGAAGGCCGTCGACTTCGTGCGCCACGTCGCCGAGGTGCACGGACTCCCCCACCGCGAAGCCACCAACCGCGCCAGCGACATGCTCTGGCAGGTCGGCCTGGGCGAGGAGCGCGGGCGTCCGATGGGGACCATGTCCACCGGCCAGCGCCAGCGCGTGAAGCTCGCCCAAGCGCTCGCCCACGATCCGAGCCTCGTGCTGCTCGACGAACCCACGGACGGCCTCGACCCGGTCCAGCGCGACGCCATGCTCGAGCTGATCCATCGCATCGGCAACGAGTTCGGGATCTCGGTGCTGCTGTCGTCGCACCTGCTCGAAGAGGTCGAGCGGATCTGCGACGACGCCGTCATCCTCAGCGCCGGCGTGGTCGCGGCAGCCGGTCCGCTCGACGCGCTGCGGGGCAGCAGCGAGGGTTTGGCCGTCGAGTTCGAGGGCGACCAGGCGGCGATCGATGCCGCCCTGACCGCGGTCTACGCCACCGGCGCCCAGATCCGGATCGAAGGCCGGGGCTACGTGATCACCGGCGACGAGCGGTTGTTCGACATCGTCCGCGACGCCATCGCCGATGCCGGCGCGCCGCTGCGGCGCCTCGGCCGGCGCACCGTGTCGCTCGAAGAGGTCTTCCTCGGTGTGGGCGCCGCGGCCGACCCGGCGGTCGATCCGCGCCGGCTCGCCGCCGCGCAGCTGGCCGCCCGAGCGGCATCGGAATCGCCATCGGGCCCGCCGCCGCCACCGCCCCCATCGCCGCCGTCGGCCTCGCCACCACCGCCACCACCGTCGGTCTCGGTCGCCGGGGGACCGACATGAGCGCATCGGACCTGGGTACGCACGACGTCTTCGCAACCGGCGACGCAGAGATCCTCGATCGCGGCTACCGCAGCTACGACGGCGAGCGCCGCGGGGTACGCGGCGCGGTCTGGGCCGTCGTGCGCCACAGCGTCCAACGGGCCCTCGGCATGCGGCGGACGCTGTGGGCGAAGCTCCTGCCGATCTTCGCCGCGGGCATCGCCTACGTACCGGCCGTGGTGTTCGTCGGCATCGTGGCCCTGTTCAAGTCCGACGAGGCCACGCAGTTCGTGTTGCCGACCTACGCCGAGTACTACGGGTTCATCATCGCGGCGCTCGTCGTCTTCGCGGCGATCGTCGCACCCGAGGTCCTGTGCACCGACCGCCGATCGGGGATGCTCGGGGTCTACCTGGCGTCACCGCTCGACCGCGACACGTACCTCCTCGCCAAGGCCGCCGCCATCGCCTTCGTGCTGTCGATCGGCTGCCTCGGCCCGCCCTTGCTGATGCTCGTGGCCAACGTCTTGCAGAGCCAGGGCCCGAAGGGGGCCAGCGACATCGCCCTCACGGCCGTGCGGATCCTGGGGTCGGGCCTGCTGATCACCCTGCTCTTCACGGGCATCACCATGGGCGTGGCCAGCCTCACGGACCGCAAGGCCATCGCGGCCGCCGGCGTCCTGCTCGTCATCCTCGTGACGATCATGGTCGCGGGCACCCTGAGCACCACCGGCGGGACGAACTCCGTCCTGGCCATCGCTCCCACCTTGCTCACGATCGAGCTGGCCGCTCGGGTCCACGGCGAGTACAGCACGATCATGCCGGGCGCGCCCTCGGCGATCATCTGGCTCGCGTGGGCGGTGTGGACCGTCGGCGGCTTCACCCTGGCCCGCATCCAGCTCCACCGGCTGCCGGTGACCCGATGACGACGACCGGTCCCGTCCTGCCCCCCGAGCCGATGGTCGCCGTCGACGGCGTGTCGAAGTGGTTCGGCGACGTCGTGGCCGTCTCCGACGTGACCTTCAGCATCGGGCCCGGGGTCACTGCGCTGCTCGGGCCCAACGGTGCCGGCAAGTCCACGCTCCTGCGCATGCTGTGTGGCCTGACCCCTCCGGCGCGGGGCGAGGTTCGCATCCTCGGCGTCGACCCGCGGACGAACCTCGCCGTGCGGAGCCGGATCGGCATCGTCCCCCAGCAGGAGGCGATGTTCGAGGCGTTGGATGCGTTCGGGTTCGTGCGCCTGGCGGGGATCCTCCACGGCGTCGCCGACCCCGACGCGGCGGCACGCGGCGCGCTCGGGCTGGTCGAGCTGGACCCCGACGAGCCCCGCAAGGTCACCACGTACTCGAAGGGCATGAAGCAACGGGTGAAGGTGGCCCAGGCACTGGTGAACGATCCCGAGGTCCTGTTCCTCGACGAGCCGCTCACCGGCCTCGACCCGCGCCAGCGCAACCACCTCATCGACCTCTTCGCCCGGCTCGGCGCGCAGGGCCGCTGCGTGCTGGTGTCGAGCCACGTCCTCGACGAGGTCGAACGGTTCGGTTCCCGCGTGCTCGTGGTCGCCCAGGGCCGGCTGGCGGCCACCGGCGACTTCCGGGCCATCCGCGACCTCATGGACGACCACCCGCACCGCATCCGCGTGCGCACCGATCGGCCTCGCGCGCTGGCCGTCGAGTTGGTGGCCAAGCCCGGCGTGACGGCGGTGGAGCTGGAACCGCCCAGCGGCACCCGGGCCGGCGGCGTGGTCGTCGAGACCACCGACGCCGGCGCGTTCCGCCGATCAGTGGCCCGGTCGGCGTGCACCGTCCACGCCGCCCTCTGGGAGGTCACGCCGCTCGACGACGACCTCGACTCCGTCTTCCGCTACCTGGTGCAGCAATGACCACCCCGAACTTCGCGCCACCCGCCGCCCCCACGTCGCCGCCCAAGCCGATGGCGGTGTTCCGAGCCGTCTACGGGCTGCTGTTGCGAAGCGTCGCCACCCGGGGGCGGATCGCCGGCATCGGGGCACTGGGCGCCATCGCCGTGCTGACCGCCGTGGCCAAGCACAGCGGGAACCCGTACCACTCCCTCGACACCGGCACGTCGTTCGCCAGCTTCCTGCTCATCTCGATCGTGCCGGTGGCCGTGCTCGTGTTCGGTGCGGCCATGCTCGGCGACCTCATCGACGACGGGAGCCTCGTCTACCTGTGGCTCCGGCCGGTGCCGACATGGATCCACGTGGTGGCGGCATGGGCGGCCACGGTCTCGATCACCGCGCCGGTCGTCTTGATCCCGGTGATGTTGTCCACCGCGATCTTGGACACCAGCTCCGAGCTCATGATCGGCACGCTCGTTGGTGGGCTCGTCGCCGTGGCCGCGTACTCGGGGCTGTTCGTGGTCGGTGGCATCCGCTTCCGCCGGGCCCTGCCGTGGGGCCTCGCCTACATCATGATCTGGGAGGGCTTCATCGCCACCGCCGGCAAGTCAGCGGCCAAGCTGGCCGTGCGCTCGTACGTCTCCTCGGTGCTGGCCCGCGAGACCGGGATCCACATCAAGCTGGCCAACTTCACCCTGGCCTCCGCGATCATCGTGCCGCTGGTCGCAACGGCCGTGTTGCTCGTCTACGGCTCGCGCCGCCTCGCCAAGTCCGACGTGGCATGACTGCGGCCCAGCTGACGGTGGCCGGAGCTGCCGGCTACTTCTTGGTCTTCGGCACCGGCTTCGTGTTCCGACCGGCGTTCGTGGAGCGGTTCGGCCTGGCGTGGACCAACGCCGCCGGCCGGACCGAGGTGCGCTGCTACTACGGCGCCGTCTCGTGGGCCCTGGGCGGCTTCCTCATCTACCTGCTCGCCCGCGGGCGGGCGGTCGATGCGCTGACCGGTGTCTTGTTCCTCGCCACCGGCGTGTTCACCACCCGCGTGATCGGGACGTTCGTCGACGGCGGCCGGGCCGAGGAGTACACCCGCCTCGCCATCCCGGTCGAGGCCTGCTTCGTCGTGGTGGTCGGGCTCGTCCGCCTGTTCGCCTGACGGTCGCCCCTGTTGGGGCCCGGCCCTCCCGGTCGGGTCCGGCTCAGAACTCCGTGGCGTTGAACGGCTTGGGCGTCGAGGTGAAGAACGCATCGGCGCGGGCCAACGTGGCGTCATCGGCTCGCAGGCGACCGGCATCGGCGAGGACCGACGGCGCGACCGCTCCGAAGAGGAGCGACGCCAGTTCCGACGCGCCCAGCTCGATGTCCGCGGGGGCGTCGGTGCGCTCGCAGTGGGCCGAGTCGGGCCCGCCGGCGATCAAAAAACGACCGCCGACGTCCGGGCGGAATCGATCCTCGACCTCGACGACCAGCGCGTCATCGAACGGATAGCGACGGACCTCGAAGGCCCGGGGAACGTCCAGGATCCGAGCCCACAGGAAATCGCCGAGCTCGGTGACCTGGAGCTGGCGGCCGTCGACCAGCCGGTACCGCAGCGGGTCGTCGACCGAGCGGAGCGGGATCTCCACCTCCCGCACGAGGTCGAGGCTGCAGAGGAACCGGAGCAGGATCGCCTCGACGTCCGCGTCGGCGCCCACGAGGTCGACCACCTTGGCCGTGTACCGCGGGAGACCCCGGTGCTCGCCTTCGCTGATCCGGTACGTCGTGTAGCCGTCGGACGAACCGGACGCATCGAGGTGGACGGCCCAGAACAGCGCGCTGTCGCCCTTGCGATCGTGCTCCCGATCGCGCCGCCACAGCTCCCACATCCACGGACGGCGGCTGATCGCACCGGGACGGGCCAGGCGCTGGCGATCCCAGACCTCCTCGGCGAGCTTCGAGCCCTCGATCGGATCGCACAGCACGAGCTCGCCATCATCGATGGGATCGACGGTGAAGCGGGCGCGGTCGGCTTCGATGGCCACCGACGTGAACTCCGACGCCACGCCGAAGCCGAAGCGGCCGTAGATCGGGGCCTCCATGGCGAGCAGGACGGCGAGGACGTCACCGCGCCCGGCGGCATCGTCGAGGAGCCCATCCATGAGCCGGGTCGTGATGCCCCGGCGACGGTGGGTCGGGAGGACGCCGACCATCGTGACTCCGGCCGCCGCCACCCTCGCCCGGCCCGGCAGGGTGACCTCGAACGGGTAGGCGCCCATGGTCCCGACCCAGCGACCGGCGGAGCGAGCACCGACGTAGTGGCAGTCGTCGTACGAGAGGCGGATGTCCTCGCGCTGCTCGTCGTTCAAACTGTCGCCGAAGGCGGCCAGGACCGGCTCCAGCAGCTGCGGGAAGTCGTCCGGTCCGCCACGGGCGATGACGATGTCCATCACCCGGTTGTACCAGGGGCCCCACCGCGCTCCATCAGGGATTGACCGAGCACGGTCCGAGCCGGTCAGGGTGCGATGGCACGCAGCACGAGATCGATGGACCTGGCGATCAGGTCGGAGTCGACCGGCGCGCCCGTGAAGAACAACCGGTACATGAACGGACCGGTGAGGAGATCGTTGACCAGGTCGAGGTCCGCGTCGGGGCGGATCTCGCCGCGGTCGCGGCCCCGCTCCAACGCCCGCCGTGACGGGATCCGGCGCTCGGCCACGACCGACCGCAACCGCTCGGCCAGGTCGGGGTTCACCGCCGCCTCGGCCGCCAGAGCGGGGAGCAACCGGACGACCGTCTGCTGGTTCACCGGCTCGCCCATCTGGGCGTAGATCGCCACGAGGTCAGCTCGGACCGACCCCGTGTCGGGCGCAACCATGTCTTCCTTGGTGGCCGCGAGGGCGTCGAGGACCAGCCGCTCCTTGCCGTCCCAGCGCCGGTAGATCGTGGCCTTGCCGACCTTGGCCCGGTGGGCGACGGCGTCGATGGTCAGCCCACCGAACCCGTCCTCCACGAGGATCTCGACGACCGCCTCGAGGATCGCGGCATCAGCCCGGGCATCACGCGGCCGACCGAGCTTGCGGGGCTCCGCGCCGATGTCGTCGAGCGGATCGGCTTGCTTCGTCGCCGGCGCCCTCGCCGTGCCCGCGGTCATCGGGCACCGACCGTACCGTGCGCCGGGCTCATCCGACCGGGGCGAGCACGCCCTCGGCGTCGTCGACCTCGTCGGCGCCCTCGGCGTTGTCGGGGTCCGTGTCGGGGGATGCGAGCGCGGTGACCGCGGCAGCGGTCGCAGGGGCGTCCACCGCCAGGTCCGCGTCGAGCGACGGATCCTCGGCGCGCGCCGGGAGGAACACCAGGGCGATGAGCGCACCCATCAGGGCGATGCCGGCTGACACCAGCAGTCCACGGCCCATCGACGAGGCGAACGCGTCCCGGGCCGCCGAGGCGATCTGGTTGCCGATCGGGGTGTCGATCGTCTTGGGGTTGCCGCCGGCGCGGGCGGCAACCGCGTAGGCGCCACCGATGGAGTCCTTCGAGTAGTCGACGGCGATCTGCGGCAGGCCGAGCCCGCCGAGCTTGGAGGTGATCGACGGTGCGTACTGCGACGAGAACACGCTGCCGATGATGGCGACCCCGAGGGCGCCGCCGACCTGGCGGGTGGTGTCGTTCATGGCCGATCCGACCCCCGCCTTCTCCTTGGGCAACGAGCCCATGATCGACTCGGTGGCCGGCGCCATGGCCAAGGCGATGCCGAGGCCGAGCAGCAGCTGGGCCGGCAGGACCCGACCGACGTAGCCGAGCTCGGGCGTCGCGGTGGATGCGATGAACAGCCCGAGGGCGACGGTCGCCAGTCCGCCGGCCACGACCAGCTTCGTGCCGAGGCGCTCCACGAGCTTCGTCGACAGCGGCGCGACCGTCATCAACATGAGGGCCAGCGGCACCGACCGGATCCCCGCCGCCAAGGGCGAGTACCCCAGGACGAACTGCATGAACTGCGTCAGGACGAACATCGACCCGAACATGGCGAAGAACGTGAGCGTGATCGCCAGGTTGGCGGCGCTGAAGCGGCGGTTCTGGAAGAAGCGGACGTCGAGCATCGGGTGGTCGGTGGTGGTCTGCCACCAGATGAAGGCGGCCATGGCGATCACGCCGATCCCGAACGCGCCGACCACCGGCGTGGCGGTCCAGCCCTTGGCGGGGGCCTCGATGATCGCCCACACCAGCGAGACGAGCCCGATGATCGACAGCACCGCACCGAGCGGATCGAGCTTCGGGCTGTTCTCGGCTCGGGAGTTCGGCAGGAGGAAGTAGCCGGCCGGCAGGGCGAGGGCCACCACCGGGACGTTGACCAAGAAGACCGAGCCCCACGAGAAGTGCCCGAGCAGCCAACCACCGAGCATCGGGCCGACGGCGATGCCGATGCCCGACACGCCGGCCCAGACCCCGATGGCCTTGGCCCGCTCCTTCGGGTCCGTGAACAGGTTGGTGAGCAACGACAAGGTGGCGGGCATGATCAGCGCGCCGCCGACGCCCATGACCGAACGGGTGGCGATCAACATCCCGGCCGACGTGGCGAAGGCCGAGGCGATCGACCCGCCGACGAAGATCCCGAGACCGATGCTCAGCGCCGACCGGCGGCCGTAGCGGTCACCAAGGCTGCCCGTGGTGAGCAGCAGGCCGGCGAACACGAGCGTGTAGCCGTCGATGATCCATTGCAACTGGCTGGTGGTGGCGCCCAGGTCGTCGGAGAGCCGGGGCAGGGCGACGTTGACGATCGTGTTGTCGAGCCCGACCACCAACAGGGAGAGGCAGAGGACGGCGAGTCCGATCCACCGGCGGTCGTGTGCGGTCTGTGCGTCCATGGGTGTTGCTTCTTCGATCTCGGGTGGGGAGCCGATCGGCTCTGAGCGGAACCGGCAGATGATCTCCGCCAGGAGGTGCAACCCATTATGAGACGAGATAGTTCCGAAACTCAAGGTTCTCGTAAGTGACACCCGGCACGTCGACCTGTCCCCCTCTGGCGCCACCGTTCGCCCCGGACCGTTTCACCTCGGACCGTTGCACCTCAGCCGATCGCCTCAGCCGTTCGCCCCGACCACCCGCCACCGCGACCACCCGATCGGGGCGTTCGGCCACCACTGGGGACCGCCGTGCGTTGCAGTTCTTGTGTTCGTTCGTCGCCGCTCAGACTCCGTTTGCACACAAGAACCGTCACCCGCCTGCTTCTTGTGTGGATCCGTCGCCCTGGGGCCGACGATTGCACACAAGAACCGTCTGAGGCCTGGGCGGATTCTGAGGATCGTTGCAACGGATCAGAATCCGCCCAGGGCAAAGCCTCCGAGTGCGCCAGGGGTGGGACTCAGGCGGTCGGGCGGGCGGCTGCGCCCAGGCGCATCGCACTCCGAGCCGCAATGGCCTCCACCAACTCGGCGATCATCGCCTCGGGGTCGCCGACCACCCGCTCGTAGGTGAACTCGAGAACGAGGTATCCGAGGGTGGCGAGTCGATTCCGACGCTTCGCGTCCGCCGCCCGCTGGCTCGGCGTCGAGTGCCCGACCGCACCCGTGACCTCGACCACGATGCCGAGTTCGGCGTACAAGAAGTCGACCCGTGCCACGAATGCCCCCTTCGCACCCACCCGCCGCTGGCATGGCGGGCGCGCCATCTGGTGCTGGTCCAGCACGAGCAGGAACTGCCGTTCGAGCCAGCTCTCCGTGATCTCACCGTTCGCCCGCTGCGCAAGGATCTCCTCGAACACGGCGACACCGTTGCGGCCCCGGCACCGCAGCTTCTCCAGCCGCCACCACAGCCACTTGTCGCGGGCCAGCCCCATACGGACAGCGTCGTCGACGGCCCCCTTGGCCTTGTCGTACGCGATCTCTGGGACCAGGGCCGCGAGCGAGAGGAGTGTCCGGGCAACGGTCGTGCACGGGATGCCGTCGACGACGACCAGGTCATCGGCCGGGAGCCAGGTCGTCGTGTGGAGGTGGACCTCGCGGCGTCGTGTCGGCACGCCGGTGCGCCCGATCAACATCTCTGGCACGTCGCCCACCGTGAACCCGGGGAGCTGGTGGAGTGCGGCAGCAGTCCGATGCGAGGCGACCGCGCCCGTGTCGAGGCAGGCAGCGTGGAGGGTCCGGCGCGCGTCCGGGGGCAGCCCGCCGAGCTCGAAGGTCCGCGCTCCGACGGGCCGCAGCGTGCCCTCCTCCTGCAGGCCGATGCGCTGGTCACGGGTGACACCCAGTGCTCGAAGGTCCGCCCGGGTGAGCAGCCCCCGCTGAAGTCGAGCCAGTTCCTGGAGGCTCCGCCGAACGTCTTGCATGGCAACAGTCCAGCAAGGGGGTCTGACAATCGGGGCTCGACGTGGCGTTCGCCCCGGCCACGCCCCATCCGTTCTCGTGTGCAATCGGAGGTGAGAAGCCTCCGATCGAACACAAGAAGGCTGACCGTCTCGGTTCTTGTGTTCATTCGGAGGTCGGCGGCCTCCGAATGAAC
The DNA here is from genome assembly GCA_025463365.1 of Acidimicrobiales bacterium. Lineage (GTDB taxonomy): Bacteria > Actinomycetota > Acidimicrobiia > Acidimicrobiales > Iamiaceae > Aquihabitans. The sequence continues at coordinate 13,823 of JAOBWM010000191.1, forward strand.
ACAAGAACTGTTGCAGCGCTCAGGTGGCCTTGGATTGGAGGAGGGCGGTGACCTGCTTGCCGTCGGCTTGGCCCTTGGTCGCCTTCATGACCTGGCCGACGAAGAAGCCGGTGAGCTTGCCGCGGACCTTGGGGTCGCCGGTGCGGAACTGCTCCCACTCAGATGGGTTGGCGGCGATGATCGCGTCGACCTGAGCCTCGAGCGCGCCAGTGTCCATGGCCTCGAACCCCTTGGCGGTGGCGACCGAGCCAGCGGTGGCGGCGGGGTCGTCCACCAGTTCGGCCAGGACCTGCTTGGCCTGGGTAGCGGTGAGCTCGCCGGCGACCTCCATGGCCACCAACTCGGCGAGCCGCAGCGGCGACAGATCGGCGCCACCCTCCGCCCCCAGGTTCTGCGTGACGTGCACGAGCACGCGGGCCTTGGCCGCATCGGATGCCTCGCGAGCGGCCGCGAGCCCCTCGTCCGTCAACACCCACCGCGCCACCGAGGCAGCACTTGCGGCGGAGGGGTCCGCGGACGACTCGGCGGGGGCCGACGAGTCGGGGGACGGCGCGTTGGGCTTTGGGGCGGGGGCGACGGCGATAGCGAGGGGTTCGACGACCTCGGCCATGAAGCGGCCGGCGACGTCGGGCTCGCCGGCATGCGGGCCACCCTCGGATTCGGACGCCAGGTGGGTGGTCCAGGCCAGGGCGGCGAGGGCCTGGTCGTCCTGGCCGCGCTCGACCACGACCACCACGGACTCGGCGGTGCGCGCCTCGCCGGTCACCTCGGCCAACCGGGCCCGGCGGGCCGCGGGGAGCAGCGGCAGGGTGGCGGCGATGGCGGCCACCCGCTCGGCGCCGAGGTCGATCGGGACGAGATCGGGCTCGGGGAAGTACCGGTAGTCGTCGGCCTCCTCCTTGGATCGCATCGTGCTCGTGCGGCCGTCGGCTTCGTTCCAATGCCGCGTCTCCTGCACGACCCGGTCGCCCGAGGCGTGGAGGTCGGCTTGGCGCGTGGCCTCGTACTCGATGGCCCGGCCGAGCGAGCGCAGCGAGTTGACGTTCTTGATCTCGCAGCGGGTGCGGATCTCGTCGGATCCCTCCGGGCGGACGGAGACGTTGGCGTCGACGCGCATCGACCCCTCCTCCATCTTCCCGTCGGAGATGCCGCACGCCACGAGGATCGACCGGAGCTCGGACACGTAGGCACGGGCCTGCTCGGCCGAGCGCACGTGGGGCCGCGACACGATCTCGAGGAGGGGGACGCCGGCGCGGTTGTAGTCGACGAGGGAGTGGTCGGCGCCGTGGATGCGCCCGTCGCCACCGACGTGGGTGGACTTGCCGGTGTCCTCCTCGAGGTGCGCCCGCTCGATGCCGACGACGTGGCCCGAAGGGAGCTCCAGCGTGCCGTCGATCACGATCGGCTGGTCGTACTGGGAGATCTGGAAGTCCTTCGGCATGTCCGGGTAGAAGTAGTTCTTGCGGCTGAACACCGAGCGCTGGACGGTGGCACCGACGGCGCAGCCGAACGTGGCCGCCAGCTCGACGGCCCGCTCGTTGACCACCGGCAGGGTGCCCGGGAGGCCGAGGGTGACCGGGTCGATGTTGGTGTTCGGCTCGTCACCGAACCGGTTGGGCGCACCCGAGAACATCTTCGTGCGGGTGGCCAGCTCGGCGTGGACCTCGAGGCCGCACACCAGCTCCCAGCGCGAGCCGTCGGCGGCCGACACCACGAGGATGTCGTCGGAGTCGGGGACGGTGATGGGGTTGCCCAGCGAGTCGGTGGGCACCGAGCGATCAGCGGAACCGGTGGGATCGGTGTCGGTCATCGGTCGACCTCCTCGGTCGGGGCGGCGGCTTCGAGCACGGCCGCGGCCCGGAACATCGGGACCTCGCCCAGGGTGGGGGCCAGGACCTGCACGCCGATCGGCAGGCCGTCGGAACCGGTGCCGAACGGGACCGACATGGCGGGGTCGCCGGCCAGGTTGGTGGGGATCGTGCAGATGTCGTTGAGGTACATGGTGAGCGGGTCGTGGATGGCGCCGAGCTCGAAGGCGGTGGTGGGCGACGTGGGCGACAGCAGCACGTCGAACCGCTCGTAGGCCGTGGCGAAGTCGCGGGCGATGAGCGTCCGCACCTTCTGGGCCTGGCCGTAGAAGGCGTCGTAGTAGCCGGCGGACAGGGCGTAGGTGCCGAGCATGATGCGGCGCTTCACCTCGGCACCGAACCCGGCGGTGCGGGTGGCGACCATCATCTCGTTGGTGGTGGCGGCGTCGACCCGGAGCCCGTAGCGCACGCCGTCGAAGCGGGCGAGGTTGCTCGACGCCTCGGCCGGGGCGATCAGGTAGTACGCCGACAGCCCGTAGGCGACGGCCGGGACCGACACCTCCTCGACCACGGCACCGGCGGCAGCGAGTGCTTCCGCGGCCTCTCGCACCCGGGCGGCGACATCGGGGTGGATGCCCTCCCCCATCAGCTCGGTGATCACGCCGACCCGCAGCCCGGCGATGCCGTCGTCGAGGTGCTCGACGATCGACGGCGCGTCCTGGGGGATGGACGTGGCGTCGGCGGGATCGTGCCCGGCGATGGCCTCGAGGACGACGGCAGCGTCGGCCACCGTGGTGGCGAACGGCCCGATCTGGTCGAGCGACGAGGCGAAGGCGATGAGGCCGTACCGACTCACCAACCCGTACGTGGGCTTGACGCCGACCACGCCGCACAAGGCGGCAGGCTGGCGGATCGACCCGCCCGTGTCCGAGCCGAGCGACACGGGCGCGAACCCTGCAGCCACCGCGGCCGCCGAGCCGCCCGAGGACCCGCCGGGGACCCGGCTCGTGTCGTGGGGGTTGCGGGTGGGACCGAACGCCGAGTTCTCGGTGCTCGACCCCATGGCGAACTCGTCGAGGTTGGTCTTGCCCACCGCGACCGACCCGGCGGCCACGAGGCGCTGCACCACCGTGGCGTCGTAGGGAGGGATCCAGCCTTCGAGGATCTTCGAGGAGCAGGTCGTGACGACACCCCGGGTGCAGAGGTTGTCCTTCAGCGCGATGGGCACGCCGGCGAGCGGGCCGGGATCCTCGCCGACCGCGACGCGCCGGTCGATGTCGGCCGCGACCGTGCGGGCCTGGTCCAGCGTCAGCTCGTTGAACGCGTGGATCTCGGTCTCGCGCGCCTCGATGGCGGCGACGTACCCATCGAGCACGTCGACCGCCGACCGCTCGCCGGAACGGACCGAGCGAGCGATCTCGCGGGCCGTGCCAGCCGGCGAGGGAGAGGAGGGGGAGGACGGGGACGGCCCGGTCACGGTGCTTCACCGAGGATCGTCGGGACCCGGAACCGGCCGTCCTCGGCCTGGGGTGCGGCGGCGAGCGCGTCCTCGGGCGACAGCGTGGGGCCGGGAACGTCGGGACGCAGCACGTTGACCAGCGGGACCGGGTGCGACGTGGGCGGCACGTCGGCCAGGTCCAGCGCTGCCACGTCCTCGGCATGTTCGAGGACGGCGGCGAGCTGGGCGGTGAAGGTGTCGAGCTCGTCGTCGGCGAGCGACAGGCGCGCGAGCGTGGCCACGTGGGCGACGTCGTCCCGGGTGATGCGTACAGACATGGGGAGCGAGCCTACGGGCCGCCACCGCGAGGCCCGACACCGGTTCGGTCGATCGGCCGGCGGCTCAGGCCCCGGCGGTGACCTTGGCGACGAAGTCGAGGGTGGACGAGAAGACGAGCTCCTTGTCGTAGTCCTGGGTGACCACGTGGTAGCTGCGTTCGCACCGCACCCGCTCGACCGGGCCCGAGACCTCACGGGCCAAGATGTCGGAGTTCTCCGGCGGCACGACGTGGTCGTTGGTGCTGGTGACGATCAGCATCGGCGACGTGATCTTGGTGAGCCGGTCGCCGAGGCTGGCGGAGGCGTCGAAGAGCGTGAGCAGCGGAGCGAGTGGGGTCTGGGTGTAGGCGCTCTCGTGCGCAGCCGGATCGGCGATGTCGGAGCCGATGCCGTCGAAGCGGTCGGCGCCCGTGGCGAGGACCTCCTCGACCGCTTCGCGCATGCCCGGCGGGACCGAGACGACCGCGTTGATGCACACCAGCCCGGCGATCTCGCGGTGCTCGGAGCCGAGCCATGCGGTCAGCGCGCCGCCCATCGAAAGCCCGACGACGACCACCTGGTCGCACCGCGCCTTCAGCGCCTGGTAGTGCGACTCGGCGGCCGCCGACCAGTCCGGCCAGCCCGTCGGGATCATGTCGTCGATCGTCGTCCCGTGGCCGGGGAGCAGAGGGAGGTCGACGGCGTGGCCGGCCGCGGCCAGGCGCTCGGCGAGCGCCCGCATCGATCCGGGGTTGCCGGTGAAGCCGTGGAGGACCAAGACGCCCACCGGCCCGCCGTCGTGCGACCACGGTTCGGCTCCCGGGATGAGGTTGGCAGGCAGGTCGGTCATGGAAGCTCCTCGAACGGACGGACGGACGAACGGTGGGCGGACGGACGGTGGGCGGGCTCGGCGGCGGGCGCGTGGCCAGGCAAGCACACCCGGGCCGTCGGCGCGGCGTCGGTGGCCCGGCCTGGGCCGCGGCCGCGGAATCCCCCCTTGACCCGGCGGTCAAGCCGGTGGTCCACTGGCCGCACCATGGGGGACGACCGGCAGCTCACGACACAGGGCCAGGAGCGCAAGCTCCAGCTCCTCGACGAGGCGGCGGCCCTGTTCGCGGAGCGTGGGTACGCCGAGACCCGCGTGCTCGACATCGTCCAGGCCGCCGGGGTGGCCAAGGGCCTCTTCTACTGGTACTTCGAGAACAAGGAAGCGTTGTTTCGCGAGCTCGTCGAGCAGAACCGGCTGCAGCTCCGGCGGGCCCAGGCCGCGGCCATCACGCCCGAGGCCGAACCGCTGATGAAGATCCGCCAGGGCGCCGAGGCATCGGTTCGGTACATGGCTCGCTATGCCCACTTCTTCGCGCTGCTCGAGGTCGAGAACCTCGAGAAGCAGTTCGCCGACGAGCTCCGCCGGGGCACCGACGTGCACACGGCCGACGTCGCGGCGCTGATCCGCGCCGGGGTCGCCGACGGCACGATCCGTGAGGAGGACCCGGAGGTGGCGGCCTACGGCGTCGTCGGCGCGGTGGGGTACTACGGACACTTCCACCGCACCGGCCGGCTCACGCTCGATGCCGACGAGCTCGCCGCGGTCGTCGGCCGCTTCGTCGTGTGCGCCCTGGCCGCGGACGAGGGCATCGCCCGGCGCGTCCTCGCCCCCACGCTCGCGCCCGCTCCGGCCATTCGGTAGGGTCCGCCGGGCATTTCCGCCGAGCACATTCCAAGGAGCCGACCGTGGCCAAGTTTCTGAGCGATGAGTGGGTGGCGCAGGCCCAGGCGATCCAGGCCGAGTACGACGGACAGGGCACCCCGCCCGCAGCCCAGGCTCGGATCAACCTCACCATCACCGAGGTCCCGGCGGATGTGTCCGATACCGACATCCTGGCGTGCATGGACACCACCGGCGGCTCGGTGTCGCTCGGCCTCGGCAACTTCGAGGACGCCGACGCCGGCATCCAGGTCGGCTACGACACGGCCAAGTCCTTCCTCGTCGAAGGCAACCAGCAGGCGATGATGCAGGCGTTCATGAGCGGCAAGGTGAAGATCACCGGCGACATGACCAAGGTCCTCGCCCTGCAGCAGGGCGGCAACGACGAGATCGCCGTCGCGGTCCAGGGCCGCCTGCGCGACATCACGGACTGATCCTCGGTCAGAGGACGGGGAGCGGTTCCACGGGGAGCGGCTCGCGATCCTCGGCGCCGTCGCCGCGATCAGCCGGTGCCGGCGCCCGGACGGCCGAGGCGATCCGGGTGGCGCACCCGACCGCCACCACGGCGACGGCCAGCCCGGCCAGGTAGCCGGCGTGGTAGCTGCCGGCCACGCCGTCGGCCGGGATGCGGGCCTGCTGCACCGACTGCATCACCTGGATGCCGAACACCACGCCGACCTGGATCATCATCTGCTGGGCGGCCCCGGCGATGCCGAGGTCGGACTCGTCGACCGACACGGTGACGCTCGCGGCGAGCGGGGGCATGGCGATGCCCATCCCGACGCCGGCCAGCGCCAGCCCGCCCATGATCAGCGGGGCCGACGAGCCAGCCCCGAGCGTCGCCATCCACCCGAGGGCGCCGACGACCGCCAGCGAGCCGACCGTCGCCGTGCGGCGCGCGCCCAGGCGGAGCACGACCATCCCCGCGGCCGGTCCGGCGATGGAGAACGCGAGCGGTCGGGCGATGCTCACGAGCCCGGTCTTGGTCTCGGAGTACCCGAGCACGTTCTGCAGGAGCAGGGGCGTGAGGATGAACGAGCCCATGTAGGCCGCGTTGAGCAACGCCTGCGTCCCGATGGCGAAGCTGAAGCCGGGCCGGCTCACGTACCGCAGCGGGAGCAGCGGATGCGCGGCGCGGCGCTCCACCCGCACGAACGCGGCGAGGGCGCAGGGCCCGATCACGAGCGACGCGAGGACCGGGGGTGCGAACCAGCCGACCCGCGACGACTCGCTGAGCGCGAACAGCAGCGGCGTGACGCCGAGCGCCATGAGGGCGGCACCGGCGAGGTCGAACCGGCCGGCCGACTGGCGGGGCGTCTCGGGCAGGAGGCGGTAGGCGAACACGAGGGCCACGGCGATCAGCGGGACCTGGCCGACGAAGATCGCCCGCCACCCGAATGCCTCGACGAGGGGCCCGCCGGCCACCACGCCGATCACCGGTGCGCCGGCGGCGACCATCGACCAGTACCCGAGGGCCTTGACCCGCTCGTGGCGGGGGAAGATCCGCGAGATCACCGCGAACGACGCCGGGCCGGTGGCCGCACCTTCGATGGCGCCGAGGGTGCGGAACCCGATGAGCGAGCCGGCGTTCCAGGCCAGCGCCGAGGCCGCGGCCATGACGGCGGCGCCGGCGAGGCCCCAGAGGTAGACGCGCCGGTGGCCGAGCCGGTCGCCCAGCTTGCCGACGAGCGGACCGATCACGCCGAAGGCGAGCATCGGCCCGGTGACCACCCACGTCATGGTGGGCTCGCTCGTGTGCAGCTCGCGGGCGATCCGGTGGATCGACACGGCGAGGATCGTGACGGTGAGGTTCACCGTGAACAGTCCGAACAGGACCGTCACCAAGATGCGCCACCGGTTGGCGGGCACCTCGCCTTGGGTGATGGTTGCCCGGCGTCCCGACACGAGGGACGAGGCTACTTGACCCGCGGGTCAAGTCCTCAGCCGCGGGCCTGGCGGGGACGGCCGGTGATCAACCCAGGACGATGTCGACCGAGCTGCCCTTCGGAACCTTGGTGCCCGCGGCCGGATCCGTGCGCTTGGGCTTGCCGTCGGCGGGACCGCTGACGCTGCCGGCCTTGAACCCGGCCGCCTTCAAGAGCGCGATCGCCTCGCTGAGCGAGGACGCCCGCTTGACGTTGGGCACCGACACGAGCTCGGGCCCCTTCGAGACCTCGACGGTGACCGTGCTCCCACGCGGCACGCTCGCCCCGGTTGCCGGCAGGACCGAGATGATCTGACCCTTGGGCACGTCGCTGCTGAAGGCGTTGGTGGTGGCGATCTCGAGTTGGACGGCGTGGAGGGCCTCGGTGGCGGCCGCGACCGTGCTCCCCCGCAGGCCGCTCGGAACGATGCGCGGCCGGGGACCGTTCGAGACGATGAGCCCGACGGCGCTCCCCTTCTCGAGTTGCGGCTTCGTGCCCGCCGCCAGCGAGGTCACCACGCCCTTGGCGCGGTCTTCGTCGTACGCCGTGTCGGCGACGGTGGCCTTCAGGCCGACCGCCTCGAGCGCAGTGGTGGCGGCAGCCGTGGGCACGCCCACCAGCCCGGCGGGCACGGCGACGATGGTCTGGCCCTCCGAGACCGTCAGGGTGATGGTCCGGCCCGCCGGGAGCCGGCCACCGGCGGCGGGCTTGGAGTCGAGGACCTGGCCCTTGCGCGTGCCGTCGCGCCGCACCCGATCGATGGAGACGTTCCACCCCGCGGCGTCGATGAGTTGGCGGGCCTGGGTCTCCGTGCGACCGGCGAGGGTGGGCACCGGGAGGCTGATGACGCGCACCGGGGTTCCGCCGCTGTCGCGACCGGCGACGGCGGCCGCCGCCACCCCGCCCCCACCGGCCAGCAGGGCAACCACCAGGAGCACCCACGGCCACCGGCGCCGACCTCGGGGCTCGTCAGGCGGCAGGTCGTCGATCTCGAGGGGCTCGGACCTGGTGAGCGCGGCCGGCGGGGCCAGGACCGTGGTGGCGCCCGGCACCGGGATCGGCACCGGCACGGCCGCGGCGCTCGGGGCGACGATGCGGTCGGCCGGATCCGGCTCGGCCGCCGTCGCATCCGCCCACGTCGGGGTCGCCAGCGCAGCATCGGTGAGGTCGAGGGCGTCGACGGTGGGAGCGGCTCCGGTCTCGACGGGCTCATCGGGTCCCGACCCGTCCGGCTCGTCCGACTCGTCCGGCTCATCGGTGGCGTCGGGCGCGTCGGTGGCGTCGGTGGCGTCGACGGGGTCGACGGTCTCGTCGTGGTCCGGCTCGTCGACCAGCAAGCCGGCGGCCTGGTTGACCCAGGAGGGCGGGCCGAGCTCGAGGTCGTCGGAGGTGAGGTCGGACGGGCTCGCCATGGTGGATCCCGCCGCGTCCGAGCCGCTGACCGGCGGCACCGCGAGCGGCCCGGGGGCGTGGATGGTGGGATCGGCGTCGACGGTGATCTCGCCGAGCGGCGACAGCGCCCCGGCGAGCGGCAGTGGCGCGGGGCGCGACAAGACCTTGGCGGCCCGCAACAGGCCGGTGGCGAGGGCCCGGGCATCGATCCGCTGCGCGGGGTCCGGGTGGCCGGCACGGGCCAGCACCGCTTGCAGCGGGCCCAACGAGTCCGGCACGGGGAGGGGCTTGTCGACGCGCGCCATCAAGGTGCCGAGCGTGGTGTCGGCCACGAAGGGCACCTCGCCGCTCACCGCCTCCACCAACACCAGCGCGAGTGAGTAGACGTCGGCCTTGCCGCTCAGCTTCTCGCCCTTGGCCTGCTCGGGCGAGGCGTAGCGGGCCGTGCCCAGCACGGCGCCCTGCGGCTCGGTCCACGCCGCTTCGGCCAGGGCGCGCGCCAGGCCGAAGTCGGCGATGCGCAGGCGCTGCTCCTCGCCGAAGAGCAGGTTCGCGGGCTTGATGTCGCGGTGGACGAACCCGCGGCGGTGGGCGTAGTCGAGCGCCCGGGCGGCTTCGAGGCCGACACCCAGGGCCTGGGCCGGCGAGAGCTGGTTGCCGCCGTCGAGCAGGGCACGCAGGCTGCCGCCCGGCAGGTACTCGGTGACGATGAAGGCGACATCGCCGTCGCCCCAGTCGTAGACGGCCATCACGTTGGGGTGGCTGAGCGCCGCCGCGGCCCGGGCTTCGGCGCGGAACCGGCGCAGGAACTCGGCGTCGCCGGCGAGGGCGTCGTGGAGCATCTTGAGCGCGACGCGGCGCCGGAGCTTGACGTCGTCGGCCAGGTAGACCTGAGCCGAGGCGCCCATGCCGATGGGGGCGACCAGCCGGTAGCGCCCCCCGAGCACCCGGCCGATCTCTGCCGTCATGCGGGGATTGGCCACCCGGCGAGGGTACCGCCCGGTTCCCGGTGATCGGGGGAGCCCCCCGTCACGTCGTGCTCACGGTGGGTGGCAATGGGGACCAGCCGGGGGCCAACCGCCAGACTGGAAGCGATGCCGATCGACCCACCCTCCGCGCCCGCCGGTGCCACCGGTGACCAGGGTGTTGCGCCCGTTCGGGCCCCCTCGTACGGGTGGCCGAACTGGTTGCGACGCTCGATCATCACCCTCGCCCTCGTGTTCTGCGGCGTGTTGCTCGTGTACACGGGCCACCGGGCCCAGGTCGGCAAGACACCCAAGGATCGCGACCCGGTGATCTTGGTCCAGACCCCGCCGCCGGGCGGATCCGGACTGCGCCAGAGCACCGTCAGCGCCGATCTCAAGGTCGGCTACGACGGGCGCCTCGTCATCAACGGGCTCCCGATCCCCGAAGCTCAGATGGACGGGGCCCGTGACCCCTCGACGGTGGCTCCTGACGACCTGAAGGCCAACGGCCTGCGGCCCAACAACCACAACCACGTGGCGTTCACACCAGGCCCGGGCAAGGTCATCGAGAAGTTCGACCCCGGCCAGCTCACGATCTCGCTGCAGTACTTCCGCGACCACCAGGCCCGCTCGACGGGCCGGACCATCACCTGGGTCGTCAACGTCGACTGACGGACGCGGGACCAGGAAGCTCGCCGGTGGCGAGCAGGTGCTCGAAGGCGGCCTCGTCGAGGATCGGGACGCCGAGGGACTCGGCCTTGGTCACCTTGGAAGCACCGGGGCCCTCACCGACCACCAGTGCGGTGGTCTTCTTCGACACCGATCCGGGCGACTTGCCGCCCCGGCTGGTGATCGCCTGCTCGGCGCCGTCGCGGTCGTAGCCCTCGAGCGTTCCCGAGACCACGATGGTCTTGCCGAGCAGCACCTGCGGCTCGCTCGAGGTCTCCGGACCGGTGACGTTGAGGCCGGCGGCGATCAGGCGCTGTACGAGGTCTCGATGCTCGCCGCTGGCGAACCAGGACCGCACCGATTGGGCGATGACGGTGCCGACCCCCTCGGCGGTGGCCATGGCATCGACGTCGGCATCGCGGATGTGCTCGATGCCCCCGAACGCGATCGCCAGCGCCTGGGCCCCTGAGGGGCCGAGGTGGCGGATGTTGAGCCCGACGAGCAGGTTCGCGAGCGGTCGGTCCTTGGATGCCTCGATGGCGGCGCGCAGGCCGGCGACGGCCTCCTCGCCGAGCCCACGGAGACCATCGGCGGTGCTCTTGAAGAGCGGGGCGTCGGCCGCCAGCTCGGCGGCGAGGTCCTCGGGCACGTCGGCCAGCTCCGCGGGGCGGGTCGCGGCGATGTCGACCTCGGTGACGGCGTCGAGCTTGGCTCGACCGTCCCCCGTGCGCTCCTGGGCGGCGGCCACCGCAGCCGAGGCCCAACCGGTGAGCACGGACCGCAGGCGGGCCAGGCGGTCCCACGGCACCTCGTAGATGCCGGCGATGTCGGCCAGGAGCCCGAGGTCGAGGAACAGCCGCACGCGCTGCTCACCGAACCCCTCGATGTCCATGGCCCCGCGCCCGGCGAAGTGCTCGATGGCCCCGGACCGCTGGAACGGACAGTCGGGATCGGGACAGCGGGTGTCGCTCTCGCCCTCGGGCCGCACCAGCTCGACCGGCCGCGACGACGGGCAGTACTTCGGGAACTCCCACACCGGGCGATCGTCGTGATCCGGGTCGCGGATGGGGCCGACCACCTCGGGGATGACGTCGCCGGCGCGGCGCACGATCACCGTGTCGCCGACCCGCACGTCCTTGGCCCGGACCTGGTCCTCGTTGTGCAGCGTGGCCCGCGCGACGGTGACCCCGCTCACGAAGACCGGGTCCAGCACCGCGAACGGCGTGACCCGGCCGGTCCGACCCACCGAGACCTCGATGCCGAGCAACGTCGTGGTGCGCTCCTCGGGCGGGAACTTGTAGGCGATGGCCCAGCGTGGGGCCCGGCTCGTCACGCCGAGGCGCTCGCGGCGCTCGAGGTCGTCGACCTTCACCACCACGCCGTCGATCTCGTAGGGGAGGTCGTGGCGGTGCTGCTGCCACCGGGCGCAGTAGGCGGCCACCTCGGCCGGCGTCTGCACCACGCGGCGCTCCGGGTTGGCGGCGAAGCCCCAGGCGGCCAGCTGGTCGAGCGTCTGGTTGTGGCTGGTGAACGCGGGCCCACCTTCGACCTCACCGAGCTGGTAGCACCACATCGAGAGCTCGCGCCGGGCGGTGACCGCGGCGTTCTTCTGGCGCAGGGAACCGGCTGCCGCGTTGCGGGGGTTGCTGGCCACGGGCTGGGGCTTGCGGCCGGCCTCGAGGCGGATCCGGTTCTCCTCCTGCTGGGTGGCCACCAGCGCGTCGAACGCCGTACGGGACATGTAGACCTCCCCGCGGACCTCGAGCACTCGTGGCGCGCCGGCCGGGAGCCGCTCGGGGATGTCGGCGATGGTGGCGACGTTGGCCGTGACGTCCTCACCGGTCCGGCCGTCCCCGCGAGTGGCGCCCTGCACCAGGAGGCCGTCTTCGTAGCGCAGGGAGATGGCCACCCCGTCGATCTTCAGCTCGCAGCAGAAGCCGACCTCGGCCACCGCGGCCGCCTGCTCGAGGTCCTCGGCCGACACGTCCTCGGCAAGGTCTGCCTCGGGCGGGTCCACGACCGCCGAGGCCGCGGCCGCGTCGAGGCGGGCGATGCGGCGATCCAGCCGGACGCCCCACGCCGCCAGCTCGTCGGTGGAGAAGGCGTTGTCGAGCGACATCATCGGCACGCGGTGGACCACCGGCGAGAAGGTGGCCGACGGCGCCGCACCCACCAGCGCCGTGGGCGTGCCCTCCACCACGAGCTCGGGGAACTGCTCCTCGAGCGCCCGCAGCTCGCGCACCAGGTCGTCGTAGTCGGCGTCGGAGATCGTGGGCGCGTCGTCCTGGTGGTAGCGGATGTTGTGCGCGGCGATCTCGGTCCGCAGGGCGGCGACCCGAACCGCGACGTCAGGCGAGGACGGAGCGGATGGGTCCGGGGCGTCGGGGGAGCTCATCGGGCCGCACCCTACCGGCGGGGGGTGACACCGAAACGGGCCGAAGACCAGCGTCAGGAACGCCGGGTACCCTGGGCCGAATGCCTCAAGTCGGCCGTCATGGCGCCGACGGTTGGGGGGTCGGAAGTCGACCAACACCACGGTAAGAGAGACGCGGATCCGGATGACGCTCAACGGCACACTCGAGGACTTCTCCCCCGCTGGCATCCTCAAGGTCCTGTCCGCCGACGGTCGTACCGGCGCGGCCCGCTTCGGCGGCCCGGCGGGCTGCACCGTCTACCTGCACCGGGGCCAGCTCTACTTCGCCCGCAACGAGCAGACCGACGAGGCCCTCGCCACCGCCCTCGTGCGCCCCGGACGCCTCACGGCGGACGACTGGGGCCGAGCCATCGCCGCGTCCGGCGACCGGCCGATGGTCGGCGAGCTGCTCGTCCGAGACGGCGCCATCGCCCCCGACCTGTTGGCGTCAGTCGTGCTGTCGGTGATCTACGACCCGCTGATCGAGCTGTTCCGCGACGGCACCGGCGAGTTCGACTTCGAGACCGACACCGTCCACTGGCTCGGCCCGTTCCGAGCCTTCCCCGTCGACGCCATCGTCGGCGAGGTCCGCAAGCGGGTGCGCGAGGTCGACGAGTGGAGCGCGACCATCCCCGGTCCCGATACGTGGGTCGAAGCCCGCCGCACCCTCCCCGGCACCGCAACGCAGGTCACACTGCTGCGCGAGGACTGGGAGCTCGTCACCGCACTCGCCGGGCCCCGCAGCATCGCCGAGCTCGCCGCCGAGCTCGGACGCGGCGCCTACTCCACCGCACGGGTGGTCAACCGCCTGCACGAGGCGGGACTCGTCGAGGTGATCTCCACCGATGACGAGGCCGAGGTCCTGCAGCTGCACCGCACGGCACCCGAGGCCGAGGCCCCCGCCGAGGAGTTCGAGCGCGACCCGTTGCTCGACCGAGGGCTGCCCCACCGCACGCTCGGCCATGGCGACCCCGACCCGCTCACCGCGCACATCGGCGACGCCATCGCCGGCGCCCTCGCCGAGGCCGACCAGGAGGCGATGTCCTCGCCCCCCACGCTGACCATCGCCCCGGAGGTCGACGTCGAGGACGAGGTCGACGCCCCGTACGAGGCCGAGCCGGCCGGCGTGGCCGAAGAACCGGCGGCACCGGCGATCGAGCGGACCAGTGCCGCCTACTCCGACCCCGATGCCGATCTCGCGATCCGCGAGCCCCGCTGGGACGAATCTCGCCGCGTCGCCGACGGCAACGCGCTGCACAACGACGACGTGGTCCCGACCTCGCTCGACGAACCCCGGCCGAAGGACCCGAACGCGGCGTGGCTGGCCGACCTCTACGCCCAGTTCATCGAC
>JAOBWM010000040.1 GCA_025463365.1 Acidimicrobiales bacterium
CGACCCGGTCGGCCGACCGGAGCCGGCGCGACACCCGGTCCACCAGGCCCACGAGGATCGCGTCGAGATCCGATGGCGAGCGCAGGCGCCGACCCAGGGCCTGCTGCGAGCCGATCGACCGTCGGCGGACCCCCGTGGTGACCCGCCGGGGATCTCGGTTGTGGGCCAGCGCGTGGAGGTGGTGGCCCGAGCCGGGCCCGAGCATGCCCACCAGGGCGCCCTCGGGGAGAGCGGCGAGCTCGCCCACCGTCGAGATCCCCCGCTCGTGCAGCTTGCGCGCCGTGACCGCCCCCACGCCCCACAGCCGCTCCACCGGCAGCGGATGGAGGAACTCGAGCTCCAGACCCGGCCGCACGACGAGCAGCCCGTCGGGCTTGCCCACCGCGCTCGCCACCTTGGCGAGGAACTTGGTCCGGGCGATGCCGACGGTGATCGCCAGCCCGACATCTGCGTGGACGCGGCGGCGCAACTCGGTGGCGATCTCCACCGGCGTGCCGCGCAGCCGCCGCAGGCCGGCCACGTCGAGGAACGCCTCGTCGATCGAGATCCCCTCGACGAGCGGCGTGGTGTCGCGGAAGACGTCGAACACCGCCTTGCTCGCCTCCACGTAGGCCGAGAACCGGGGCGGAACCACCACCGCACCCGGGCACAGGGCCAGGGCCTGCCGGCCGCCCATGGCCGTGCGCACGCCACGCGCCTTGGCCTGGTAGCTCGCGGCCAGCACGACCCCGCCGCCGACGATCACCGGCCGCCCGCGCAGCGACGGATCGTCCCGTTGCTCGACCGACGCATAGAACGCGTCGAGGTCGGCATGGAGGATCGACGCATCGTCCCGCATCGAACACATGTTCGCACGGATCGAACGCGGCGGCCACCGTCGCTGTCACCCCCTCGTCGTAGGGTCCACCTCGTGCCCACCGCCGTTCCGCCGCAGCTCACTCCGGTGCAGGAGCAGACGCTCGCCGAGCTCGGCGCCGCCGGTGGCGAGCGGCCCACGTTCGATCCCGAGCTCGGGCGGCGCCTCCGGGCAGACCTCGAAGCCGGGCTGCTTCCCGTGCTCGATGACCTGGGGACCGACGAAGACCTCGTGCTGTCGAAGCACCTGCTCGGGCGGATCCATGGCTGCGAGGCCCGGTTCCTGGCCGAGGATGCGGCCGACGATCCATTCGTGGTCACCGTCCCGATCGCTCGAGGCACGGTGGCCCACAAGGCCGTGGAACTGGGCATCCACTGGCGAGGGGAGCCGCTCCCGCTCGACCTCGTCGACGAGGCCATGGCTGCCCTGGGGCACACCGACCACTGGCTCACCGACTTCCTCCAGACCTGCAGCGAGACCGAGCGGGCCGATCTCCGGAGCAGTGCCGGGGACCGCGTGGCCAAGTTCTTCGAATGCTTCCCCCCGTTGCAGGCCAAGTGGCGCCCGGTCACCGAGAGCAGCCAGATCGTCGACCTGGCCGGCGGACGCATCCGCCTGCGCGGCAAGGTCGACCTCACCCTCGGCACGCCGCGCGGCAACCAGGCCGGCAAGGTCGTGATCGACCTCAAGACGGGCACGCCCAACCCGCTGCACCGAGACGACCTGCGCTTCTACGCCCTGCTCGACACGCTTCGCCTCGGGGTGCCGCCTCGCCTGGTGGCGTCGTTCTACCTGGACCTCGGCGAGGCCCGGACCGAGGCCGTCACCGAGGCCGTGCTCGACGCGACGGTGGCCCGCACGGTCGACGGCGCCCGGCGGATGGCCGCCCTGCGCGCCGGCACGACCGAACCCACCTACCGCCCGAGCCTCGCCTGCCGCTGGTGCGTCGCCATCGAGACCTGCACGACCGGCCGGGCATGGCTGGCCGACGACGGCAGCGCCCTCGACGACCTCGACGCGAACTGAGCCGACGCGAACCTGAGTGCCACCGCAGTTCCTGTCAGCCCGAGCGCGTGCCACACGCGGTGACCGCCGAGGCCAGGGCGGCGGAGATGCGGGGATAGGCGTCCGGAGCGGCGTGCAGCTCGCCGAGCCCGGCGTCGCCCCAGAAGTCGGCGCCCGCATGACCCATGGCGATGGCGAGGTCGAGGTAGGAGACGGCGTGGGCCCCCGTCTGATCGATCCGCTGCTCGAGGATCCGCGTGCCGGCGGTACGCCGTGCGACCTCGGCGTCGCTGCCCGGGGCATACCGGAAGATCGGGACGGCCACCACGACACAGGTCGACCGCACGTAGCGATGCAGGCGGCTGGTCAACCCCGTGAGCATCGGGATCGGTCCCGCAGCCAGGTCGTTGGTGCCGCCGGCATAGAGCAGGACGTCAGGGTGGGTGGTCAGGGCATCGGCGACGAGCGGATCGAGCTGGCCCATCGTCCAGCCTTCGTGCAGCTCCCGCGAGACCACCTCGATGTCGGGCTGAGCGTCCAGGTCCGCCGCGACGGCCGGCGCGATCTCGCTGTCCGCCACGATCGCGACCCGCTCGGGCGGACCGGACCCAGCCGGGCGCGTCGTGGCCGGGGGTGTGGCGGCCGGGCGAGTCGTGGCCGGGTGGGTCGTGGCAGACGGTGTCGTGGCCGGGCGAGTCGTCGGCGGGCGGTCCGGCCTGGCCGGGTTCGGCGACCGGGTCGACGTGGTAGTCATCGCAGGGCGATCGCTGGTCGAGGTCGGCGACACCGCTCCCGACGATGGCGACGAGCTGCAGGCCGCGGAGGACACCGCGGTCGCCACCACGAGGGCGGCCACCGACCTCACCGAGCAGAGGGGTCGACGAGCGCGGCGCGCGCCCGCGGATCGGAGGTGCACCCGACGAACTCTAGGGGGCCGCTTCCAGCGGTCTCGGGCCATGTCAGCGCCCTTCCGGATCGGGGTTCGGGTCGCCCGCTGTACGATCGTCCACTCATGGCAGGCCACGACGAGCACCCGCGCGAGCCGGCCCCTCGCCGGGCCACGACCGCCGAGATCGTGCCCTTCCGCCTGCCGCCGGTGGCCGACGATCCCGAGCCCGAAGGCCGGCGCGGCGATGCCCTGCCCGACCCCCGCACGGGCGATGTCGACGAGTGGGGTCGCTCCGAGCGGGTCCGTGCGATCGTCCGCAAGGCGTACGACCCCATGTACCGGCGCTGGTTCCGGGCCGAGTGGGAGGGGCTCGAGAACGTGCCCACCGAGGGCGGCGCGCTGCTCGTGTCGAACCACGCCGGAGCGATCCCCTCCGATGCCCCGACGATCATGCACGGCATCGAGACCGAACTGGGTCGGCCCGTGTACGGCATGGCCGATCACTTCTTCAAGAGCACGCCCGTGGTCGGCACCCTCTGGTCCCGCGGTGGCGGGGTGGTCGCCCACCCCGACAACGCCTACCGCCTCCTCCGTGAGCAACAGCAGCTCGCACTGGTCTTCCCCGAAGGCTCGAAGGGCCCGGGCAAGACGTACAACGAGCGCTATCGGCTGCGCCGGTTCGGGCGCGGCGGCTTCGTGGAGATCGCCATGCGGGCCGGCGTGCCGATCATCCCGATCGCGGTGGTCGGGGCCGAGGAGTCGATGCCGATCCTGTTCAAGATCCCGTCGCTCGCCAAGGCCATCGGCGCCCCGTACTTCCCGATCACCGCCAACATGGCGTTCGGTCCGCTCGGCGCTCTGGTGCACTTCCCCGCCAAGTTCAAGCTGCGGGTGCTCGAGCCGGTCACCTTCGACGTCGAGCCCGACCAGCCCCGCTACTCCCGGAGCCGGATCATGGACGAGTCCGAGGCGATCCGCCAGCAGATCCAAGAGGCGCTGTTCGACATGTTGCGCCAGCGCCGCTCGGTCTGGTTCGGGTAGGGGCCGGCATGGGCCGCCGCGTCCTCATCACCGGGCTGTCCACCTTCTGGGGCGGACGTCTCGCCCAGGCCCTCGAGGCCGATCCCGACGTCGACGTGATCATCGGCCTCGACACCCGCGAGCCCCGCGTGAAGCTGGAGCGCACCGAGTACGTCCGCAGCGACGAGAACTACTCGATCCTCTCGCGCATCGTGAAGGCCACCGGCGTCGACACCATCGCCCACACCTTCCTGGTGGTCGACTCCACGCAGATGTCGTCCCGGGCCATGCACGAGATCAACGTCATCGGCACCATGAACCTCTTCGCGGCAGCGTCGGCGGCCGGCAGCACGGTCCGGCGAGTCGTGGTGAAGTCGGCGTCGCTGGTGTACGGCTCGTCGCCGAAGGACCCCTACTGGTTCCGCGAGACCGATCGCCGCGTTGCCGCACCCCGCACCCGGGTCGAGCGCAGCCTGCTCGAGGTCGAGAGCTACGTCCGCGACTTCGCCCGCGACAACCCCCACGTGTGCCTGAGCCTCCTGCGCTTCTGCAACGTGGTCGGCCCCGACATCGCCACGCCCCTGCTGCAAGCGCTGTCGTTGCCGTTCGCCCCCAAGGTCGCCGGCTACGACCCGCGGTTCCAGTTGATCCACGAGGACGACGTCGTCGACGCGATCCTCTTCGCTCTCGACCACGAGGTGCCCGGCATCTTCAACGTCGCCGGCGACGGACAGATCCCGTGGAGCGAGATGATGGCGATCGTCGGCAAGCGCGGCATCCCGATGCCGCCGTTCGGGATCGCCGCCGTCACGTCGCCGCTTCGGCGGCTCGGCCTCGTCGACCTCGCACCCGAGCTGATCGAGCTGCTCAAGTACGGGCGGGGCATCGACAACCGGCGGTTCAAGGACGCCGGTTTCGAGTACCGCTACACCTCCGCCGGAGCGCTGGCGGCCTACGTCGAGGCCGAGCGGCTCCGGCGCACCGTCGGCGACCGCGACGCCGGGTACCGCTACGAGGAAGACGTCGAACAGTTCTTCCGCCACTCCCCTGCCGTCCTCCGAGACCAGCGCGGCGAATGACCGAACCCACCGTGCGCAGCGAGGTCGTCGACGGGGTGGGCGTGGTCACGCTCGACGCACCGACTCGGCGCAACGCGTTCGATCTGGCCATGTGCCGCGAGGTCATCGCGACGGTCGATGCGCTCGAGGCCGACGTCTCGGTCGGCGCACTGGTGGTCACCGGCGAAGGCTCGGCATTCTGCGCGGGCGCCGACCTCTCGCACCTCGGCGGCTCGGAGCGCGACGGCCTGCTCGCCGTCTACGAGGGCTTCCTGCGCTTCGCCCGCTCGCCGCTGCCCACCATCGCCGCCGTCAACGGTCCGGCGGTCGGTGCGGGCATGAACCTCGCGCTGGCGTGCGACGTCCGGCTGGCCGGCGCGTCGGCCCGCTTCGACACCCGCTTCCTCCAGCTCGGGATCCATCCCGGCGGCGGCCACACCTGGATGATGCGCAGCATCGTCGGCCCGCAAGCCACCGCGGCCACCGTGTTGTTCGGCGAGGTCCTCGACGGCGCCGAGGCCGAGCGCACCGGCCTGGCCTGGCGCTGCGTCCCCGACGACGAGCTGCTGCCGCTCGCCGTGAAGCTGGCCGCCCGCGCCGCGGCCGCTCCCCGCGATCTGGTCGAGCGCACCAAGGCCACCATCGCCGACATGGCTTCGATCACCGACCACGGCGAAGCCGTCCAGCGCGAACTGGTCGACCAGGTCTGGTCCGTCACCCAACCCGCCTTCGTCGAGCGCCTGGCCAAGCTCCAGTCCAAGATCTCCAGCTCCAACTGAGTCGTCGTGGACGAGCCCGGGCTCATCGCCCTCCGAGATCGCTTGGTCCTCCTTCACCAGCGCGAGCTGGCCGGCGTTGCCGACGACGCAGATGAGGACGTCGACTTCTCGTCGGTCGCTTCCGACCGGAAGGCGGCGCTGGTGTTCGCACTGGAGCTGCCGGTCGGCGGCGCGGAAGCTGCAGAGCGGTCGGCACGGGCCGACCTGCTGGGTGCGGTCGTCAACGGAGCCGAGAACGACCTCGTCGGCCCGGTCCTCGAGGCGCTCCTCGCCATGCTCGAGGCGGAGCAGGAGCCGTACGTCCTGACCTCCATCGCGTACGCGCTCGGTCACTCCTGGGACGAGCGAGCCCGCGATGCCCTCCTCGACCTGGCCACTCAGGTCGACGACGACGTTCGCCTCGCCGCGGTCCACGGTCTGCCCGGCACCCGTGCGCACTCCGACGGGCCGGATGGCGATACGCCCGTCGTCGACGCGCTCGTCCGGTCGACGCGCGATCCGGTCGCCGAGATCCGCAACTGGGCGACGTTCGGCCTTGGGCAGATCGAGGCAGAGGGACCGGAGGTCGACCAAGCCTTCCTCGACCGGTTCGCCGACCCCGACGACGACACCCGTTCCGAGGCCCTCCGGGCGATGGCCGATCGCCGCGACGAGCGCGTCGTCGAACCGCTCATCGCCGAGCTGCGGTCCCAGCACGTGGAGCACGTTGTGGTCGGCGCAGCCGGTTGGTTCGCCGACCAGCGGTTCCATGGTGTCCTGCTGGACCTGGCGGCGATGCCACGGACCGATGACGACGACCAGGGTTGGTGGGCCGAGCTCGATGCCGCGATCCGCCGCTGCGATCCGGGGGCTCCGGCCGCGGCCGAACCGATCGAGGTCGCGATCTTGGCGGTGCTCCAGGCGTCGGCGAGCGAGTCGGGCCACCCGATCGACGCGACCCTGTTCGGCGAGTATCCGCTGACCGAGGTGGTGATCACGCATGGGGATCGCGAGGAGAGGTCCGCGATCTGGAACTTCGACGAGCGCCGGCCCGACAGCCCCGCGTCGCTCGACCAAGCGTTCACCTTCTACCGCCTCGCCAACATCGCGTCCTGGATCTGATCGGCCGGCAGGATCCTGCCGATGTCAGCGGTCAGATCGTGAACGGCTCGCCGTCGATGCGGTCGATGGTGGTGAAGGATTCGACGGGGTTGCGCTTGAGCTTGGTGGGTTGGTGCTCGGGGTGGCCGAGGCCGATCATGGCGACGATGGCGTGGCCATCGGGGAGGCCGAGCAGCGGGGCGGCCTCTGGCTCCTTGGCGGTGAGGAACGTGGTGAGCACGCCACTGAGGCCCTGGTTGCGCGCAGCCAGGAGGATGTTCTGCACGAACGGGTAGATCGAGGCCCCGCCGATGATCGAGAAGCGGTCGAGGTCGCGGTCCAGGACGGCCAGGACCCGGAGGTCGACGGTGACCACGAGCAGCTCCGGCACGTCCTCCACCCCCGCGAGCATCGGGTGCTCGGACAGTCCGTCGGGGACCGGCACATCGGCCGGCGCAGGGTCGATCGGGTTGAACGAGCGGTAGCCCGCGGCGGCCTCGGCCAGGTAGCGCTCCCACACGCTGGCGCTCAGGTCGGCCAACTGCCGACGCAGCGCGGGGTCGCGCACGATCGTGACGTGCCACCCCTGCTTGTTGCCGCCGCTGCCGGCGAACCGGGCATCGTCGAGGACCCGGTACAGGGCCTCGGGCGTCACCGGCTCGTCGGTGAAGGCCCGCACCGACGCCGTCGTCCGCATCACCTCGCTCAGCTCCATGAGGGCGAACGTACCCGCCACCCCGACCGATCGCTCCGAGGTGCCGGTGGCGAGCGCCCGTCTAGATTCTGACGGTCCATCAGAAACGACCATGCCAGGGGGCAGCCGTGACCGAGACGTTCGACGATGCCGCGACGCTGTGGGAGCTGGTGGAGCGCCGGGCGGCGGCGACACCCGATGCGCTCCTGCTGATCGACGAGTCGGGCCGCAGCCTCACGTGCGCCGAGTTCCGCGACCGGGCCGAACGGGCCGCCGCCGGCTTCGCCGCCCTCGGCGTGCGGGCCGGCACCCGGGTCACCTGGGAGCTCCCGAACCGGTTCGAGACGATCATCGCCAGCTTTGCCCTGGCCCGCCTCGGTGCCATCCAGAACCCGATCCTGCACTTCTACCGGCACAAGGAGGTGGGCTACGCGATCCGGGCCACCGAGGCCGAGTTCGTCCTCGTCCCCGGCACGTGGAACGGGTTCGACTTCGCCGCCATGGTCGACGACCTCATCGCCGATCTGCCGGCCAAGCCGGCCGTGCTCGACGTCTTCGCCGACCTCCCCGACGGCGACCCGGCCACCCTCACCGGCGTTCCCGCTCCCACCGACGGCGACGAGGTCCGCTGGATCTACTTCACGTCCGGCACGACATCGGATCCGAAGGGCGTCCGCCACACGGACCGCACGCTCATCACCGGCGCCAACGGCCTCGCCGTCGCGCTCGACATGAGCAGCGACGACGTCGGCTCCATCGCGTTCCCGTTCTCCCACATCGCCGGGCCCGACTACTTCGGCACGATGCTCATCGGCGGCTTCCCGGCGTTGCTCTTCGAGGCCTTCGCGCCGGCCACCGCCGTGCCCCTGCTCGCTGCCAACGGGGTCACCATGGTCGGCGGCGGGACCGCGTTCTACCAGATGTACCTGACCGAGCAGCGCAAGCAGCCCGACGTCCCGATCATCCCGTCGCTGCGGAAGATGTCAGGCGGCGGCGCGCCGATGCCCCCGGAGATCTACGACGAGGTCAAGCGCGAGTTCGGCGTGAAGATCTGCCACGGCTACGGCATGACCGAGTGTCCGATGATCTGCGAGGGCTCGCCGCACGACACCGACGAGCAACTCGCCAACACCGTCGGCGAGCCGGTCGTGGGCCTGCAGATGCGCATCGTCAAGGACGACGGGACCGTGGGCGCTCCCGACGAGGACGGCGAGGTCCGGCTGAAGGGCCCGATGGTGTTCGCCGGGTACACCGATCCCGCCGCGACCGCCGAAGCGTTCGACGACGACGGCTGGTTCCGCACCGGCGACCTCGGCCACATCCGGCCCGACGGCCACGTCGTGCTGACGGGTCGCCTCAAGGACGTCATCATCCGCAAGGGCGAGAACATCTCCGCTCAAGAGATCGAGCACGTCCTGTACGCCCACCCCAAGGTCGGCGACGTCGCCGTCATCGGCCTTCCCGACCGCGACCGCGGCGAGCGGGTGTGCGCGGTGGTCGAGCGCGTGGCGGGTTCCGACGACGACCTCACCTTCGACGAGATGGTCGCAGCCCTCACCGCCGCTCAGCTCATGCGCCAGAAGATCCCCGAGCAGCTCGAGGTGGTGGACGCCCTCCCCCGCAACGAGACGCTGCGCAAGGTCCTCAAGTTCAAGCTCCGCGAGGAGTACGCCACCAAG
>JAOBWM010000193.1 GCA_025463365.1 Acidimicrobiales bacterium
TCGTGGCGCTGAGCGTCTTCGTCGCCACGCTCAGCCTCCTGACCGGCTGCCTCAAGGCCGGCCAGTCACAGGTCCTGACCGAGATGAACGCCGACCGGACCGCGAACCGCCTGAGCGCCCTGCGCACCCAGGCCGACGCCCAGAAGAAGGCCCAGGCGTGGGCAGAGAAGCTGGCCCGGGAGAACACCCTGTACCACTCGAACCTCCCCGACGGCATCCACGTGCGCTGGTGCTCGCTCGGCGAGAACGTCGGCTACGGCCCCGACGTCCCCACCATCGAGGACGCCTACATGAAGTCGCCCGGCCACCGGGCCAACATCTTGAACACCAAGTGGAACGGCGCCGGCGTCGGCGTCGCCACGAACGGCAAGCGGGTGTTCACGGTCCAGGTCTTCATCAAGACCTGCTAGCAGACCACCGCCCCGCATCCACCGGGCCCCGACCGAATCCCACCTCGGTCGACGGTCCGGTGGTGGCGCGTCCGGGCCCGGTCAGGCCCGGTCGAGCGACTGCTGCAACCGGGCCTGGAGGACCATCGCGAGCCATCGCCTCGGGGCTGCGCTCCGGCTCGGCTCGGAGCCGATCTCGGCCTCGGCCCAGGCCCAGGCCCAGGCCCAGGCCGGCGAGCGTGCTTGGCGCCGTCGAGCGTGCCGCTGATGGTGTCGAGGTGGCGAGCCAGAGCGGCTCGCGGCGGCGATGCCGGAGCCGGCACCGGCGGGGTCAGCTCGAGACGGTGCGGCGCAGAGCGAACGAGGGCGCCGGGGCGAGGGTCCGCGGTGCGAGGGTCCGCGGCGCGAGCACCCGGACCTTCACGCTGCGCTCGGTCGTGCGCTTGCGGATCTGCACGAGGGCCCAGACGTAGACGCCGAGGGCCGAGCCGGTGGCCAAGAAGAGCAGGGTCGTGGCGGTGCCCGGTGATGCGAGCACCAGCAGGAACGTGAAGGCGGTGGCGCCGGTGAGGGCCAGCAACACGTCACGGCGGCGACGGACCTGGGTGCGAGATGCGGGCGGCACCGACCGGACGACCGGGACGGGACCGGTGGTGGAGAGGCGGAGCGAGTGGCCGGGGGTGGCGCGCTCGAGCGTCGAGAGCTGCTGGCGGAAGGACACGACCGAGCTACCCGGACGGCCCTCACGGTGGCGGCGGAGGATCTGGGGGACCAAGAATGCAGCCCACACCACTGCCAACAGCATCAGGGCGATCATCGTCACGCTCCAGGCCTGCCTTCGTTGCGATCAAGACCGTAGCCACCAGGCCCTCGCAGGCCGTGGATGGTGGGGGAGGTCGGGGTGGTCAGCGACCGTCGTCGATCTGGATCGCAGATGACGAGACGGCAGCGGTTGTTACGATTCTACTACGAACCGGTGGCCGCCATCCAGCGCGCCGACATGCGTCACATGGATCCGGACCGGGATCACCTGATCAGATTCGATGTCGGCTTTGGTCAGATTCGACGGGCCGCGGCCGCCGGGTTCAGAGGCCCAGGTCGAGCTCGGGATCGGTGGCCTCACGGCGGAACGTTCCCGAGCGACCCCCCGTCTTCTCCCACAGGGCGACATCGCCGATGGTCATGGAGCGGTCTGCCGACTTGCACATGTCGTAGATGGTGAGCGCGGCCACGGTGCAGGCCGTGAGCGCCTCCATCTCGACCCCGGTCCGGTCGACGGTGTCGACGTGGGCCTCGATCTCGATGAACGTGTCATCGATGTGGAAGTTGAGGAGCACCGCGCCGACCAGGAGCGGGTGACAGAGCGGAATGAGGTCGGCCGTGCGCTTGGCGGCCTGGATGCCGGCGACCCGGGCGACGTTGAGCACGTCTCCCTTGCCGACCGAGCCACGGGCGACCAGCGCGGTGGTCTCGGGCTGCATGTGGACCCGGCCACGGGCCACCGCCCGGCGATGCGACGGTTCCTTGGGCGTGACATCGACCATCCGGGCTCGTCCCAACGGATCCAGGTGCGTCAGTCGCTCAGGCATTGCCGAAGTCTAGGACGTCCCCCCGAACGGACTCCCGGCCAGGCCCGGCCCCGTATGGGGTGGCCTATCCGCCGATCTCAGACATGGACCGGGCCGGGCGCGTGAAGCCGACCTGGGTGATGCCGTGGCCCGCCCACTTGCCGGCGACGGTGGCCGCGAGCGCGTCCGCGAGGGCGTCGTCGGTGGCGCCTGCGCGCAAGAGGGCCCGCAGGTCGGTCTCGTCGGTGGCGAACAGGCAGGCGCGGAGCTGGCCGTCGGCGGTGAGGCGGACCCGATCGCACGAGGAGCAGAACGGCTCGCTGACCGTGCCGATCACGCCGATCTCCCCGTGGCCGTCGAGGTAGCGGTGCCGCTCGGCGGGATCCGATCCCCGAGTGAGCCGCTCGAGCGGGAAGACCGCGCCGATCGCCGCCACGATGGCGGCTGAGGGGACGACGCTGGCCTGGGACCACCGGTGGTCGGCATCGAGGGGCATGAACTCGATGAACCGGACGGTCACCCCCTCGTTGCGGCCGAAGCGGGCGAAGTCGACGATCTCGTCGTCGTTCACGCCCCGCACCACCACCACGTTGACCTTGACGGGATCGAAGCCGGCGGCCACCGCGGCACGGATCCCGCCCAGCACCTTGGGCAGCTCGTGACGGCGCGTCAGCTCGGCGAAGCGGTCGGCACGCAGCGAGTCGAGCGAGATGTTGATGCGGTCGAGGCCGGCCTGGTGCAGGTCGTAGGCCATCGACTCGAGGGTGGAGCCGTTGGTGGTCAGCGCGAGGTCGACGCCGAGAGCGGACAGCTTGGCGACCAGCACCGGCAGGCGGGACCGGACGGTGGGCTCGCCCCCGGTGAGCCGGATCGAGTCGAACCCGAACCGCTCGACGGCGAGCCGGGCCACCCGTTCGATCTCCTCGAAGGTGAGGAGATGATCACGCGGATGCCAGACCATGCCTTCGGCGGGCATGCAGTACGTGCACCGGAAGTTGCACCGGTCGGTGACGGAGATCCGCAGGTCCCGGTGCTGGCGCCCGAAGCCGTCGACCAGCGGCCGAGCGAGATCGGGGACGACGGTCATGCGGCCAGGCTACGGGCCGGGTCGGTCCGGCGCTCAGGTCGGCGGCGACAACAAGACGACCATCACATGATCGCCCTGCGCGATGCCGGGGCCGTCGGGCAGCTCCGCGAGCCCGTTGGCGCCAGCCGTCGCAGCCAGGTGGTGCGAGCCCTGGGCACCGACCGGTACGGCGCGCAACCGGCCGTCGGGGGCCCAGGTGCAGTGCACGCGGAGGAAGGCGGTGCGGCCGTCGGGGTGGCGGTCGAGGTCGGTGGCGGCGACGGCTCGTACCCGAGGCAGGTCGAGATCGCTCCGTCCGGCGATGGTCCGCAGGCCGGGCACCCCGAGCAGTGCCAGCGACACGAGCGAGGACACGGGGTTGCCGGGCAGCCCGAAGATCGGCGTGCCTGCCAGGACCCCGAAGGCGAACGGCTTGGCGGGCCGGATGGCCACCTGCATCCACGCCATGTCGGCCAGCTCGCCGAGCACGACCTTGACCAGGTCGAAGTCGCCCATCGACACGCCGCCGCTGGTGACGACGGCGTCGCACGAGTCGGCCGCCGCGGTGAGGGCCGCGGCCAAGGCGTCCCGGTCGTCGCGGACCGTCCCGAGGTCCACGGCATCCACACCGAACGAACGCGCCAGCGCCACCAACAGGGGCCGGTTCGACTCCCGGATCTGGCCGGGGCCGAGGGCACGACCATCGTCGACCAGCTCGTCACCCGTGGACAGCACCCCGACGCGCGGGCGGGGCACGACCACCGGCCGGCGAACGCCCACCGAGGCGAGCACCCCGAGGTGCGCGGGGCCGAGCAGCGTGCCGGCGCGCAGCACCTCGGCGCCCGGTTCGATGTCGCTCCCGGCCAGCCGGATGTGCCGACCGGACGGCGAGCCGTCCAGGATGGCGACGACGGTCGCGTCAGGACCGCCGGACGTGTGCTCGACCGGCACGATGGCGTCGGCGCCGACCGGGACCGGGGCCCCGGTCATGATCCGGACCGCCTGGCCGGGCTCGACCGCGACCCGGGCTCCCACGCCGGCGGCCACGGTGTCGACCACCGTCAGGTGGACCGGCGCCGACGAAGACGCCGAGGCGACATCGGCCGCCAGGACGGCGTAGCCGTCCATCGCCGAGTTGGCGAAGGGTGGGACCGCCTCCTGAGCGACGACCGGGCCGGCCAGCACGCACCCGAGCGCGTCGAGGAGCGGCACCAGGATCGGCGCCTTGGGGGAACAGCGCGCCAGGACGTGCTCGCGCGCTTCAGCGAGAGGGATCACAGCGGGACGCGGGTCAGCTGACCGGCCCGGCGAGCCCCTCACGACGACACAGGTCGGCGAGGAAGACCCCGAACTCGGGGCCGATGTCGGGCCGGCCGAGAGCCAGCTCGACGATCGTCTGCAGGTACGCCGGGATCGTGCCGGTGTCGTAGCGCCCGCCGTCGAAGGTGGCGCCGTAGACCGCCTGGTCGGCGAGCAGCATGGCGATGGCATCGGTGAGTTGGATCTCGCCGCCGACGCCCGGCTGGACCTGCTCGAGCTTGGCGAAGATCTCCGGCGTGAAGACGTAGCGGCCCATGACGGCCAGGTTCGAGGGGGCCGAGGCCGGCTCCGGCTTCTCCACGATGTCGAGGATCTGGACCAGGTGGTCGGAGATGCGCTCGGGCTTGGCGCAGCCATAACGCTTGATCTCCGAGGCCTCGACCTCCTGCAAGGCCAGCACGGAGCGGCCGTACTGGTCGTGGATGCGCATCATGTCCTGGAGCAGGGGGTGCCCAGCGGCCATGAACTCGTCGCCGAGGAGGACCGCGAAGGGGTTGTCTCCGACGTGCTTGCGGGCGACCGACACCGCATGGCCGAGGCCGAGGGGCTCGCCCTGGCGGACGTAGTGGATGTCAGCGAGCTCGGCCAGGTCGACCACCTCGGAGAGCTCGTCGTGCTTGCCGGCCTTGTCGAGGTGGTACTCGAGCTCGAACTGGCGATCGAAGTGGTCCTCGATCGAGCGCTTCGACCGACCCGTGATGATCAAGATGTCGTCGATCCCTGCCGCCACGGCCTCCTCCACCACGTACTGGATGGCGGGTTTGTCGACGACGGGGAGCATCTCTTTGGGCTGGGCTTTGGTCGCCGGGAGGAAGCGAGTGCCGAGGCCGGCCGCGGGAATCACCGCTTTCCGGACAGAAGGTCGGGAGGTGGTCACGGCCGAAGTCTCGCGCAGGAGGCCAGCAGGGCCCAGGGCGAACCCGGTCAGGCTGGTGGCGCGGCGCCGCGACGGGGTCCCCCACGGAGATCGAGGACGTGCCCGATGGGGACCTCGCCCCCTAGGCTTGGCACTCGACCCCGGCGAGTGCCAACCCGCCGGTCCACCCGCCCGAGGCTGCGACCAGAGGATCCGATGCCCACCTACGAGTACCGCTGCAAGGACTGCGGCCACCAGTTCGACATCGTGCAGGCATTCACCGACGACGCCCTCACCGAGTGCCCGGCGTGCCAGGGTGCGCTGAAGAAGGTGTTCGGCAACGTCGGGATCACGTTCAAGGGCTCGGGCTTCTACAAGACCGACAGCCGCTCGGCCGGGTCGTTCGGGTCCGCCAAGGACGCCGACAAGTCCGACACCAAGTCGTCGAGCGGGTCCTCGAACGGGTCGTCGTCGAACGGGTCCTCGTCGTCGAACGGCTCTTCGTCGTCGGACGGCTCCACGTCGTCCAAGCCCGCGGACAGCTCGTCGAGCAGTTCGGGGTCAGGTTCGGGGTCGTCCGGATCGGGCTCATCGGGCTCCGGCGGCTCGTCGGGCTCTGGCGGCTCGAGCAGCTCGAGCACCAAGGCCGGCACCTCCTCCTGACCGTGGGCGCGCAGCCACGAGCCGACGTCGGCGTGTTCGGCGGCTCGGGGTTCTACCGGTTCCTCGACGACGTCACCGAGGTCGCCATCGACACGCCCTACGGCGCGCCGTCCGGGCCGATCTCGATCGGGACGCTCGGCGAGCGCACGGTCGCCTTCCTCCCGCGCCATGGCCCTGGACACGAGTTCCCGCCGCACCGCGTGCCGTACCGGGCCAACGTGTGGGCCATGCACGCCCTCGGCGTCGCCAACGTCCTCGGGCCGTGCGCCTCCGGCTCGCTGCAGCCCCACGTCGCACCCGGGAGCTTCGTCGTCCCCGATCAGCTGGTCGATCGCACGTGGGGCCGCGCCGACACCTTCTTCGACGACGCCGGGCCCGTCCATCACGTCGCGTTCGCCGATCCCTACGACGCGGACCTCCGGGCCGTCGCCATCGAGGCGTGCCGGGCCGAGGGCGTCTCGGTGCACGACGGGGGCACGGTGGTCACCATCCAAGGGCCCCGGTTCTCCACTCGCGCCGAGTCGCGCTGGTTCGGGGCCCAGGGCTGGGAGGTCGTGAACATGACGCAGCACCCCGAGGCGGTGCTGTGCCGTGAGGCCGGCCTGCGCTACGCCGCCATCGCCCTCATCACCGACTTCGACGCCGGTGTCGAGGGATCCGACGCCGCCGCGGTCACCCAGGAGGAGGTCTTCGCCTTCTTCGAGGCCAACGTCGAGACCGTCCGCCGGGTGCTGTTCCGGGCCCTCGCCGCGCCCTTGCCGGTCGGCCGGATCGACGCGGGCCCCGGCTACTGACGGTCCGCGCCGCTGGCAGGCTCGCCGCGGCGCCCGCTCAACCGGATCCCTTGTGACCGGATCCCTTGTGACCGGATCCCTTGTGAGCTGCCCGGCGCGGGTTCATGATGGACCCCTACGTCACCGTGAACGCGAACGGCAGGAGCGGGTCCATGGGCACCACCGCCACCAGCAACCTCCGCAAGCAGCGGAGGACCCGCCGTGCGATCGCCGTCGGCCTCGTCGCCGCTCTGTCGCTCCTCGCTGCGGCGTGCGACGTGCCGGCCAGGCCGGCAGGTGGCCTGTTCGACTCGTGGAAGGGGAACGACGCCGACGGAGCGCACGCGTTCGCCAGCGACGCGGCGGTCGACCAGATCTTTGCCAAGCCCTACAGCGCCAAGTCCGGGTGGTTCTTCAACCGGTGCGACGGGGCCGCCGGCTCCACCTACTGCACGTGGATCAACAACGTCGAGACCCGGCTGCAGATGCGCATCACCAACAGCCAGAACAGGGTCACCGACGTCGAGTACATCGCGCTGTGGAGCGGCGTCTCGGGCCGGTTCTTCCATGCCTGGCGGGTCGGCAGCCACGCCCAGGCGGCGAACTACGGCACGGCCACGGCGGTGACCCAGCTGTTCTCGACCACCTACCACGCCGCGGACCACTGGACGCCGGACGGGTGCGAGGGCGCCGCCGGTTCGATCTACTGCACCTGGGTCGCGGACGACGCCCGCACGATGGTCACGCAGTTCGACAACGTCGAGACGCCCAAGGTCGTGTCGGTGGCCCACCACCCGGCGCCGTGACCGCATCCTGACCGCCGGGCGCACCCCACCCCTGGTCAGCCGCGGCTCGCCGCCGTAGGTTGGCCGCCGCCTTCCCCGGTCCGCACTCCTCTCCCCTTCCGGAGGTGCGTCCCGTGGGTCGCGTCCGTCCTTCCCTCGCCCGCAGCCACGTGCCGCTGCACCGTCGCCTCCGGCTCGATCCGCGCGGGCTGCGGGCCCGGATCGTGCTCCTCGCCAGCGCGTTGGTGGTGGCACTCGCAGTGGGTCAGGCCATGGCCCGCGCCCACGCCGCCGAGGAGCGGTGGGGCTCGTCCACCACGGTGCTGGTTGCGGCCGAGCCCGTTCCGTCCGGGGCGCGGCTGGACGGCCGCCTTCGCCCGGTCCGGTGGCCGACCGCGCTGCTCCCGGACGGAGCCGTGCGCGGCGTCGTACCCGGCACCCGTACGTCGGCCGCCCTCACCGCAGGCACGCCGATCACCCGCGCGTCGATCGACCCCGCCGGCAGGGATCGGCCGGCTCGTGCGCTCGCCGGGCGGAGTCGGGTGGCGATCGCGGTCGGCGAGGCGCGCCTCGGGCTGCGCCGCGGTGAGCGGGTGGACGTGTGGGCCACGGCCGATCCGTCGTTGACGGGCGGCCGCCTCGCGACGCGTCGGGTGGCTCGCCGGGCCGTCGTCGCCGCCGTCTCGACGCGAGTCGTGGTCGTGGCGGTGCGGCCCGATGAGGTCGCCGACGTGGCCGAGTCGGCCTCGCTGGCGACCGTGACCCTCGCCGCGGTGGGCGACCGCTAGGAGGGGTGAGCCGAGATCGTGCCGGCCGCCAGGAGCACGAACAACAGCACGCCCAGGGCGACCCGATAGGCGACGAACACCACGGTCGTGTGGTTCACGAGGTAGCGGAGCAGCCACGCGATGGCGGCGTAGCCGACCACGAACGAGATGACCGTTGCGATGGCCGTCGGCCCGAACCCCGGGCTCGCCGCCATGTGCGGTTCGGCCTTGGCGCCCACGTCCTTCAGCGAGAAGAGCCCGGAGAGGACGACGGCCGGGACGGACAGCAGGAAGGAGAACCGCGCCGCGTCCTCACGGGTGTAGCCGAGGAACAGCCCGGCGCTGATCGTGGCCCCCGAGCGCGACACGCCCGGCACGAGTGCCATCGACTGGGCGAGACCGATGGCGATGCCGTCGCGGCTGTCGATGTCGTCGACGGTCTTGCGCTTGCTCGCCACCTTCTCGGCGTAGAGCAGCACCAGGCCCATCACGATGAGCGATGCCGCGATGAGCCGCAGGTCGCGGGCGCCGGACTTGATCTGGTCCTTGAGCAGGAAGCCGATGACCGCGATCGGGATGGTGGCCACGATCAGGTACCAGCCCATGCGGGCATCGGGGTCCTGGCGCCGGGTCCGGTCGCGCAACGACGCGAACCAGGCCGTGGTGATCCGCCACAGGTCCTTCCAGAAGTAGATGACCACGGCGGCCATCGTGCCCAGCTGGATCACGGCGGTGAACGAGGCGCCGGGGTCGTCCCAGCCGAGCAGTGCGGGGACGATGCGCAGATGGCCGCTCGAGGAGATCGGCAGGAACTCGGTCAGTCCTTGGACGATGCCCAGGATGATCGCTTGGAAGGTCGACATGTCGGGGTGAGGCCTCGGCAGGTGATCGGGTCGGGACACCCTGCCATCTCGTGTCGCTCCGACGCGAGCCCAGTTGGTAAGCGCAGGGCAAAAGTTCTCCGGCGGACCGGGCCGGTGGTCGGGACCGGACCAGGGCGGTCGGGTTGGACCGGACCGGGGCGGTCGGGTGGGTCAGGCGCCGGAGACGGTGAGGTCGTGGACGACGAGGCTGACGCCCGCGGCGCGCATCGGGAGCCACTCGATGTCGGCGCCGACGGCGGCCACGTCGGCCAGCATGCGCTGGAGGGTCGACGCGATGGTGAACTCGCGCAGTGGATCGGCCAGCTCGCCACTGCTGATGCGCAGGCCTTCGGCGCCGGTGGAGAAGTCGCCCGAGACGGGGTTCACGCCCGAGTGCAGACCGCTCACGGAGCTCACCAGAACGCCGTCGCCCACTGCTTTCAACAGCTCGGGCTGCAGGTCGGTCCCCGGCGCGAGCGAGAGCGCCCGGCAGCCGACCGACGGGGTCGACGAGAAGCCGCGCACGGCATTCGCCGTGGACGCGGTGCCCGAGCGGCGAGCCGTGTAGGCGTTGTGCACGAACCGCTGGAGGCGACCACCGTCGATCAGCACGTTGCGGCGCGAGGCGAGTCCCTCGCCGTCGGTCTCCCCCGCGCTGTAGGCCAGCGGGTTGGTGGCGTCGTCGATCAGCGTGAAGGCGGCCGCTGCCACCTCCTCGCCGAGGCGATCAGCGAAGAGCGATCGGCCCTTCAGGACCGCTTCGCCCGAGAGCGTCGAACCGATGATGCCGAGGAACTGGGCGGTGACGTAGGGATCGAACACGACCGTGACCCGCCCGCTCCTGGGCTGGGTGGCGCCGAGCAGGCGGGTGGCCCGGCGGGACGCGTCGTCGGCCGCGGCCGCCACGTCCAGGTCTTCGGGCATGCGACCGACGGAGAAGCCGAAGCCCGTCTGGGTGTCGTCGCCGTCCTGGGCCACGCAGTACGTCGACACGTAGCAGGACGAATCGCGGCTGGCCGTGCGGATGCCCGACGTGGTCACGACCGCACCCTCCGACAGTCCGTCGGCATAGTCGGCGGCCTCGACGCCGGTGATGCGGCGGTCCGCGGCGCGCACGGCCTTCTCGAGCTCGACGGCGAGGTCGATCTTCGACTCGGTGGAGACCTTGGCCAGATCCTCGCGGTACAGGTCGAGGTCGGGCACCGCGACGCCGTCGGGCTCGGCCAGGCCGAGCCACTCGTCGTCGGTGGCGAAGGTGGCGTTGTCGCGCGCCTCGGCCAGGGTCTCGGCCATGACGTCGGGGTCGAGGCTGCCGGCGTAGGCGAAGCCCTGGCGGTTGCCGGCGATCACTCGCACGCCGATGCCCGCCGAGGTGGCCGAGGCCAGCTGCTCGACGTTGCCTTCGTACACCCGCACCTCGGTGGACGTGGACCGACCCACGACGACCTCCACCTGCTCGCCGGCTCGCGCCTGCGCCACGATCCGGTCACCGATCTGCAGCAGCTCTTCGCTCATCCAAGTCCTTCGTCGTCCGGCCCCCGACCCCCCACCCCCACCCCCACCCCCCGTTCTGGCGTAGCTCACGGTCGCAGAGCGACCACCAGCTACGCCATTTCGAGGGGTGGGGGTGGGGGTGGGTGGTTAGAGGGGCGGGGGTGGGGGTGGGGGTGGGGTGGTTCGGGGTGGGGGTGGTTAGGCGGCGGTGCCGCCGACGGTGAGCGAGGACACTCGCAAGGTGGGGACTCCGTCGCCGACGGGAACGCCCTGGCCGTCCTTGCCGCACGTGCCTGGGGGGCCCATCTCGAAGTCGTTGCCCACGGCGTCGATCATCTCGAGGACCTTGGGGCCGTTGCCGATGAGGTTGCCCTCGCGCAGCGGCTCGGTGATCTTGCCGTCCTCGATGAGGTATGCCTCGGTCATGCCGAAGACGAAGTCGCCGGTCGCAGTGTTGACCTGCCCGCCGCCGAGGTGGGCCACGTACACGCCGTTGGGTGTGTCGGCCACGATCTCCTCGGGCGTCGAGTCGCGGTTGGTGAGGTACGTGTTGGTCATGCGGACCATCGGCAGGTGCTTGTAGCTCTGGCGACGGCCGTTGCCGGAGAGCTTGCGGCCCTCCTTGCGGGCCCGGAGCTGGTCCCACATGTAGTCGGTGAGCACGCCGTCCTCGATGAGGACGTTGCGCTGGGCGGGCGTGCCCTCGTCGTCGATGGCGAAGGTCCCCCACTCGTTGGCGACCGTGCCGTCGTCGACGATCGTCACGAGCGGCGAGGCCACGAGCTGGCCCACGCGGCCGGCGAACACCGACACGTTCTTCTGGATGTGGTCGGCCTCGAGGCCGTGGCCGCAGGCCTCGTGGAACAGCACCCCGCCGCCGCCCTTGCCGATGACCACGGGGAGCGCTCCGCTCGGCGCGGGCCGAGCCTTGAGCTTGGTGAGCGCCTGCTCGGCGGCCTCACGGGCGAGGTCCTCCACCTGGTAGCGGTCGAAGAGCTCGAAGCCCATGGTGTGGCCGATGGACCGGCGGCCTGTCTGCATGCCGGTGTCGCCCGATGCCACCACGCCGACCACGAACAGCGTGCGCGTCTGGTCGTCGGCGGCGATCAGGCCGTCGGAGTTGGCCACGAGGATCTGGCGGCGGCTGTCGCCGTAGGACGCCGAGACCTGCTTGATGGCGTTGCCCTGGGAACGGGCCGTGTCGTTCGCCCGCTGCAGCAGCTCGACCTTGGTGGCCTTGGCCACCTCCTCCGGGCGTTCGCCGACGGGCTGCGACGTGACCGACCGACGGGTGAGGGCCACGGTGTTGACGCCGCCGCCACCGCCTCGAGCCGCGGCACCCGCGGCCTCGGCCGCGGCCATCAGGCCCGCTTCGCTGAGGTCGGCGGTGTGGGCGAACCCAGTGGTGTCGCCGGCGACGACGCGGATGCCCGCACCCCGGTCCCGGCCCGACCCGAGCTCCTCGATCTTGCCGTCGTCGAGGCGGCCCGACGAGGACCGCTTGTCCTCCGCGAACACCTCGGCGAAGTCGCCCCCGGTCTTGAGGGCGGCCCCGAGCACCCGGGACACCACGGCTTCCTCGATCACGTCAGACCCCTCTCGGTCTCCTTGGTGACGGTCCGGCGCTTGGTCGGGTCGTCAACGAGCGGCTTATCGTACCGAGGTGACCGTGCAACCAGGACTGGTCGCTCGCATCGAGCTGCTGGTCGCCGAGGAAGACACCGCGGTGGTGGCGCGCACCGGCGACGTGTCCGTCCTGTCCACTCCGAGGGTCATCGCCCTCGTGGAGGAGACCGCAGTGGCGGCGGTCGCCGGCCGGCTCGACGAGGGCGAGACCACCGTGAGCATGCGGGTCCAACTCGATCACCTCACGCCAGCCGCAGTGGGCGACACCGTCACCGCCGGCGCCAAGCTCGAGAAGGTCGAAGGGCGTCGCCTGATCTTCTCGGTCTCCGTGACCGACGCCCGCGGCCTGGTGGCCGCCGGCAAGATCACCCGCGTCATCGTGGACCGCGCCCGTTTCCTCGACCGGTCTTGACGCCTTGACCGGACCCGTCGAGGTCGTCGGCATCGACGCCGACGACACCCTGTGGCACTCGGAGGTGTACTTCGAGCGGACCGAACGACGCTTCCGCGAGCTGGTCGAGCGCTACGTCGATCCCGACGTCGACGTGGCCGCCGCCCTCGTGGCCGTCGAGCGCCGGAACCTCGCCCGCTACGGCTACGGCATCAAGGGGTTCACGCTCTCGATGGTCGAAGCCGCCATCGAGGCCACCGGCGGCGCCATCGGCACCGAGGAGATCGACCAGATCCTGGCCGCCGGTCGGACCATGCTCGATCACCCTGTGGACCTCCTCGACGGTGTCGACGAGACGGTCACCGCGCTGCGCGATGCCGGCTACCGGCTCGTCATCGTGACCAAGGGCGACCTCCACCACCAGGAGCGCAAGATCATGGCGTCGGGTCTGGCCGATCGCTTCGAACGGCTCGAGATCGTGGCCGACAAGAACCCGGGCACGTACCGGCGGGTCGTCGCCTCCATGAGCGTGGACCCCGAGCAGTTCGCGATGGTCGGCAACTCCCTGCGCTCGGACGTGTTGCCCGCGTTGGAGATCGGCGCCCACGCTGCCCACATCCCCTACGCCGTCACGTGGGCGCACGAGCATGTCGACCACGACGGCGACATCGACACCCTGGATTCGTTCGCCGACATCCCCACCTGGCTCGCCTCGCTGACCTAGCGCCGTTTCGGGGCGGTGTCAGCCGATGAGGGAGTCGGCGGCGAGGAAGGCGCTCACCGCGATCCACCAGGCGTCGGGGTTCTCGAACTGGGGGCTGTGGGCGGCGTCGGCCACCACCACGTGGGTGGAGCCGGGGATGGCCCGGGCCATGCGATCGGCGGCGTGCACGAGCGGGCCGTCCTGTTCGCCGACGATCACGAGGGTCGGCGCCGGGAACCTGGCCAGCTCGTGGAGGCGATCGGCTCGCGTCACGAGCTCCATCGCCAGCGCCGCGTACATCGCCGGCGAGGCGGCGTCGAGCTTCGACTGGTTCCACTCGACGTAGCCGGGCCGCGTGTCGCGCACGCGCTGGTCGGCCGGGGCCTTGTCGGACGCGAACGCGTCGAGCACCTCGAGCAGCGCCGGCAGGCCCTGGCTGCGGATGATCTCGACACCTGCCTCGACCACCGACGGGTCGACGCCCTCGAACGCGCCGTGGTGCGTGTTCATGAGGACCAGGCGTTGGATCCGCTCGGGCGACCGCAGCGCCACCTCCTGCACGATGGCGCCGCCCATCGAGTGGCCGAGGAGCGCGAAGCGGTCCCAGCCGAGGGCGTCCGCGACGCCGCGCACGTCGGTGGCGAAGGTGGCGATGGAGTAGTCGCCCTCACCCTCGGGCTTGTCGGATGCGCCGTGGCCGCGCAGGTCGGGCGCGACGGCCCACCACCCGTCGGACGCGAACGCGTCCATCCAGTCGCCGAAGTCCTCCTTGGCGCCGGTGAATCCGTGGACGAGCAACAGCGGCCGACCGCCGTGCCCGGACTCCGCGACCGCGAGCTCGATGCCCCCGACCGTGACGGTGGTATCGGTCATCAGTTCCCGCCGAGGTGCTTCGGGTCGATCGTGCTCACCTGCGACGCGGGTGGGATCGAGATGTCGACGGGCTCGTCGAAGTCGTACAGCTCGATCGTGACCGTCACGGAGAGGTCGTCGAGCTTCGGGGTACGGGCGACCGCGCCGGCCGGCATCGAGAGCTGGAACTTGCGGACGTAGCCGTCGTCGTCGACCCAGGCCTCGGCGGGCAGGTCGGGAAGGTCGGCCGATGCCAGGCCGAGCGACCGGAGCTGGCGCTCGAGCAGCTCCCGCTTGGCCGCCGGGGCTTGGGCCAGCAGCTTCTCGTAGTCGAGCGTGGTCTTCACGTGGGTGGTGTCGATGCTCCGCAGCTTCTCGCGGCCGACGGTCGTGAGGGTCCCCCCGGCACCTTCGAGGAACGTGAGGAACGCGCCCGGATCGGCCTGGGAGACGCCGAGCTCCGACGGCAGCTCCTGTCCCTTGGCCTCGACCTTGATCCACGGCGTGCCGGCGCCGGTGAGCCCCCGCAGGAGCGGCGACCGCAGGTACACGGTGGTCCCGTCGAGGACGGTCTCGATGGTGGCGTTGCCGGCGCCCTGGCCGTGATCGGCGCCACCGGCGAACCCGCCGAACGTGTCGCCGAGATCCATCGTGAGGTGCCCGCGGCGACGCTCGTTGTCGAACTCACCGGTGGCGTGGGTGCTGACGGCGATCGGGCCGCCGGAGGAGGTGACGGTCATGTCCACCCGCTCGGTCCTGACCTTCGAGGTGGAGGTGGCAGCACGGCTCAAGAACGCGGCGCCGCCCGCACCCTCGAACGACCCCGCCTCGACCCGCGCCGGGGCATCGACGGACGATGTCTCACGGCCCTGCTGGACGCCGCATCCCGCCGCCGCGAGTGCGACCGAGATGGCGACCACGAGGCCGATCGTCGCATTGCGAACCCCTGCTCGTGCCATGGATCTCCCCTTCGAGTGCCAAGTGGCGCACCCCTCGACAGGGCCGCCGCCGCAGTGCCGACATGGTACTCGGGAGGGCCTGGGAACTCGGTCGCCCGGTTAGGGTTTCGGGATCGTCAGACGTTCCCGGGGGCGGGCCGTGCACCACATGGAAGAGCAAGGTGAGCCGCGCTCCCACCCCCGCGCGCCCGATCTCGAGGACACGCTCCTCGAAGCCGAGCTCGGCGCGGAGCTCGTCGACCCGATCGTCGCGATCGATCCGGGCGAGACGGCACCGGGCAAGCGCAAGGCCCGCCTCGTGCTGGCCGCCCGTCTCGTGATCAGCGCGCTGCTGCTGTGGGTGCTCATCATGAAGATCGGCACCAACTGGTCCGAGGCGATCCCCGATGCGACGGTCCCGACCTTCGCCTGGCTGGCGGGGGCGCTCGCGCTGACCTTCGGCGGCGTCGTGCTGTCGGCGGTGCGGTGGAAGGAGGTGCTGGCCGCCCTTGGCCAGCGCCCGCCGTTCACCCGCCTGTTGTCGCTGTACTTCGCCGGCCAGTTCATGGGCAACGTCCTGCCCAGCACCATCGGCGGCGACGCGTTGCGGGTCTCCCGGTTGTCCAAGGAGACCGGCGAGGCCCCCACCACGTTCGCGTCGGTCGTGCTCGAGCGCCTGAGCGGGTGGCTCGTCCTGCCGGTGATCACCCTCGGCGGCCTGGCCGTGAACCCGGGGCTGCGCGACCTCGGCCAGGCGTCCGCCATCGCCTTCGGCACCGCCGTCGGCACGCTCGTCCTCCTCGGCATCGTGCTGCTGCTCACGGCCCGACCCGGTCAAGGGCTCGAGGGCCGCCTCGAGCACAGCCAAGGCTGGCGCCGGTTCACCACGGCGACCCGGTACGGGATCCACCGCCTCACCCGGGAACCCGCCGCCGCGGCCCGCATCCTGGCCAGCGGGTTCGCCTACCAGTTCATCCTCATCGGGTCCGCGCTGATGGCGGCCCGGGCGCTCGGCCTCCCTGCCGGGGTCGGCCCCACCGCGGTCCTCGCCTTCGTGCCCGCCGTCCTCATCGCGCAGGTGCTGCCCATCTCGATCTCGGGCCTCGGCGTCCGCGAGGGCCTGTTCGCCCTGTTCTTGCATCCGCTCGGCGTGCCTCGCTCGCAGGCGATCGCGCTCGGCCTGCTGCTCTACCTGCTGAACCTGGTGGTGAGCCTGTTCGGCGCTCCGGCCTTCGCCGTCGGCAACCGGCCCGCTGCCACGCCTGCCGCGGCATGACCCCAAGCACCACAACCCCCGCGGCCGAGCCGCGCCCCAAGCTCCGGTGGTGGGTCGAGTTCCTGATCGCGGGCGTCTTCTACGCGGTCTACTCGGTCGTCCGCACCAAGTACGGCGCTGGCCCCGCGTCGCGCAACATCGCGTTCCGCCATGCCCGCGGCGTCATCAAGGTCGAGGAGTTCTTCGGCCTCTGGTTCGAGCCCCGGCTGCAGCACTGGTACCTGGGGCTGCCGGGCCACGGCTGGGTGCGCTTGTGGAACATCTACTACGGCACGTTCCACTTCATCGTGACCGCCGGCCTCCTCGTCGCCGCCTTCGTGTGGGCCCCTCGCACCTACCGCTTCTTGCGCACGATGCTCTGCGGCACCACCGCCCTCGCCCTCATCGGGTTCTCGGCGTACACCTTGATGCCGCCCCGCCTGCTCGACACCGACTCCGAGTTCGGCGCGTGCAAAGGACTCGGCGCCAACTGCCACGGCTATGGACTGGTCGACACGATCGACCGCTACGGCGGCATCTGGAAGTTCGGGCAGGGCAAGGCGGCGATCGTCTCCAACCAGTACGCGGCCATGCCCTCGATGCACTTCGGGTGGTCCACCTGGTGCGCGGTCGCGCTCGTGGTGGTGGTCGGGAAGGGACGCTGGCGCTGGCTCGGCTTCTTGTACCCGGCGGCCACCTTGTTCTGCATCCTCATCACCGCCAACCACTACTGGCTCGATGCCCTCTTCGGTGGCGTGGCCCTGTTCGGTGGCTTCGCCATCGCCAAGGTCTCGGACCGCTACGCGTCGCACTGGCGCCGTGAACGATCGGCCGCCCCGGTCGACGATCCGGCCGAGCCGGTCCCCGCCTGAGCCGGCTCTCAGGCGGTCGCGAGGAACGAGATGACGGCGCCACTGCTCCACGCCTGCACGCGCTGGGAGATGGGGAGGCAGCGCGGGGTGCCGTCGGCGTCGACCGCATAGAGCTCGGGGATCTCCTCGAGCGTGCACAGCGAGTGCAGCACGGCGTCGCGCACGCGGGCGGCGTCGTCGTGGCGACCGATGGCGCGCAGGCCTTCGTGGATGATCCAGTTGTCGTGGGGCCAGACCGAGCCGAGGTGGTAGCTGTCACCGTCGAACCACGGATCGCGCGTGGAATGGGTCCGGAT
This sequence comes from Acidimicrobiales bacterium, assembly GCA_025463365.1. Classification (GTDB taxonomy): domain Bacteria; phylum Actinomycetota; class Acidimicrobiia; order Acidimicrobiales; family Iamiaceae; genus Aquihabitans. The sequence continues at coordinate 17,478 of JAOBWM010000193.1, forward strand.
GCCGCCGGGGGTCCAGAGGTCGTCGGCGAACAGCCGGTCGGCGACCTGGTTCGCCCGCTCGGGGGAGAGGATCGGCGTGCCGAGGAGGTGGCCCGGGTTCGACGTGACCATGTGGGCCACCTGACCGTCGCCGCCCACGGCCAGCGCGTGGATGCCCTCGTCGGCCATCCAGAAGCGTTCGTCGACCAACGCGGCACTCGGCCCGGTGGCGCCGCCGGGCACCGTGACGCCGAGGCGGGCCAGCGCCGCACCCGCATCGGCGTGGTATCCCTGCACCTCGACGATGGCGACCGGTGGGGTGATCGAGACCTCGGCCAGGCCGGAGTCGCGCCACCCCTGGTGCAGCAGCGCAGCAGGGTTGCGCCGCTGGTAGGCGACGAGGCCATCGATGCCGATGCGAGCCGGACCCGCCATCCACCCCGCGGCTCGTTCGAGGTTGGGCGTGACCTCGCCGAGCAGGGCCCGGTCTCCGGTGGCGGCCACGTAGCGATCCACGAGCCGCACCCACCACGAGGTCGAGTCGATGCTCCCGTAGTACGGGAACCCCCACCGGAACCGCTTGCGGACCTCGAGGCGGATCCGGTCCTCGGTTCGCACCGGCACCTCGTGCGGGATCTTCCCGGGTGCCTCCTCCCGGCGCCGATCGAACACCGAACCCTGGCGGGCCGCGAGGGCCCGGATCGTGGCGGCGGCGACCGTCGGGTCGTCGGCCAGGAGTTGGAGCGCGGAGATGCAGGAGTCGCGGCCGAACAGGCGGGCGAACCGGGGGATGCCCGCCTGCAGCCAACCCTCAGGAGCACGGAGGCGGGCGATGTCGGCGCGGGCGAGGCGCTCCAGCTGGGCGAGGGTGAGGCTCACGGCCGAGAGCCCGAGGTGCGGAGCCGATAGATCGGGGCGCCGTCGACGGTCGCGACCCGGTGGTAGCGGCTGTGCAGGAGCTTCGTGATCGCGGGGTAGCCGGTGATCGGGTACCACTCCCCGCCCCGATCCCGCGCCGCCGCGGTGTCGATCACGAGGACCGGGCGCTCGCGTCGCAGCCGGGCGACGAGGCGACGGTAGAGGGCCAGATCCGGGACATCGGCCTCGGTGGTCAGGCGGGCCCGCCGCCCGCCCGAGTAGCCGGTGAAGAACTCGGTGTGCGGGAAGCCGCCTGCGGGCGTGCGGCCTGACTCCCAGTACACCTCGGGTTCGTTGCCCCACACGAAGATCTGGTCGCCCGGGCGGGTGTGGCGGCTGACGTAGCCGGCGACGGCGCGTTGCAGCTTCGGCGCCGGGGTGACCGCCTGGTACCAGGACATGCTCCCCGTCACGATCAGCGCTGCCGCTCCCCAGGCGATGGCGGGCCGGATCCGAGCCGGGCGCCGCACCGCGCCCCGTCCCGCGAGCAGCGCGACGGCCGGCAACAGCTGCAGCAGGTAGTGCGGGAAGAACCGGAAGCCCGCGGCGATGGCGAGGACCGAAGCGCCCAGCAGCAACCAGAGGTCGAGATCGGCGCGGTCGACGGGGTCGGCCCCGGGCGCGGCCACGAGGAGCCAGGCGCCGCCCCAGAACCCGGCGGCGAGCGCAGCGGCGGCGAGCAACCGGAGGGCCGCCACGCCGAGATCGGCCGGCGCCACGCTCAGGTAGCCGCCGGTGCCGAGCAGGGCCCAGTGCACGACTCGCGACACGCCGAAGGGCCAGGCCAGCGCCACACCCACCGCCGCGCCGCTCAGCGTGCCCACCACCAGCGAACGCCGGCCGCCGGCGCGCCACAACGACCACGCGACGGGGATCGCCGTCGCGGCCGCCGGCTGCTTGCACAAGACAGCGACCGCGAGGGCTGCACCGGCGACGGCCGCCCGACCCCGCGCCGCAGCGACCACCGCCACCGCGATGGGCAACACCGCGAAGAGCTCGAAGTTGGCGGCCTGCGCGTCTCGCGGTGCGAGGCCCGCGGCCCCGAGCACGAGGACGAGGCCTGCGACCCACGCGGCGCGCGTCCCCCACCGTCGGCCGGCCTCGTCGGCTACGACCAAGCCGGCCAGCGCGATGAGCACCAGCAGCACGAACCGGACCGGTCGAAGGTCGTTGGAGCCCGTCACCTTCTCGACCGCGGCGTACGCGGCGAACGGCAGCGGCGGCTTGCGATCGATGAAGTCGACGTAGAGCGACCCGCCATCAGCGATCACCCGCCCGCCCACCGCGAGCGTCGCCTCGTCGGAGTTGAACGAACGGGTGGCGACCAGGCCCGGGAGGCGGCTCAGCAGGGTGGCCCCCACGATCGCGGCTGCCAAGGGACGCGTGCGCCACGGGGTCGGGGGCGCGTCGACGCCGCGCTCGGTCCGCGTGGTGGTCACGACCCGGTGCCGGGACGGTCGCCCGAGGCGAGAACCCGCCACGCCACCGGGGGCCCGTGATACGCGCTCGTGGCCAGCTGCCGGGTCTGGCCGCCCGGCCAGGTGGTGAGGCGGAGCTCGGCGTGCTCGCCTCCGGGCTCGAGCCGCAGCCAGGCGAGGGGCGCGTCGGAGGTCGCCCGGCGCCCGGCGCCGTCGAGGATCGCCAAGAAGTCGGCCCGCGCCCCAGGCGACAGGTACTGCAGGACGATCGAGTGGGCCACGACGATGCAGGCTCCCACGACCGGCGCGGCCAGCTGCGTCGCCAGCCAGGCGACGGCGTCGGACCGCACCACGATCGGCGGATGGCGCTCGGCCACCAGCAGGGCGGCGTCGAGGCGAGCCAGGCGATCAGCCTGGTCGGGCCACACGAACGACCGGAGGCGCAACCGACCTTCGGGTGTGGTGGCGTCGATCGGCGCCGCGTCGCAACCAAGCCGGGACCCGATGACGAGCGGAAGCCCCAGGTCCGGGGCGGACGAGCCGAGCCAAGGCTCGCGGAATACCAGCGGGCTGTCGGCCGGCCCGAACGAGCGGCCTCCCGCCTCGTACCGGTACCGATCGACGTTCAGGTTCAACCCCGCGCTCGAACCGACCTCCAAGAGGTGCAGGGGCAGGCCGAGGCGAGCCAACTCGAGGTAGCCGCCCACCAGCGCCGCACTGCGGCCGACCTCGTTGGTCTGCACGCCACAACCCAACTGGGCGGTGATCTCCACGGCGTGGGCCACGACGGTGGCGCGCAACGCGCCGGCCAGGCCGGCGTGCGGTGTGCCGCCCGCCGAGGGGTAGTGCATGGCCAGGGCCGGCGCATCGCCCGCCAGCACGGCACGGTGCAGGGCCGCGAGGAAGCGCAGCAAGATCGCGTCGCCGAACGGGGCTTCGGCCACGGGATCCAAGATCGCGGCGCTCGGGCCGCCGACGACCACATCAGCCGCCACCGCCTCCAGCACGTCCGCGTACAGCGGCGAACCGGCGAGCTGGCACCCGAGGCGCTGGGTCTCGATCGTGTCGAGGAGGAGGGTCCGACCCTTCGCCTTCGTCGTCACCCGGCATGCTCGATGTGCACCAGCGACATCGGGTCGATGCCCTTGAGACGGACTCGCCGCGCCCGCCCGAACCGCACCCCGGCCATCGGTGCGACCGCCTCGCGCACGTCGACCGAGGCCAGCACGACGCCGCCCTTGGCCGCCTCCGTGATGCGCGCCGCCACGTTGACCACGTGGCCCATCACGTCGTCGTGGGACACCACGGCCTCCCCAAGGTGCAGGCCGGCCCGCAGCGGCAAGGGACGATCCACGGCCGCCACCAGCTCCAGCGACGCGAGCACGGCCGCCTCCGGCGCCGGGAAGGCGAGCATCAGGCCGTCGCCCATGCGCTTGACGATCCGGCCGCCCCGGCTGCGCACGATCGGGCCCATGATCCGCTGGTGCTCGGCGATCAGGGCCGCCGCGACCTCGTCGCCCTCGTTGGCGGTGAACCGGGTGAACCCCTCGAGGTCGGTGAAGACGACGGTGATCGGCGCCGCGGGACCGACTTCCTCGAGGTCCGTCCGAGCCAGCGAGAGGGCCTGGAGCGCGCTGAGGCCCAGGTTGGCGAGCACGCTCGGGCGCCGTTCGGTCGTGCGCTCGAGGAACCGCTGGATCATCTCCCCCGGCGGAGCGGTCCGGAACGGCTGCTCGCCCGGGTGCTCGAGCCAGGCCCGGTCGACGAGGCCCACGTCCGCGGCCTGGGCGGCCCAATCCGGGTCGCTGCGGATCAGGTCGGCGAGTCGTTCGGAGACGTTGCGACGAAGCGACGCCAGCGCCTGTTCACCTACGACCTTCGCCCGACCGACCGGCGCCACGTCGGCCATCGTAGGGGCCACCGCGATGGGTCGGGCCAGCGCAGGGTAGGAGGGCCGCGCCATGAGGCCGAGGGACCCCGAGGGGTAGCCTTGCCTGCCGGACCCGCACCGCGGAACAGCGCCGCGACCCTTGCCCTTCCCGGGAAAGAGAACCCACCACCGATGCTGCTGGAGACGATCACCTCGCCCGCTGACCTGCGCTCGCTCGACGATGCGCAACTGGTCGTGCTCGCAGGGGAGATCCGCCAGTTCATCGTGGGAGCAGTCGCCCGCAGCGGCGCCGGCGGCCACCTGGGCTCCAACCTCGGCGTGGTCGAGATCACCCTCGCCCTGCACCGCGTCTTCGACTCGCCGAGCGACCGGATCCTCTGGGACACCGGCCACCTCGCCTACGTGCACAAGCTGCTCACCGGCCGCCAGGACGGCTGGGACCGGCTCCGCCAGGCCGGCGGGCTGTCCGGCTACCCGTCCAAGGCGGAGTCCGAACACGACTGGATCGAGAACAGCCATGCGTCCACGGCGCTGTCCTACGCCCACGGCCTCTCGATGGCCGACGACCTCGCCGCCGAGGCAGCCACCCGTCGCGGCGACGTGCGCCCGCGCCACCACGTCGTGGCGGTGGTCGGCGACGGCGCCCTCACCGGCGGCATGGCCTACGAAGCCCTCAACAACCTCGGCCACTCGGGTCGGCGGTGCATCATCATCCTCAACGACAACGGTCGGTCGTATGCACCAACGGTGGGGCGCCTCACCGCGTCGGTCTCCCGACTGCGTCTCGACCCCCGCTACGTGCGCCAACGCCAGCGCGCCGAGGAGATCGTGCGCCAGCTTCCGATGGTCGGCCAACACGTCGCATGGGGCCTCGCCGGTGCCCGCGCCGGGCTCCGCGAGATGCTCGAGCCGCCGATCTTCTTCGAGACGCTCGGCGTGCGGTACTCGGGCCCGTTCGACGGTCACGACATCCCCCGCCTCGAGGAGGCGATGCGCAACGCCGCGGAGTTCAAGGGCCCCGTCGTCGTGCACGTCCTCACCCGCAAGGGCAAGGGCTACCCGCCCGCCGAACAGGACGAGGAGAAGCACCTCCACGACGTCGGCGGAGCGTTCAACCCCGAGGTCGGGCCGGTCCCGTCGGGTGCGCCGAGCAAGCCGAGCTACACCGCGGCGTTCACCGAGGCGATCGTCAAGGAGGGCGAGGCTCGGCCCGAGCTGGTCGCCCTGACGGCGGCGATGCCCGGGTCGACGGGGCTGCTCCCGTTCCAGGACCGGTTCCCCGATCGCTTCGTCGACGTCGGCATCGCCGAGCAGCACGCCGTCACGGCCGCGGCCGGCATGGCGATGGGCGGGCTGCGGCCGATCGTCGCCCTCTACGCGACCTTCCTCAGCCGGGCCTTCGACCAGGCCAACCTCGACGTCGGCCTCCACAGCCAGCCCGTCGTGTACTGCCTCGACCGTGCCGGCATCACCGGGCCAGATGGCGCCTCGCACCACGGCTTGCTCGACATGGTCCTGCTCTCGAAGGTCCCGGGCATGACCATGTTCGCCCCGTCGTCGTACCAGGAGCTCCAGGTGATGCTCCACGACGCCCTCGACCTGTGCACCGGCCCGGCATCGATCCGGTGGCCGCGGACCACCGCGCCGATGGTGGAGGAGCACGAGGTCGGCCACGGACTGGCCGCTCGCAAGGCCCGCTCCGGCGCCGACGTCTGCCTGGTCGGCGTGGGCAAGATGCTCGCCGCGTGCCTCGGGGCCGCCGAGCTCCTCGCGGCCGACGGCATCGAGGCCACCGTGTGGGACCCGCGGGTGATCAAGCCCCTCGACCCTGCCCTCATCGACGACCTTGCTTCGTTCGACCACGTGATCACCGCCGAGGACGGCCTGCGCGACGGCGGCATCGGTGCGTCGATCATGGATGCCGTCTCCCGCCGCAACGCCGGCACCGGCCGCACCACCCAGACCACGGTCTGCGGCGTGCCGACGGAGTACGTCCCCCACGGCGACCCCGAAGCGATCCTCGCCGGCTTCGGCCTGGACCCCCAAGGCCTCGCCGCCACCACCAGGTCCGCCCTCGCCCCACCCACCTGACCGCGCCCGATCCCCCCGGGTGAATTTGTGTCGATCCTGGACCCCCTGGGTGGATCATCGCCACAAATCGGATCCAAGTCGCCCGCCGCGGTGAATTTGTGGCGATCCTGAACCGCCTGGGTGGATCATCGCCACAAATTCGACGATCGGCTGCGATTGTCGGCGTCGCCCGACCTCCGGCGGTTTCGGGCGGGGACGGGGTGGGGTATCCCTACCGCCGCCTTCCCGTTCCGGCTCCCCGCGCCTGCGGCGAGCCCCAACGCGTGGAGGCTGGATGGACGAGTCGGCGATCACCGAGGTGGCAAGGTCACAACGGGGGCTGGTCACCCGGGCGCAAGCGCACCGCCACGGGCTCAGCGATCGAGCCATCGCTCGAAGGATCGAGCGCGGGGCGTGGACTGCGCTCCGACCGGGGGTCTATGTCGTCGGCGGCGCGCCGGCGTCGTGGGAGCAACGGGTGCTCGCCGCGTGTCTGGCCGGGGGACCCGACGTGGTCGCCAGCCACCGTACGGCCCTCCGGCTCTGGGAGTTCGTGCGAGCTTCGGGGCGCATCGAAGTGCTGATCCCCAGCCGTCGGCGAGTCCGGCTCGAGTCCGTCACGGTCCACCAGTCGCTACTCCTGCCGGCGATCGACCGGAGGACCCTGGCCGGCATCCCGATCACGACCGTGGCGCGCACGATCGCCGATGCCTCGGCCCGCCAGGACCCCCGGGTCGTGGGCCGTTGGATCGATGACGCGATGCGTCGCCACCGACTTGACCTCCTCGAACTCCGGAGCTGCATCGCTCGACTCTCAGGCCCGGGGCGGCGGAACCTCCGTATGGTGCGGGAGGCGTTGGCGATCCGCTTGCCGGGATACGACCCTGGCGACTCGGAGCTCGAGATCCGAGCGCTCCGGGCGCTCGCGTCGGCGGGCCTTGCGATTCCCGTCCAGCAGCATCGGGTGGTGCGAGCCGATGGCACTCCGGCGTTCATCGACCTCGCCTACCCCGATGCGAAGGTGGCCATCGAGCTCGACGGGTGGGATGCCCACGGGACGCGAAGCGCCTTCGATCCGGACCGCATCCGGCGCAACGAGCTGACGCTGCTCGGCTGGCGCGTCTACCAGTTCACGTCAACCATGACTGATGCGCAGATCGTCGCCACCGTGCGCCGCGCCCTCGCAGCCGCTGCCTGAGCCGAGCGGCCAGGCCACCGACCCCGGCTCGCCCCTCGCACGTGGGCCGCTCACGTTTGTGTCGATGTTCGACCGTGGTGGTCGACGATCGACACAAATCCAGCGGCCGTCAGGCGGGGGAAGGAATTTGTGTCGATCTCGAACCTGATGGGTTCAACATCGACACATTCTCGCCGGCGTCGGTCGGCGGCGAGCCCAGACGCCGGGGGGGTTACTCGGTGTAGTAGGGGGTTTCGCCGGCGGCGTGGTCGGTGGCGTCGACGACTTCGGTGATCTCGGGGATGTGCTCGAGGATCGACTTCTGGATCCCGTCGCGCAGGGTCATGGCGCTCACCGCGCAGCCCTGGCAGCCGCCGCCCATGGTGACCACGGCCTTGGTGTCGCCCACGATCTCCTCGAGCTTGGCGAAGCCGCCGTGCGACGCCAGCGCCGGGTTGATCGACTGCTCGAGCAACTGGTTGACCCGCTCGCTGACGGTGCCGGAGAGCTCGATGTCGGCGGCGGCGAGGGGATCGGGCCGGTTGGGGTTGCGGATGACCAGGCCGCCTTGGCCCGGCGAGGAGGGGAGGTCGAGCGTGGCGCCCCAGAGCGGGTCGACGCTGTCGGCCGGGATCATGACCGTGAGCTCACCCTGCTCGTAGATCAGGTCGTCGTCCTCGGCGGTGGACCGCTCCTCGAAGGACAGGTCGTAGGCGTACTCGACCCCGCGTGTGCCCGTGACGCCGACCCGAAGCGCGAGCGACTCGGGGTCGTCCTCGGCGGCGAGGATCCCCATGACCTGGGCGAGTGCGTTGTCGCTCACCCGCAGCGGGACCGGCTTGTCGACGGCGACCGACCCTGCGGCCGTCCCGGCAGCGGCGGTCTCGGGAGCGGCGGTCTCGGGGGCGTCGGGCGTGGGTGTGGAGGCGTCTTCCATGGCTCCGACAGGCTACCGGCCCGGCCGTCGACACCCACGGGGCCGAATCCTGCCACGGCCGCCACCGCCGGCGGCCGGCCGCCAGCTGGCCACTGGGCGCGACCTGGGATCGCCGGCCGCGGCGGTAGGGTTCGAAACCGTCTGTCCGTCGACCTTGGAGGCCCCGCCGTGCTGCTCATCTTCGGTTTCCGTGTCCGGTTCACGCCCACGGGTTCGGTCGAGTTCTTCTGCCCGCAGTGCGGCGGCGACCGTCACGCGAACCTGGTCACCGCACGGCGCTGGTTCACCCTCTTCTTCCTCCCGGTGATCCCACTGAAGGTCGTCGGCGAGTACGTCCAGTGCGCAACCTGCAACACGCACTTCAAGCCCAACGTGCTCGAACGCCCGACCACCGCCGGACTGTCCCAGGTGCTCTCGAACGCGGTGCGCGTCCTGACGGTGATGGTGGTCGGCGGCGGCGACCGCCACGACCCCGCCATGCGGTCGGCTGCGATCCGCAACGTGCAGGCGGTCGTCCCCGACTACGACGACACGATCCTCTCCAGCGACCTCGCGGTCGTGGATCCCTCCCAGGCCGAGCAGTACGTCCACCCACTCGCTGACGGGCTCGAGGTGTCGGGCAAGGAGCGGTTCGTCGCCGACCTGATCCGGGTCGCCCTCGCCGGGGGCACGATCACCCCGAACCAGCGGTGGCTCCTCGATTCGACGGGTCGCGGCATCGGGCTGACGCCCGTCCACGTGACGGGCATCGTGAGCAGCGTCGTGTCCGCCAGCACCCCGACGGATCACCCG
>JAOBWM010000105.1 GCA_025463365.1 Acidimicrobiales bacterium
GCGAGCGCTGCGGGCGGGTCATCGGGGCCGATCCCGAGTTGTTGGCCGACGTGGCCGCCCGGCTGCTCGTCGATCACGGTTTCGTGCTCCGCGAGGAGGCCGTGACCCTGCCCGGTCGCTGCGCCCCTTGCGTCGCCGACCCCACCGGTCCGGTCGACCCGTCAGGCGATACGACCGGCGCGGATGGCGCCCATCACCACGACCACGAGCACCACCACCACGTGAGCGACGCCCACCAGCACCCGTAGGGATCAGGCGGAGCGGAGCTCGGCGACCACGAAGTCGATGCTCTTGGTGAGCTGGGCGACGTCGGCGGCCTCGATGGCGGGGAAGAGGGCGACGCGCAGCTGGTTGCGGCCGAGCTTGCGGTAGGACTCGGTGTCGACCACGCCGTTGGCCCGCAGCACCTTGGAGACGGTGATGGCATCGATGTCGTCGGCCAGGTCGACGGTGGCGACGACGTGGCTGCGCAGGGCCGGGTCGGCGACGTACGGGGTCGCGTAGGCGGATGCCTCGGCCCAGCCGTAGATGACGTCCGCCGAGCGGTCGCAGCGACCTGAGGAGAAGCCGAGCCCGCCGTTCTGGTTGATCCACTCGAGCTGGTGGACGGCAAGGAAGATCGTGGCCAGCGCCGGGGTGTTGTAGGTCTGGTCCTTGCGGGAGTTGTCGAGGGCGATGCCGAGGTCGAGCGACGCCGGGATCCAGCGGTCCGACGAGGCGATGCGCTCGATGCGCTCGACGGCCGTCGGCGACACGGCGGCGATCCACAGGCCGCCGTCGGAGGCCAGGCACTTCTGGGGGGCGAAGTAGTAGACGTCGGTCTCGGCGGCGTCGAAGCGCAGGCCACCGGCGGCCGACGTGGCGTCGACGGCCACGAGCGAACCGGGATCGGAGCCGGACGGGCGCATGATCGGGATGGCCACGCCGGTCGAGGTCTCGTTGTGGGTCAGCGCGTAGAGGTCGATGCCCGTCTCGGCCACGGCCGAGGCCGCCTCGCCGGGCGGGGCGGCGATCACGGTGGGGTCGAGCAGGAACGGGGCCCGAGTGGCGCACTCGGCGAACTTCGAGGAGAACTCGCCGAACGTGAGGTGCTGGCTCTTCTGGTCGATCAGGCCGAAGACAGCAGCGTCCCAGAACGCCGTCGTGCCGCCGTTGCCCAAGATGACCTCGTAGCCGTCGGGCAGGGCGAACAGCTCGGCCACCGCGTTGCGCAGACGGCTCACCATGAACTTCACCGGCGCCTGGCGGTGGCTCGTGCCCAGGTAGTCGCCCGCCTCCTTGGCCAGCGCCTCGACGGCCTCGGTCCGAACCTTGGAGGGGCCGCACCCGAAGCGCCCGTCGGCGGGGAGGAGGTCGGCGGGGATGGTGATCTGGGGGGTCCCGGTGCTCATGGCCCCAGTGTCGCAGCCACCCCCGCCGATGGTCGAAGCCGTTGTCTCGGTTCTTGTGTGCAATCGGAGGCCAGGAGGCGCCGATTGAACACGAGAACGGCCTGACGTCACGTTCTTGTGTGCAATCGGCGTTCAGGAGGCGCCGATTGAACACAAGAACCGATGGGCCGGGTGGTTGGGCGGGATGCGATCGCCGGAACCGGGTTCGGGGTGGGGGAGGGGGCGTGGCACCATGGTCGACGGCCTGCGGCCGCCCTCCGGCGTCGCCGGCTGCCCCCACCGCTCACGTCGAGCCAGCCAGGAGAGGTCCCCATGGGAACCCGAGTGTCCGACCGCATTGCCGCCATCGCCCCCTCGGCCACGTTGGCCGTCGATGCCAAGGCCAAGGCGCTCAAGGCCGCCGGCGAGCCCGTGATCGGCTTCGGTGCCGGCGAGCCCGACTTCCCGACGCCCGACCACATCGTCGAGGCCGCCGTCGCCGCTTGTCGCGACCCCAAGAACCATCGCTACTCGCCGGCCGGCGGCCTGCCCGAGCTGAAGGAGGCCATCGCCTCCAAGACGGCCCGCGACAGCGGGTACGACATCGATGCCGGCCAGGTCTTGGTGACCAACGGCGGCAAGCACGCGGTGGCCAACGCCATGGCGACCCTCCTTGACGACGGCGACGAGGTCCTGCTCCCCGCGCCCTACTGGACCACCTATCCCGAGCCGATCCGCCGCGCCGGTGGCGTCCCCGTGGAGATCCACACCGACGAGGGCAGCGGGTTCCGGGTCACCATCGATCAGCTCGAAGCGGCCCGCACGCCCAAGACCAAGGCGCTCGTCTTCGTGTCGCCGTCGAACCCGACCGGCGCGGTGTACCCGCGCGACGAGATCGAGGCCATCGGCCGCTGGTGCGTGGAGCACGAGATCTGGGTCCTCACCGATGAGATCTACGAGCACCTCACCTACGGCGACAACGAGCATCACTCCATGCCCGTGCTCGTGCCCGAGCTGGCCGACCGGTGCATCGTGCTCAACGGCGTGGCCAAGACCTACGCCATGACCGGCTGGCGGGTGGGCTGGCTCATCGGCCCGACCGACATCGTCAAGGCCGCCACCAACCTGCAGAGCCACGAGACGTCCAACGTCGCCAACGTCAGCCAGCGCGCTGCGCTGGCCGCGCTCACCGGCGGCCTCGACGACGTCGCTCGGTTCCGCGAGTCGTTCGACCGCCGTCGCATGAGCATGTACGCCGCGCTCAACGCGATCCCCGACGTCACGTGCCTCGAGCCCGAGGGCGCGTTCTACGCGTTCCCGAGCTTCAAGGCCGTGCTGCAGCGCAAGGTCGCCGGCCACGAGGTGCGCACCACCCTCGAGCTCGCCGACCTCATCCTCGAGGAGGCGAAGGTGGCCATCGTCCCCGGCGAGGCGTTCAGCGCGCCCGGCTACGCCCGGCTCAGCTTCGCCTTGGGCGACGACGACCTCGGTGAGGGCATCCAGCGCATCGCCGACCTGCTCGCCCTGTAGGAACTGCGGTCATGGCTGCCGACGTCGACACGCGCGAACTGCCCTACGGGTCCTGGCCCTCGCCGATCACGGCGGCATCGTTGGTGGAGGGAGCCGCGGCGGTCGGGGAGATCCGAACCGACGGGGACGACATCTGGTGGAACGAGTTGCGCCCGTCGGAGGGCGGCCGCTCCCAGCTCGTGCGGCGCTCGCGGGCCGGCAACACCCACGACCTGTTCCCGGCGTACGACCCGGACCCCGCGGCGGCCGGCACCAACTGGAACGCCCGCACGGCGGTGATGGAGTACGGCGGCGGCGCGTGGGGTGTTCGCAACCGGGTCGTGGTGTTCGCCAACTGGGCCGACCAGCGCCTGTACCGGGTGGATCCGGGCGGCGAGCCCGTGCCGATCAGCCCCGCGCCCACCACGCCGCGCGGCTGGCGGTGGAGCGAGCCCACGTGGATCGACGACCGGTGGCTCGTCTGCGTGCGCGAGAGCCACGAGCCCGAGGTGGTGGCCGCCCACGGCGAGGCGATGAACGAGCTCGTGGCCATCCCGATCGACGGTGCCGCCGTGGCCGATCCCTCGCTCGTGCGGGTGCTCGTCTCGGGCCCCGACTTCGTCCACTCGCCTGCGGTCGACATCGATCGCCTGGCGTGGATCCAGTGGGACCATCCCCGGATGCCGTGGGACGGGAGCGAGGTCGTCGTGGCCACCGTGATCGGCGATGCCACGGGCGCCCCCATCGGGATCGAAGACGAGGTCGTCGTGGCCGGCGGTCCGACCGAGTCGGTGGTCCAGCCCGGGTTCACGTCCTCGGGTGACCTCGTCTTCTGCAGCGACCGCACCGGCTGGTGGCAGCCGTACCGGACCTGCGAGGAGGAGCTGCCGTCGACGGCGGCGCACCGGCCGGACCGGGATCGGGCCCGGCCGCGCGAGGGGCTCGCGATCGATGCCCGCGTTCCCGCGCCCGCGATCGAGCCCGTGCTGGCCGAGGAGGGGTTGGAGCTGGAGATCGGCGGACCGCTCTGGGTCGGTGGGTTGCGCTGGTGGGCGGAGCTCACCGAGGGACGCTTCGCGGTGTCGCTCACCTACGACGGCGCCGAGCGGCTCGGCCTGATCGATGCCGGCGGCGGCTTGGTGGAGCTCTCGACACCCTTCACCGCTGTCGGGCAGGTCATCGCGTCGTCCGATGGCAATGAGGCCATCGTCATCGCCGGCACGCCGATCGCCGAGCCGGCGCCGTACCGGGTCGCCATCAGCGACCGCACCGAGGGCGAGCTGGGCGACGACGACATCGTCAGCGGCGATCCCGCCGACGACGCCCCAACCGTCGCCCTCGATCGCCTGGTGGCGCCCCGCGAGCTGGCGTTCGGCCCGGAATGGTTCTCGCGGCCCGAGCACCTGACCTTCCCCTCGGCCGGGGGCCGGGCGGCGCACGCCCTGCACTACCCACCGCACAACCCCGAGGTGTCGGCGCCGCCCGGCGACCAGCCGCCGTTGGTGGTCATGATCCACGGCGGGCCCACGTCGTCGGCCCGCCACGTGCTGGCCCTCGCCAAGCAGTTCTGGACGAGCCGCGGCTTCGCCGTGGTCGACGTCGACTACGGGGGCTCCACGGGATACGGCCGCCCGTACCGCGACCTGCTCGACGGTCGGTGGGGTGTGGTCGACGTGGAGGACGCCGTGGCCGCGGCCCGTCACCTGGCCCGCGAGCGTCACGCCGATGCCGGCCAGCTCGCGATCCGTGGCGGCTCGGCGGGCGGCTACACCACGCTCGCCGCGCTGTGCTTCCACGACGTGTTCCAGGCCGGCGCCAGCCACTTCGGTGTCGCCGACCTCTCGGCCCTCGCCACCGAGACGCACAAGTTCGAGTCCCGCTACCTCGACGGGTTGGTCGGTCCGTGGCCCGAGGCCCGTGCCACCTACGAGGATCGGTCACCGATCCACCACACCGACGGGTTCTCCGCGCCGCTCATCGTGTTCCAAGGGAGCGAGGACGAGGTCGTGCCGCCCAACCAGGCCGAGATGATCGTCGCCGCCCTCGCCGCCAAGGGCGTGCCCCACGCCTACGTGCTCTTCGAGGGTGAGCAGCACGGGTTCCGCCAGGCCGCCAACATCATCCGCAGCCTGGAAGCCGAGCTCTGGTTCTACGGCCGGGTCTTCGGCTTCACCCCCGCCGACCCCATCGAGCCCGTGGCCGGGGCCGTCGGCCTCCTCTGACCCGACCCCACCCCGAAATGGCGTAGCCGAGGGTCGCCAGGCGACCGCCAGCTACGCCATTTCATGAGGGTTGGCGGGTTCGGCGGGTCACCCGGCAGACTCGACGCCATGGCTCGTGTGCTGGTTTCGGAGAAGATCGCTGACGGTGGGCTCGATGCCCTGCGGGAGGCGGGCCACGACGTGGACGTGCAGCTCGGGCTGTCGCCTGAGGATCTGCTGGTGGCCATCAAGGGCGCCCACGCCCTGATCATCCGTTCGGCCACCACCGTCACCGCCGAGGTCCTCGACGCCGGCACCGACCTGGTGGTCGTCGGCCGGGCCGGCATCGGGCTCGACAACGTCGACGTCGCCCACGCCACCACGCGCGGCGTGATGGTGGTCAACGCGCCGCAGAGCAACATCTTGTCGGCCGCCGAGCAGACCATGGCGCTGCTGCTGGCCCAGGCCCGCAACATCCCTCAGGCCCACAACGCGCTCGTGCAGGGCCGCTGGGAGCGGTCGAAGTGGGAGGGCGTGGAGCTGGCCGACAAGACCCTCGCCGTCATCGGGCTCGGCCGCATCGGCAAGCTCGTGGCCCAACGAGCGATGGCCTTCGGCATGCGGATCATCGCCCACGACCCGTTCGTGTCGCCGGAGCGGGCCCGGGCCATGAACATCGAGCTGGTGAGCCTCGACGAGGTCGCCGCCCAGGCCGACTTCCTCACGCTGCACGTGGCCAAGACCCCCGAGACGATCGGCCTCATCGGGGTCGAGTTCCTCGCCAAGGCCAAGCCGAGCCTGCGGGTGATCAACGTGTCCCGAGGCGGGATCGTCGACGAGGCCGCGCTGGCCGACGCCATCCGCGAGGGCCGCATCGCCGGCGCCGCCCTCGACGTGTTCGAGAAGGAACCCACGACCGAGTCGCCGTTGTTCGACCTGCCGTCGGTGGTGGTCGCCCCGCACCTCGGTGCCAGCACCCGCGAGGCCCAGGACAAGGCCGGCGACACCATCGCCGAGCAGGTCGGGTTGGCCCTCGCCGGCGAGTTCGTGCCCTTCGCGGTCAACGTGGCCGCCGCCGAGGCCAGCGAGACCGTGCGCCCGTACCTCGGGGTGGCCGAACAACTCGGTGCCATCTTCGCGGGGCTTGACGGCGGCATCCCTGCCCAGGTCGAGATCGAGTACCAGGGCGAGCTGGCCGGCTACGACACCCGGATCCTCACCCTCTCGGTGCTCAAGGGCATGTTCGGCGCCACCTCGGACGAGCCGGTCTCCTACGTGAACGCCCCGCAGCTCGCCACCGAGCAGGGCATCGAGGTCAAGGACTCCTCCACGTCGAGCACCGTCGACTGGATCAACCTCGTGAGCATCTCGGGCGGTGGCCACCAGATCGCCGGCACCCTCGTGGGCCTGCGCGCCGAGCCCCGCCTCGTCCAGATCGACGGCCACACGCTCGACGTGCCGCCCTCCGCGCACCTGCTGATCATCCACAACGACGACCGCCCGGGCGTGATCGGCCGGGTGGGCACGATCCTCGGCGACGCCCGGTTGAACATCGCCGACATGGACGTCGGCCGCTCATCGAAGAACCACGACGCGGCCGTGATGGTCATCGCCACCACCGACGCCGTGCCCGCCGAGGTCGTCGAGTCCCTCGAAGCGTCTGACGGCATCACCTCGGTCGCCGTCGTCAGCGCCGGCTGACCATCGGGGTTCGCCGGGGGCTCGGAGGACCAGCACATCGGCAGCCTTCGATGTATACTGCTGATGTATGCGTCGGACTCAGATCTACTTGACGGAGGAGCAGGACGCCCGGATCGCTGAGCTCGCAGAGGCGCGCGCCGTCTCGAAGGCCGAGGTGATCCGCGGCATCCTCGACGGCGCGCTGGACAGCGGGGATGCCGAGGCCGACGGACGCGCCGCCATCCTGGCGACGGCAGGCCTCTGCGCCGATTACCCCGACTGGCCCGAATGGCTCGAGGACGTTCGTGCTGCCGGCGGGGCCGGTGGCCGATTGGACCGGCTCGGTCTGTGAAGCGGTTCTTCGACAGCACGGTCCTCATCGCGCACCTTCGCGGCGAGCCGAAGGCGACCAAGCTGCTGTTGGCCACGCCCAACGAGGATCGCTTCGCGAGCGTCCTCAGCCGCACGGAGATCGAAGGTGGCATGCGCTCCGCCGAACGGGCGGACGTCGCGAGCCTCTTCGGAGTGCTGCGTCTCGTGCCCGTCAGCGACGCCATCGCGGCACGCGCGGGCCACCACCTGCGCACCTACCGTCGCTCACACCAGGGCATCGATGTCGTGGACTATGTGATCGCCGCCTCCGCCGAGATCCACGACGCTCGCCTGGCCACCCTGAACCTCAAGCACTTCCCGATGTTCGCAGGGCTCGCCCGTCCCTGGTGAGCGGTGTCGTGAGCAGGCTCGACGTCGGGTCGGTCATGCGACGGCTGGAGCACGGTGGAGGTGCCCTGGAACCGCCGGTCGCCGCGGCCGATGCCGAGCCCGCGTCGGCGCCACCGTCCCAGGAGCACCCCGAAGGCCCTCGCCCGAGACGAGCACGAGCGACGCCGCCAGGGCTGTGGGCCGCCCGCCTCCGCGTGGCCGAACGGTGCCGCTGCGACGTTCGCCGGGCCTGGCTCATCGCCCGCTGGAGCGCGCTCGAACGGTGCGTCTGAACGCGGTCGGTGACGCGCCTACGCTCCACCACGCATCGACGGGTCGACATGACGAGGGGTTTCCGATGGGCTTGATGGACAAGATCAAGGGCGAACTGGTCGACATCATCGAGTGGATGGACGATTCGCGGTCCACGCTCGCCTGGCGCTTCCCCCGCTACCAGAACGAGATCAAGAACGGCGCACAGCTCATCGTCCGTGAGGGCCAGGAGGCGGTGTTCGTCTACCGGGGAGCCCTGGCCGACCGCTTCACGCCGGGCAACTACGAGCTCAAGAGCGAGAACCTGCCGGTGCTGTCGACGCTGCAGGGCTGGAAGCACGGCTTCGACAGCCCGTTCCGCAGCGAGGTGTACTTCATCAACACCCGCCCGGTGACCGACCTGCGGTGGGGCACGCCCACCCCGGTCACGGTGCGCGACCCCGACTTCAAGATGGTGCAGGTGCGGGCCAACGGCTTGTGCGTGGTCAAGGTCGAGAACCCCGAGATCTTCCTGAAGGAGGTCATCGGCACGGACTCCGCGGTCGAGGTCGACGAGGTCGCCGAGCTGCTGCGCCGGGTGATCACCCTCGCCTTCTCCGACCTCGTGCTCGAGACCAAGCTCGGGGTGATCGACCTGCAGGGCCGCCAGGTGGAGCTGTCCGACAAGCTCCGCGACTTCGTGGCCCAGCGCGTGGACGACGAGTACGGCCTGGCCATCCCGTCGATCACCATGAACATCTCGCTGCCCGACGAGATCACCGCGGCGATGACCGCGGGTGTGGCCCGGGGCGTCGAGGCCAGCGGCTTCCTCGACAACGTCGGCGACCTCAACCGCTACAGCCAGGCCCAGCAGGCCGACGCCATGCTGGCGGCCGCCCAGAACCCCGGTGGCGGCGGGACCATGGGCGAGATGATGGGCATGGGGATGGGGATGGCCATGGCCAACCAGATGGCGAACCAGATGGGCCAGACCGCCGCCGCGACCGCTCCGGCGGCCGGACCGCCACCGCTGCCGGGCGGGCAGACGTTCCACGTCGAGATGAACGGCGCCCAGCAGGGCCCGTTCACCATGGATCAGCTCCGAGCCGGCGTAGCCAACGGCCAGCTCCTGCCCACGTCGCTCGTGTGGACCGCCGGCATGGCAGGGTGGGCCGCGGCCAGCACGGTCGCCGCCCTGCAGCCGCTCTTCCAGGCCCCTCCGCCGCTGCCGCCCACACCTCCGCCCGTCCCGCCGGCCACCGATGCGCCGCCCGCCGCCGACACACCTCCGGCGCCTCCCGCACCGCCTGTCGCGCCGTGAGCGAGGCCGCGCCTCCGCCATTGCCCGGTGGCGATGCTGCCTCGAACCCGCCGCCACCGCCCCCTCCGCCGCCACCACCTCCTCCGCCACCCGCGCCCGTCGACGCGCCTCCCCCCATCGACGCGCCTCCCCCTGTCGAGGTCCCCGCCTCGCTCGACACGCCGCCGCCGCTCGATCCGGCGGCCGCCGCGGCTACCGGCGACTCGGGGCTGGCCGCGTTCCAGGTCACCGAGCAGACCCGCACCTACCCGTGCCGCCAGTGCGGGGCACAGCTCGTCTTCGACATCGCGACCCAGAAGCTGGCCTGCCCCAGCTGCGGCTTCAGCACCGACATCGACACGGCGAGCCTGCAGGCGCCGACCGAGCACGACCTCGCGTCGACCATGGGCCAGCTGCGCCAGTTCATCGCGACCAACGCCGCCCCTCAGGTCACCGGCGAGAAGGAGATCGTCTGCCAGAACTGCGGCGGCCACACGACCTTCAGCGGCACGCTGACCGCCACCCGCTGCCCGTACTGCGCCACGCCGATCCAGCGCAACGACATCCAGGACGCGCCCGCCCGCCTCCGGGTCGATGGCGTCCTGCCGTTCCAGGTCGACGAGAAGACGGCCCGCACCGAGCTGGAGAAGTGGATCAACGGGCGCTGGTTCGCGCCCAGCGAGTTCAAGAAGTACAAGGAGACCGGCTCGTTCACGAGCATCTACGCCGCGTACTTCACCTACGACGCCGACACCACCACCGACTACCGCGGCCAGCGCGGTGACCACTACACGGTCACCGTCGGCTCCGGTGAGAACCAGCACACCGAGACCCGCACCCGGTGGAGCAGCGTGTCGGGCCGGGTGGCCAACACCTTCGATGACATCACGGTCCTCGCCAACGACGGGTTCGTGGAGAAGCGGGTCAAGGCGCTCGAGCCGTGGCCGACGCAGGACGCCAAGCCGTTCTCGCCGGAGTTCGTGGCCGGCCACCTGTGCCGCACCTACGACCAGGACGCCGAGGAGAAGCTTCCCGAAGCCCGCTCCGAGATGGAGTCGGCCATCGAGTCGACCGTGCGTCGCGACATCGGCGGTGACGAGCAGCGCATCGAGCGCAAGGACACCGACTACCACTCGCTCACGTTCAAGCACCTGCTGCTGCCGATCTGGCTCCTGACGGTGATCTTCGAGGGCAAGCCGTTCCAGGTGTTCATCAACGGCGTCACCGGCGAGGTCCAAGGCCAGCGGCCGTGGAGCAAGGTCAAGATCGCCTTCGCCGTGGTCGCGGCGGTGATCGTCCTGGCGATCATCGTGGCCGTGTACGCCGCCTCCAAGTCGAAGTCGGGCTAGCGGTCCATGGTGGTCGGGCTGGTCGGGTTCTTCCTCGCCCTCGTGGTGATCGTCGCGCTGGTGGCGGTCGCCGGCGCGGTGATCCTGGCCGTGCGGTCCAAGCAGGACTACGACGCCGGCAACGTCAGCGTGCCGGGCCGATCCGGTGCGGTGCCCGAGTCATGGGGTGGCTCGCACGCTCCGGAGGCGCTGCTGCACCGCCGTCTCGTGGCGGCCATGGAGGCGCTGCGGGCCAACCAGTCCTTCGATGACGACGGCGGCTTGCTCGACCTGCGCGTGGAGCTCGAGCAGCAGGCCATCGCCCTCGACGAGCGGCTCGTGGCCGCGGCGGCCCTGCCCGAGGCACTGCGGGCCGAGCCGATGGCGCAGGCCGCCGATGCCACCGATCGCATCGAGCACGCCGTGGCCGAGCTGGCCGGCCGCATCGCCGCCGACGCCATCCCCGCCCTCCAAGCGGCCCTCGATGAGATCCGTGAGCGCACCGCACTGGTGGGCGAGGCCCGCAACGATCTCGACGCGCAGGATGCCGCGCCGGCCGCGCCCGCGGCGCCACCCCAGACCTCGCCGCCTCAGTCCGCGCCTCCGCAGACCTCGCCGTCTCAGACCTCGCCTCCGCAGACCTCGCCCCCGTCCTGATCCGGCGGTGGTTCGGTCAGCGCTTGGCGGGGCGGAGTCCGTCGGCGGTGGCGGCCTCGGCCGACCGGTAGCAGCGGTCGGGGTTGGTGCGGTCGTAGGCGAGCATCCCTGGCACGTGGAAGATGCCGCTCTTGAGCTTGGCCTTCACCGGATACCCCTCGGGGCAGGTGGCGTCGGTCGGCTCGACCCATGCCGGCGGCGCGGGGCGGGGGCCGCCGTCGACCGTGGGATGGTTGGAGAAGGCAGGGGCGGGATCGCCCCGCAGGACCTTGACCATCGCGGCCACCACGGCACCGATCGTCGCCACCGTCACCAGCTTGCGCGTTCGCCCTCCGGACATGGGACGTCACCCTACCGGTGGCGAACCAGGCCGGATTTCGGCGGGTCAGGCGCCGTGCCGGCACCGTTCGAGGTAGTCGGCCGCGACCCGGGCGAACGCGGCCGACGTGGCCGCGTCGACCTTGGTTCCCGATCGGCGCAGCTCGGGGATGCGCCGGGCGAGGACGGCGACGTCGGGGCGCACGGCCGCCGGGGTGCGGACCTGGAGGCGGCTGACGTCGATCCCACCGAGCGAGCCGAAGATCGCCTGCACGTCCGGGAGGGGGCCGCGGCCGATGTCGGCGCCGGTGTCGGCGTGTTGCAGGACGGCGGAGATCTCTCGGGTGGCGTTGACGCAGTAGCCGCCCTGGCGCGCCGGGTCGGCCCGGGTCCACAGCAGCCAGGACGCGACGACGACGGCGAGCACGAGCGGCGCGACGAGCGGAGCCCAGGTGCGGGCAAGGCTGCCGAGGGGCCGGTCCCGTCGGGTGCTCATCGCTCGAGGTACACGCGGAGCGTGCCCACCCGTCCGCCGTCGATGCCGACCTCGGCCACGAGCTCCTCGCCGGGCGATGGCGTGCCACTCGAGTTCGAGGTGATCCGGAGGTTGCCGTCCACCGGTCCGGTCCGTGTGCGCTGGGAGCCGAACGCCCGGCCGAACGTGTTGTCGTCGACACGGACGTGCCGTCCGGCGGCCTCGAGGCGGTAGGCGATGCCGGGCCCGATGGTGATGAGGGCCTGGTTGCCCTCGAACTGCAGGTGGTAGGTGCCCTTCGGCACGGCGCGCAGGGTGGCCGATGCGGCCGCGTTCGTGGCCCCCATGACGCGTCCGTCGCGCTGGTCGGCGAGGCCCGTGGCCGTCAGGGCGACCACGAGCAGGAGGGCGGACAACGCGGCGCCGCCGGGCACCACGAACCTCCGGGCGCGGTCTTGGATCGACGGCTGCAGGAGGTTCCAACCCGCCCACGCCAGCACCACCCACGTCACGAGGCTCACCACCCAGAGCCAGCGGGTCCCGTCAGCGCGGAAGGCGGCCAGCGAGGGCTGCTGCGCCCCGAGCCACAACGAGGTCGCGGTGGCGGCGAGCAGGAGGACGGCGAGCTGCAGGATGTCGCGGCGGCCGGTGCGGCGCCTGACGAGGATCGCGGCGGAGACGGTCGCGGCCAACAACAGGGCGGCGAGGTACACGCCGATCGCCGACGTGTCGGTCAGGAACCCCAGCCGGCCGGTGCCTCGGAGGAACGAGGGCGGGGGTGCCACCGCGAACGCGAGGCGCTCGGCCATGAACGAGAACCCGATGCGGGCGCGGGGGACGGTGGCGACCCGCCAGAGCGCAGCGATGTTGCTCGGCTGCGAGGTCAGCTCCTGGATGGCGACGGGCAGCCAGAGGACGATGCCCAGCCCCAGCGCGCCCAGCAGGTACGGGCCTTCTCGCCTGACGGCGCGCGGGTGGCGCCTCCAGGCCAGCGCGACGGCCCCGAGGCCGATCACGACCAGCGGGCCCACGAAGCCGGCCCCGGCCAGGTGGATCTGGCCGGCGACGCTCGCTGCCGCGACCAGCACGGGGGTCACCCGGAGGTCGCCGACGACCACGCACCATGCCGCGACGAGGCTCAGCAGCATCGGGAACGTGGTCAGTTCCGGGTTGAAGACGTCGTGCAGCGACGCGCTGGTCAGGGAGTGGATCAGCCCGGCGAGGGCCACGGAGGTGAGCGCGAGCAGGACCGTGCCGCCGCGCCGGAACGCGAGCCATGCGATGCCGACGAGGGCGGCCGCGTCGATCAGCGCCGCGCCCATCACGAGGCCGGCTCGACCGCCGAAGACCCGGGTGGTGAGCCCCAGGATCCAGAACTCGATGGGGCCGGGGTGGTTGGCCGGCGTGCCGGTGAGCTCGGCGCCCGTGGTGGTGAGGCCGACGAGCGGAGCGTGGCTGGTCCACGCATCGCGGGACCGGATGCCGATCACCGCGATGTCGCCGGTGGGCTGCCATCCCGCCGAGATCGTGGTGGCCGCGGCGATGAGCGGCACCAGGGCGAAGGCCGCCAGCGTGCCGATCACGATCCACCGTGCGGTGCCTGACAGGGCCCGGATCCGGTGGCCGGTGCGCCTGCTCGCTTCCCCCATGGGGGACGGTTCTAGCTGGTGGTCGGCAGCCACTCGGGACGGGTGGTCTCGTAGGTGGTGATGTCGTCGGCGCGGCGGAGCGTGATGCCGATGTCATCGAGGCCCTCGAGGAACCGGTGTTGGACCGACCCGTCGAGCGGGAACTCCACCTCGAGGTCGAGCGCCGGGACCTCGAGGGTCCGCCGGGCGACGTCGATGGTGAGCTCGAGCGTGGGATCGGCCTCGATGGCGGCGAGCAGGCGTTCGCCGACCTCCGCCGAGACCACGACCGGCACGAGTCCGTTCTTGGCCGCGTTGTTGCGGAAGATGTCGCCGAAGCGCGGCGAGATCACGGCCCGGAACCCGTACTGCTGGATGGCCCACACGGCGTGCTCACGAGAGGAGCCGGTGCCGAAGTTGGGCCCGGCCACCAGGATCGTGGCGCCGACGTACTCCTCCTTGTTGAGGACGAAGTCGCGGTCGTCGCGCCACTCCGAGAACAGGCCCTTCTCGAACCCGGTGCGCTCCACCTGCTTGAGCCAGTCCGACGGGATGATCTGATCCGTGTCCACGTCCGACCGGTCGAGCGGGACCGCGGTCCCCGTGACGATCTGTACTGCTTCCATTCGTGTTTGCACTTCCGTTCGAGGTTCGGTCGCTGAGGCTCCTCAGCACCGTCGGTTGCTATCGGCTGGGCAGGTCGCCTGGCGTGGCGAAGTGCCCCGCGATGGCGGTCGCGGCGGCGACGGCGGGGGAGACGAGGTGGGTACGGCCGCCGCGGCCTTGACGGCCTTCGAAGTTGCGGTTGCTGGTGGACGCCGACCGCTCGCCCGGTGCGAGCTTGTCGGGGTTCATGGCCAGGCACATGGAGCAGCCCGGGTCCCGCCAGTCGAACCCGGCGTCGAGCAGCACCTTGTCGAGGCCCTCGGCCTCGGCCTGCTGCTTGACCGCCCACGAGCCGGGGACGACGAGGGTGCGCAGGCCCGAGGCGACCCGTCGGCCCTCGGCCACCGCGGCCACGGCCCGCAGGTCCTCGATGCGGCCGTTCGTGCACGAGCCGATGAACACCGTGTCGACCGCGACCTCCTTGAGGGGGGTCCCGGCGCTCAGGCCCATGTACTCGAGGGCGCGCTCGGCCGCGTTGCGCTCGCCGGGGTCGGCGAACGATGCCGGGTCGGGGACCGAGCCGGTGATCGGCAGCACCTGGCCCGGGTTGGTGCCCCAGGAGACGTGCGGGAAGATCTCGGCGGCGTCGAGGGCGACCTCCTTGTCGAAGGTCGCGTCGGGGTCCGTGCCGAGGGTCTGCCAGTAGGCGACGGCCTCGTCCCAGGCGGCCCCGGTGGGGGCGTGGGCGCGGCCCTGGAGGTAGTCGAACGTCGTCTGGTCGGGGGCGATCAGCCCGGCCTTGGCCCCGGCCTCGATCGACATGTTGCAGACCGTCATGCGGCCCTCCATCGACAGGGCGCGGATGGCCGACCCGCGGTACTCGGCGATGTGGCCGATGCCGCCGCCGGTGCCGATGCGGCCGAGGATGGCGAGGATCACGTCCTTGGCGGTCGAGCCGGCGGGCAGCTCGCCGTCGACGGTGATGGCGAGCGTCTTGGCCGGCTGCTGCGGCAGCGTCTGGGTGGCGAGGACGTGCTCGACCTCGCTGGTGCCGATGCCGAACGCGAGGGCCCCGAACGCGCCGTGGGTGGACGTGTGGGAGTCCCCGCAGACGATGGTCATGCCGGGAAGGGTGAGCCCCTGCTCCGGGCCGATGATGTGGACGATGCCCTGCCCGGGCGTGTTCATCGGGTGCAGCGTGATGCCGAACTCGGCGCAGTTGGCCCGCAGCGTGTCGATCTGCTTGCGGCTGATCGGATCGGCGATCGGCAGGTTGGTGTCGGCCGTGGGGACGTTGTGGTCCTCGGTGGCGACGGTGAGCTCGGGGTGGCGGACGGTGCGCCCGGCGAGGCGCAAGCCGTCGAACGCCTGGGGGCTCGTGACCTCGTGGACGAGGTGGAGGTCGATGAACAACAGGTCGGGTTCGCCGGTTTCCTGGGACACCAGGTGGGCGTCCCACACCTTCTGGCTGAGGGTCTTCGGTGCAGGCATGGTCATCGACTCGAGTTCGCGGGTGGGGAAGGGGCTCGACTTGCGCCGTCCCAACATGTGGGACGATCATGTCACGTGATGGAACACACGGTAAGCGGTGTGGGCGTGCTCGACAAGTCGGTGGCCGTGCTCGGCGCGGTGGCGGCGGCCGACGGGCCGTGCAGCCTGGCCGACCTGGTCGCGCGCACGGGGATGGCGAAGGCGACGACGCACCGGTTGGCGGCCGCGCTCGAGGCCCACGGCTTGTTGCGGCGCGACGGGGACGGCCGGTACCGGCTGGGCCTGCGCCTGGTGGCCCTGGGCCGGTCGGCCTCGGACGACTGGCCCCTTGCCGTTGCTGCCCGCCCGGCGCTCGAGGCCCTGCGCGATGCCACGCACGAGAGCGCCCAGCTGTACGTCCGCGACGGCGACGCACGCGTCTGCATCGCTTCGCTCGACTCCGGCCAGGAGCTCCGCACGATCGTGGCCGAGGGCTCGCGGCTGCCGCTGGGGGTCGGCTCGGCGGGACGCATCCTCACCGGGGAGCGTCCGGCGGACGGATGGACGGCGAGCCGCGGCGAGCGAGCGCCCGGCGTCGGTTCGGTCAGCGCGCCGGTCGTGGTCGACGGCGAGCTCGTGGCGGCCGTCGGCATCTCGGGTCCGCTCGACCGCCTGGGCGACGATGCCGGCGGCCGCCACGGCCGGGCCGTCGCCCGGGCCGCGGCCGCCATCGCCCGCGCCGCCGTCGGCCTGCCAGACTGACGCCGGCGGGATCCACCGCCTTGGTGGTCCGGGGCATCCGTGCTCGTCGACCCACACGCCGATGCACACCCCGGAGCAGGGATGCAGCTGAACCCCGCCAAGATGGCCAGGCCTGTCCACGCCGACGGTCGCCGCTACGTCCCGGCCATCGACGGACTCCGGTGCCTCGCCGCGTGGGCGGTGATCTCCGCCCACATCGGTTCCCAGTTCGGCCCGACCCACCACCTCGTGGCGTACTACGGCGCGGCGGCCTACCCGGCGCTGATCGTGTTCTTCACCATCTCGGGCTTCCTCGTCTACCGGCCCTTCGCCCGCGCCGTGCTCGCCCCCCGGCCCAAGGCCGAGACCACCTCGGACCGCAGCACCAACTTCTGGGTGTACATCCTGCGCCGGGTCCTGCGGATCTTCCCGCTGTACTGGACGGTGCTCGGCGTGTCGTTGTTCGCACGGGCGCACTTCCCGCCCGGTGGCGTCCACGAGGCGTCGCAGCTGCACGGCCTCACCGACTGGGTGCAGGCGATCTTCCTGCTGCCGTTCCCGCACCCGATGCACCTGCTCAACGGCCCGCTCGGCATCGCGATGTGGACCCTCGCCATCGAGCTGCCGTTCTACGTCGTCGTCCCGCTCTACTCGGCGGGTCTCAAGGCCTTCCAACGCCGCTACGCCGCCGGTGCCGATCCGTTCCTGATCCTCGTGGCCGGGACCGTCACGCTCATCGCGATCATCTTCGGCCTCGGCCTGGTCTTCGGTGGCGAGCTCGCCTTCCCGATCATGAGCCTCCCCACCGGGATGCTCTTCGCGGTCCTCGAGACGCGCCAGTCGCTGACCAGGCGCCGGTACCCGCTGATCAAGGCCCTGTCCGACAACTGGTGGATCTGCATCGTCGCCTACGTGGGGCTCGTCTTCCTGGGAGCCCACTTCGCCCTCCACGCCTATGGGTCGGCGGCCGCTCAGCAGGCCGCGGCCGAGGGCCGCGGCTTCGACCCCTACGCCCAGATCCGCAGCTACTACTTCCCGCTGCAGATGGCGATGGCCTTGCTGCTGTTCATCCCGGTGGCGTTCGGCAAGCGCCGTTCGCTGTTCGTCCGGTTGATGGCGTGCACACCGCTGCAGATCGTCGCCCCGCTCACCTACGGCGTGTACCTGTGGCACGTGCCGCTGATCCACTACACCCAGGCCTGGTACGGGCGCGGCTTGCTCGGGTTCCCGTTCCCCGGCACCCACGGCTTCGGGATGCCGACGCTGTTCTTGGCCTTCGGCTTGGCGGTCGCCACGTTCGTGGTCGTCGAGCTCCCAGCGGCGCGGTTCCGCACCTCGATCGACCGGTGGAGCCGCGGCCAGGGCGGCGATCGGACGGAGGCGCGCGGTCCCTCGAGCGGTGGACCACACCATCCCGACGTGGTCGAGGGCGATGCCGATGCCGGGCTCACCGGCGAAGGCCTCGAAGCCGACGCGGTGGTGGCGGCCGGGGCCGAGCCGGCACCACACCAAGCGTCCTATGCCATGGCCTCCACGGGCCGTGATGGCCCTTCGCCCGCGCCGCGGGCCGCTCCGGCCGCTCCGGCCGCTCGGGTCGCACCGGCGCGCCGCCGGCCCCGACCGGTGGCGGCCGTGACCGGCCAGCTGGCCACCCCGTGGTGCGAGCCGATCGACGGGTTCCGCGCGATCTGCGCCTGCCTGGCCGTGATGGGCCACACCTTCCTCGCCGCGTCGCTGTACCCGTTCCCCGGCTTGCTGCACG
>JAOBWM010000120.1 GCA_025463365.1 Acidimicrobiales bacterium
GGATGCGCACAACCGACACCCCCAACGGACTCCGGCCGGGCTCCACCTCAACGAAGAGGTGGCCCGGCCGGGCGTCGTCTGGGATCGGTCGATCCCGATGTCGCCAAGGGGCTGGTGGCCGAGGTACACTTCACCTTGCTCGGCGTCCCGCCTGCGGTACAGGCGGTGGGAGGTGGTCCGGTCCAGGACCACACCGGTGAACGCAACGAGCGGACAGAGGCACCGCCCGTCTGGTGCGGGTGGCCGAGGCGCAGGGAGCGTCCGTACCTTCATGCAGGACACGTCGCACGATCTGGAAGATGCCGTCTGGGCGGCCGCGGATGCCACCGCCGCGCCCGAGCAGCTCGCGCTGCTGGAGGCTGATCGCAACCGCTGGCTCGACGTGCTCGAGGACCTGCTCGAGGAGACCGAGGACCGGCTCGAGGCAGTGCGCCGCCTCAACGGCGGGGAGCGGGCCCAGGTCGTCGCCGACTTCGAGGCCGAGCTGGCCAAGCTCGAGGCCGCCTACGACCTGTTGAGCAAGACCGACGACCCGGTCGCCGCCATTGCCGCCGCCGACCCGGCCGGCGAGGTGCGGCTGCAGGCGTCGTGGTCCCACGGCGAGATCGTGGTGTGGGCCGCCGGCCCGGGCACCGTGCCGGCCACCTCCGCCGAGCTCTCCGATCGGCTCGAAGCCATCGGTGGTCCGGCCGTCGGCTGGAGCCAGCACCCGTCGGTGGTCCTGCCCGGTGGCGCTCGCGCCGCGGCGCTGGCCATCCCGGTGGGGGAGGCGCTCGGTTGGCTGGTCGCCGTGGGCGCCGGCCTCGGCCGTGAAGGCGTCGGCGCCAGCGTGGCGTGGCTCGGTCGGGTCGCGGTCGCCGCGGTGCGCCAGGTGGCCAACGGCGCGGTGGTCCCCACCCTTCCCGGGGCCAAGCGCACCGATTCGAAGAACCTCGACCTCAGCGTCACGTGGGTGCCGGCCCTGGTCGACGAGGCCACCGTCTCGGCCATGGCCGCGGCCATGCCCGGCCCCGTCACCGTGCTCGCCCACGCCGACCCCCGCGCCGTCACCCTCGACGTCATCGGTTCGGTGGTCGACACGATCCTGCGCCAGGCGGCCGCCATGGCGAACCTGGCCGCCCCGCCGCCCGCCACCCGAACCACGGCGGCGGTGGCCGAGGCGTTCGTCACCCGGCTCGACGGCTCGTCGTTCGAGGCCCCGGTGGCGGTAGGTGCCGAGGTGTCGAAACGGATCGACCGGTGGAGCAAGCCCGTCACCGGCACCGCGCGGGTTCGCCTGGTGGTCCAGCTCGACCCGCCCGACAAGGGCGATGCCTGGTTCCTCTCCGTGCTCGGCCCCGGTGCCGAGGGCACGCTGCTGCCGATCGAGGTGGCGCTGGCCGACGGCAAGTCGACCAAGCCCCTCGCCGACGAGCTGCTGCGCATCGAACGCATCTACGAGCCGTTGCTGCGCCCGGGAGCCATGCGGCGCGGCCAGGTGTACCTGAGCCAGGAAGAAGCCTGGGAGCTGATGACCGCGCGCGGCCCGGCCCTCGAGGCCGCCGGCTTCGACGTGCGGGTGCCCGCCCTGTCGCGCAAGAAGCCCAGCCCGTCGCTGAAGCTGTTCACCGAGCCCACCGGCGAATCGGTGGTCGGTGCCCACCAGCTGAGCAACGTCCGGTGGTCGGTCCTGTTCGACGATGTCGAGCTGACCGCCGCCGACATCGCCCGCCTCGCCGCCGAGGCGAAGCCGCTGGTGCGATCCCACGGCAAGTGGGTCGAGCTGGACGCCGTCGACCTCAAGGAGGCGGCCGCCGCCCTGGCCGAACGGGCCGACAAGACGCGCCTGACCGGCGCCGAGATCCTCCGGCACTCGGTCGGCCTCGAGGGGACCCACCTGGCGGGCGCCCTCACCGTCGACGGCGAGGGCTGGGCCACCGACCTGCTCCAGAAGGCGCAGGACATCCCCACCGAACCCATCACGCGCCCCGAGGGCTTCGTGGGCGAGCTGCGCAGCTACCAGGCCGAGGCGCTGGCGTGGCTCCGGTTCCTCCACACCGTCGAGCTCGGCGGCTGCTTGGCCCTCGACATGGGCCTCGGCAAGACGCCCACGATGCTCGCCCACCTGGCTCGCACGGCCGGCGAGGGCCCCGCCATCGTCATCGCCCCTCCCGCGGTCGTCGGCAACTGGGCCGCCGAAGCCGCCCGGTTCACCCCCGGCCTGAAGGTGATGGTCCACCACGGCGCCAACCGCGCCTCGGGCGCCGAGCTTGAGCACAAGTTCGACCGTCACGACCTCGTGATCACCACCTACGGCACTGCCGTGCGAGACGTCGAGATCCTCTCCGCCCGCCAGTGGGACCGGCTCGTGCTCGACGAGGCACAGGCCATCAAGAACAGCACCAGCGAGACCGCCCAGCAGCTCCGCCGGATCCCGGCCCGCACGCGCGTTGCCCTCACCGGTACCCCGATCGAGAACGGCCTGGGCGACCTGTGGTCGATCCTCGACTTCACCAACCCGGGTCTCGTCGGGCCCCGGCCGGCGTTCATCGCCCAGATGCAGGGCGAGGGCGAAGCCGCCTTGCGGGCCCTCAACGGGATCCTCGTGTTCCGCCGCACCAAGAGCGAGCCTGAGGTCGCCGCCGAGCTCCCGGACCGCATCGACGAGCTCGACCACTGCATGATGACCCCCGAGCAGATCGGCCTCTACCAGGCCGTGCTCGACGGGCTGGTGACCGACTCCAGCCAGGTGGGAGGCGATCCCAAGCAGGGAGCGATCCTTGCCGCCATCACCGCGCTCAAGCAGATCTGCAACCACCCGACTGCGTACCAGGCCGACGATCGTCCCCTCGCCGGCCGGTCCGGCAAGCTCACCCGCCTCGAGGAGATCGTCGACTCGGTCTTCTCGTCGGGCGAGAAGATCCTGATCTTCACCCACTTCGCCGAGTGGGGGAAGAAGCTGGCCGACCACCTCACCGAGGTCACCGGGCAGCCCATCTCCTGCTACCACGGCGGCTTGGCCCGGGGCGCTCGTGACCGGATGATCGCCGAGTTCCAGGCATCCGAAGGCGCCGGCGCACTCGTGCTCTCGCTCAAGGCGGGCGGCACCGGCCTCAACCTGACCGCGGCGAGCCACGTCGTGCTGTACGACCGCTGGTGGAACCCGGCCGTCGAGGACCAAGCCACCGACCGGGCGTACCGGATCGGGCAGACCCGGACCGTCAACGTCCACAAGCTGGTCACCGCCGGCACGTTGGAGGACCGGATCGCCACCATGCTCGAAGACAAGCGCGCGCTGGCCGACTCCGTCGTCGGCAGCGGCGAGGCCTGGCTGGCCGAGTTGGGTGACGACGAGCTGCGTGCCCTGGTCAACCTCTCCACCGAGGACGTGGAGGACTGATGGCCACCAAGTTCGGGCTCACCTGGTGGGGACAGCGCTGGATCGCCGCGCTGGAGGCGCTCGGCCAGGCGTACGCCAACCGCCTGCCCCGGGGCCGGACCTACGCGCGCCACGGCGCGGTGACCGACCTCGTCGTCGCGCCCGGCGAGGTCACCGCCCGGGTGCTCGGCAGCCGACCCAGACCGTACCGGGTCAGCATGCGGATCCCCGTGTTCACCGACGCACAGTGGACGGCGGCCATCCACGCGCTGGCCCGTCAACTGCGACATTCGGCGGCGCTGCTCGACGGCCGGATGCCGGAGGACATCGACGAGACGCTGGACGTCGTCGGCCTGTCCCTGTTCCCCGGCCCCCGCGACCTCACTACCAGCTGCTCGTGCCCAGACGTCGCCAACCCGTGCAAGCACGTGGCCGCGGTGCACTACACCCTCGCCCGCACCTTCGACGCCGACCCGTTCCTGCTGCCGACTTTGCGCGGACGCGA
>JAOBWM010000162.1 GCA_025463365.1 Acidimicrobiales bacterium
TCCAGGTCATC
The DNA here is from genome assembly GCA_025463365.1 of Acidimicrobiales bacterium. Taxonomy (GTDB): domain Bacteria; phylum Actinomycetota; class Acidimicrobiia; order Acidimicrobiales; family Iamiaceae; genus Aquihabitans. Next base: position 12 of record JAOBWM010000162.1, read on the forward strand.
GGCGAGCTGGTTCAGCTCGGAACCATCGATGCCGGGATCGATCAGGATCAACCCATCCTCCCCGCGCACCACAATGGAATTGGTCCAGACCCAGTCGCTCTGCCGAAGCCAGACGCCGTCGCCCACCTCAGTCAGCATCGGTTCACCCCCTTCAGCGATCTCGGCGTCGTGCTCACCGGTCGTCACACCCGCACGCGTGACGCAGTCCACCTCGGCCTGCTTCGCTCAAACGTACTGCGAACCAATTTCAGCCTCGGGTCACGAGTGGTCCTTGCTGCATTGGCAGCGCACTTCTCGCCCTGGGGTACGACGGTCCGGCCCCGCCGAGACGGCAGGACCACCGGCCAACTGACTGGAGGGATCCGTTGCTACTGGTGGAAACGAGCCAACCTTCGCGAGCCCTCGGCCGTCACGGGGTTCGAAAGATACGTGATCAGGGGTGCTCACTTGGCGGGGGCCTGACGAGTCGGCCCACCGATCCGTCGACGGCGCGATGAAAATGGGGCGATCGGAGAGTCGGAGACGAGCATGGAAGCCAAGAACCTCGGTGAAGCGCTGTACGGAACACCCCAGCTCGACTGGGCCGAGATCACGACCCGGCTCGATGTCGGGGTGGCCCAGGGACCGGGTGCCGGAGGGCCGGATCGCCACACCTGCTGGCTGGCCACCATCGACCGCGACGGCGGCCCGCACTTGACCGGCATCGGGGCGCTCTGGGTCGACGGATCGTTCTGGTTCGAGACCGGAGAGCGCACCCGCAAGGGTCGCAACCTGGCCCGCGACCCCCGCTGCAGCCTGAGCGTGGCGACGGCGGCCTTCGATCTCGTCGTCGAGGGCGAAGCGCAGCGGGTGACCGAACCCGATGTCGTCGCCGACATGGCGGCACGCTGGGCTGCCGAAGGCTGGCCGGCCGAGGTCGACGACACCGGGCAAGCCCTGACTGCGACGTACAGCGCGCCGTCGGCCGGGCCGCCGCCTTGGTTGGTCTACCGGCTCACGGTGCACTCGGCGACGGCGCTGGCGACCGTGGAACCAGGTGGCGCCACTCGCTGGACCTTCTGACCTCCGACACCGAGTCGGCTGCCCCTGCGCCCGTCGACGATCCGATCCCAAACTGCGACGATGAACTGGTCGTACTCCTACCAGCAGGAATCCTCGGGACGCGTCATCGATCGAGGAGGAACGCTTCGGGCTGGCGGTAGGTCGGGCTGGCATCGGAGGTCGTCCCGCTCGTGACCTCGGGGTGGGTGCACCGCGCCTCGGCAACGATGCTCGGCGGAAGGGACTGCGTGCCGTACGGGCACATGATCGTTGCGGGAGACGCCGCGAACGAGATGTTGAGCAGCGCTTCGTAGCGGGCCCACGCGCGCGCCTCGCGAGCGGAGCGCCCGGCCCACACGGGCTCGCCGATGATGCGAACCCACGCGCTCCCAGTGCTGACACGCTCGTCGACGAACGCGCGGTAACCCTCCATCGCCCCCTGCGGTGTCGCGTACCAGCTCGACGATTCCCGGAACTCCACGCGTTGCGCATCGCCGGCCAGCGCTCGACGGAGCCGCTTGATCCGAGAGCGGTCGGTGACGACCATGACTGCGTCGGAGCGCTCGAGGCCGTCGGTCAGGAACGGCATGGACGCCTCCACGAACTCGTCGTCTGTGGCGTAGAGCAGCGCGCGGTGCTGGAGGGGGTGTGGCCCGCCGCTGAGCGGAAGGGATCGGCCGGTGAGGCGGTCGACGCTGACATCCAGCGCCTGCGCCAGCGCGATCACGGTGCTCAGCCGAGGATCGGGACGGCGCCCCGCTTCGATCTGTGCGATGGCCGCCACGCTGATGCCCGCATGGAACGCCAGCGTTTCGCGCGCCCAGCCCCGGCGTTCCCGAATGGTGCGCAAGTCGTGCCCGAAGCTCGTACCCAACATCGTGACTCCTCGAGGTGAGTTTCATCGCTAGGTGCAAGTACGTCAATTGACATTGTCAGATGACCCCCCGCGGACTACCATACCAAAAGTCCAGCTCGCGCGAAGGAGGCTCCCATGCCCACCTGCGAACGAACGCCGACTCCCGCTGCGGCATCGCCGGGCCCAGACCGGCCGTGGCGACGGAGCCGACACGCATGAAGGATGCAGAGGGGCGATCCTCCCTCGGCGGCACCGGCGTCGCCGGGTCGGCTGCCTCCACCCGGGTTCCGCGAGACCAGACTGAGGATGACGTCGACCTTGCCCGCCTCGGGACCTCGCGGGAAGCCGTTCGCAACGCGCCAGGAGTGGTCGGACTCCTCGAGCTGCCATCGACCCGCTTCATCGAGTTGTCGGCCCCAGCAAGGGAGTTGTTGGGCCCGAACGCCGACGTGGGCCTCGAGTTCCTCCCTCCAAGCCGGCGAGTCGAGGCTGCGGCGATCGCGAGGGCTGCGGCCGCAGGCGTGATCGACGCCACCGAGGCTCACGGTCGCCTGTGGCACCGGCCGGACGGTTCGGTCGTCGTCGTCATGGTCCGAGCGCGAGTGATCCGGCCGGAGGGATCGAGCTTCGGCGTCTGGGTGGCTCGAGCGCTGTCGGGCCCGATCGCTGATTCGGCCGCGGGGCCCTGGGTGGACGGGGATGCGCGGCCGGTCAACCAGCGATCGCCCGCCTACGACGCGGACGCCACGCTCGATGACCGCTGGCTGGTGCGCAGCCTCACCAGCGGGACCGGGCTCCTGCGCGAACTGCTCAGCGAAGGCCTTCCCCTGGCCGCTGTCACCCAGCCCGACGACATCGGCCGCCTGCGCTTCGCGTTCGCCGACGCGACGACACACATCGATGCCACAGCCCGGGTTCGGCTTCTCTCGGGGTGCGGAAGCATCGCCGTCGACCTCGATGTGGCTCGGGTCGGCGACAGCACGTGGCGCGTCGGGCTCTCGCCCGTCCTCGGCACCCGAACCGGCCCTCATCGCTCCTTCGGAGAGAGACGCAATGGTTACGTCCACACCTGACCCCTGCCCTCAGGGCAGGCGGAAGCTCCTCGTCTTCGTCGCGGTCCGCGACAGCCAGCTGCGCGACGCTTGCGGGCGGGCGGCCGCCCGCGACCCCGGCCTTCGTCTCCTGGCGGTATCGAAGGACGTCGCGGAGCCACGAATGCGAGGAGAGTGCCCGGACGTCATCGTCGTCGGCGCTGGCGAACGGAGCGCGGCTGGTGTCACGGCCGTTGCCATGGCTCGACAGCTGTACCCAGAGGCGGTGGTGCTCCCGGTCACGCGAGATGACGAGCCCAGCCGGATCCTCGGACTCGCGGCGGCAACCACCGTGGAGACTTCGTGCAGCGACCAGCCACGCCCGTCGGTGATCGGAGTCGACGTCATCCGCTCGGCGATCGCGTGGGGCGAACCGTCTGTGGTGTTCCAACCCGTCGTCGACCTGCAGGACCGCCGAGTCGCGGGCGTCGAGGCGCTCGCTCGTTTCGGTGTCGAGCCGTCCCATCCTCCAGACGTGTGGTTCGCGGCGGCCCACGGGGTCGGATTGGGGATCGACCTCGAGCGGGCGGCGATCCAGGCAGCCATCCGAGCAGCCACGACGCTCGCACCGGACGTCTACCTGGCGGTGAACGTCTCGCCCGCAGCAGTCCTGATGCCCGACGTCCGAGCCGCGCTGGCTGAAGCGCCACCCAATCAGCTCGTGCTGGAGATCACCGAGCACGCACGGGTCGACGACTACGACGAGCTGCAGGCTGCGTTGGCCCCCCTCCGTGCCCGAGGCGTCCGCATCGCCATCGACGACGTCGGTGCCGGCTTTGCGAGCCTGCGCCACGTCCTGCGGCTCGATCCCGAGATCATCAAGCTCGACCAGGAGATCACCCGAGGCGTCGAGCACAACGCCGGTCGCGCCAAGCTCGTGGGCGGTCTGATCGCAGGAGCCTCAGCCGTGAGCACCCTCGTGATCGCCGAGGGCATCGAGACCGGGCCGCAACTTCGGTGCCTCCGTGAGCTGGGCGTGCGCGGCGGCCAGGGCTACTTCATCGGACGTCCCTCCGATCTGCGATCCGCTGTCGGCGGCAACCACGCCGTCATGGCGGCACTGGAACCTGGGCACCCGCCCACCCCCTCGCCATCGGGTCCTCGACAGGCGCTCAGTGGCGCTCGCATCCTCGTCGTCGACGACTCACCGGCCCACCGCCACCTGATCCGATCGATCTTCGAGCTGGAGGGCGCCAGCGTGCACGATGCCGCGACTGCCGCTGCCGCACACCTCGCGTTCGAGGATGTCGAACCCGATCTCGTCCTCCTGGACGTGCGCCTTCCCGACGGCACCGGCTTCGACGTCTTGGAACGGATCCGCCGCACGAGCGACACCCCCGCGCTCTTCGTGACGGCTGCCACCGCCGTTTCGGACCGGGTCGCCGGGTTCGATCGGGGCGCCGACGACTACCTCCTCAAGCCGTTCAGCCCTGAGGAACTGGTCGCTCGCGTGGATTCCGCACTGCGTCGCCGTCTCACCCGGTCGACCGATCCACCGGGCGCCCTTCGGTCCGCAGAGTCGAGCACGTGCTGACCATCGAGGTGTCGAGGAACCTCGGCCGCCTGGAGACGGCGCCTCAACTCGCACGGCTCTGGCTGACCTCGCGGATGGACCAGCTCGACATCGCCGATCACCTCAGCAGCGACGCGCGTGAGCGGGTCCGCCTCATGGCCTCGGAACTGGTGACCAACGTGATCCAGCACACCCGTTCGTCGAACGCGATGATCACCCTGAGGCTCGACCCGACGTCGGTGACCGTCACCGTGACCGATGAGGCCGACCAGTTGCCGAGGC
>JAOBWM010000189.1 GCA_025463365.1 Acidimicrobiales bacterium
CGGCTACTGCGCCCAGGACCGCTGGATCCGCACCCTCTTCGAGTCGGGCCTCTACCAGCACAACCCCGACGGCGCCTTTCACCCCAACGCCGAGGGCCACCTCTACGCCTACGCCACCCAGATCGAGAACCAGGTCGCCCCGGCGCTCGGGATCGGCGGCGACCCGCTGCCGGTGAAGTTCGACGACGCCGGGCCGATCGGCGACGCCCTCAACTCGTGGGTCGCCACCCTCGACCGCACCGGCGGCCTCGATGCCCTCACCAACGCGCTTCCGTTCGGCGCCCGCGCGCAGGTCCAGACGTTCATGCGGGACAAGTTCTTCGGGAAGTTCCTGCCGTACGTCCAGAACAAGATCGTCGAGGGCAACGACTCGATCACCCACCTGTCGGAGAAGCTCGACGACCTCGACGGCGACGGCAAGCCCGGCACCGATGCGTTCGGCCTGGCCAACATCGACCTCGACATCGCCGGCGACATCCAGCCCAAGCTGCCGTCGAAGGTCTACGACATCACGCTCACGATCAAGGGCTCCATCGCCATGGACCCCGACCTCGCCCTGAAGGCCGGCGACATCGGCCTCACCGGTCAGAAGGCCGACGGCAAGGCCACGTTCGACCAGACCGTGAAGATCCACCTCGACTTCACCAAGAAGGTCGGCGACCCCGGCCGCGTCGCCATCTTGAAGGACGGCTTCGGCGGCCACGTGAAGGTGAACCTTGGTGCCGACTTCGGTGGCACCGACGGGGCCGCCAACGGCCCCGACAAGCCGGCCCTCGCCTTCACCACGGGCGGGCTCGGCCTCAAGGCCGTCGGCCCCGCCAACGTGACCATGGATCTCGACTACGGGGTCAAGGACCCCAATGGTGACGGGGTCATCGACGCCACCGAGATGAAGGACCCGCTCGAGTTCCTCACCGCCAAGTGCGCCTCCGGTGCGGTGGACGTGGACCTGAAGGCCAGCGCCAGCCTGGTCGGGTTCACCTCGAAGCTCGGCACCATCAAGATGATCGACGGAAACCTGTGCGACGGCTTCGCGGCGCCCGTCGTCGACCTCGACGACTTCGGCCAGTTCGAGGGCGTGACCATGGTCGAGTTCGTCAACGGCCTCGCCCAGCTGAGCGCGTCGCTCCGCAGCATCCAGCAGCGCGCGGATGTCGACGTGCCCTTCGTGAAGCAGGGCCTGGCCGACGTCATCTCGGCCAACGACAAGCTGGTGAAGTTCTTCACCGACAACAGGCTCACCGACCCGGCCAACCCCATGGCCAACATCACCTTCGATCCGACCAAGCGGCCCGACCTCGACACGATCGACGAGATCCTGCCCAAGCTGGCGACGGCCCTCGGGGTCCCGATGGACAAGCTCGACCCGCACGTGGTCGACGGCCGCCTGCTGCTCGACCTGTCCACCCTCTACGCCCCCGGCCCCAAGGTCGGTGCAGGCACCCTGGACTTCGGTGATCAGCTGACCCGCACCGGGCTTGCCGAGGTGGAGGGCACGGCCAAGGCCACCATCGACCCGAGCCTCGCCGTGAACCTCGGCCTCGGCATCGACCTGCGCAAGGGCACGGCGTTCGGCGACCGGTTCTTCCTGCAGCTCGACCCGACCAAGCCCGAGCTCACCGCTGACGCCAAGGTCACTGCGGAGGCCGCGCTCCACGCCAAGCTCTCGCTCCTCGACGTGGATCTGGCCGACGACGACGCCACCGGCCCGATCACGCTCCTCGACCGAAAGGACGCCACCAAGCCCCTCCTGTCAGTCGACCTCGACGGCGGCGCCGACGACCGGCTCACACTCTCCGAGCTCAACAACCCGGCGAACATCACCAAGACGATCAAGCCCACGCTCAACGCCAAGGTCCCGACCTTCGGCCTGAACGCGACGGCCAAGCTCGGCGGCACGCCGTTCGCCGCCGGCAAGGTCACCATCGGCTGGGCCGACCTGACCGCACTCACCGGTGCCAACTCCCTGCAGCTCGCCGTCGACGGCAACTTCCAGAACACGCTGCTGCCGTTCGCCTACGACGCCTCCAACCCGCGGGCCACCGTCACCCAGCTCCTCACCGCCACCCACGCGGGCGTCCAGCACCTGCGCACGCTGCTCGAGACGAACCCCGAGCTCCTCAAGGCCCTCCCCCTCTCGGGCAAGCGGGCGGAGGACATCGATCCGATCCTCGGCAAGATCGAGGACAAGCTCGCCCAGCTCATCGAGCTCGACGAGAACCTGACGCTCGACCAGGTCGAGGCGCGGGTCGAGAAGACGATCGGCGACGCCCTCGGCATCGCCAACGACAAGGTCGGCTCGATCGTCACCCTCGGCTTCACGCCGCAGTCGGGGTCGACCACCAACGCCGCCCTCACCGCAACCATCGACCTCGGCCTGTGCACGACGGACCGGGCCGCGCTGCCCGGCTGCGCGAAGACCGTGGCGCCCTTGTCGGTGCCGCTGAACTTCTCGCTCGGCAACAGCGAGGACAGCCTGGCCGCGGTCAGCTCCGACGGCCAGGTCAAGGTGTCGTTCGATGCCCGCCTCAGGCTCGGCGTCGGCGTGGAGCTGCCCCAGGTCGCGATCGGCGCCGCCGGTCAGGCCCCGACCGTGTCCGGGTCGGTCAAGCCGTTCGTGCTCGACACCTCGTCGTTCGAGCTGGGCATCGGTGCCAACGTGTCGGGTTCGTTCGGTGCGGTGCTCGGGCCGGTCCAGGCTCAGATCGGCATCTCGTCCAAGCCGGCCACGGCGAGCGTCGCCGCCCGGTACGCCCTGAAGTCGTCGACGGCCAACGCCGCCAGCCCCAAGCGCATCTACGCCGCCGGGCTCACGGCCTGGGCCGACTCCCTGGCCCCCAAGGCCGGTGCCATAGCGGTACACGACACCACCAGCACCAAGTCCAGCTGCTCGCCGGTGGCCGACGCCTGCGCCACCCTGCCCGTCACGGTCAACGGCGCCTACCTCGGCGACCTCGGCTTCCGGGCCCCGGATCTGCTGACCCCGTCGGGCTGGACGTTCGACACGGCCCAGGTCGTGGCCAACCTGAAGACCGACTCGGTGCAGTACGCACTGCTCGTCGGCGGCATCCGTTCCTTCACCGAGCGGCTCGAGGCCACCCTGCGCAACATGCCCGCCGGGTCCACGATCCCGCTGCTCGGCTCGGACCCCACCGCCGGCGCCAACGTGCTGGCCAGCTTCCGCACCGGCGTCCTCGACCCGATGCAGGACCTGACCAACCAGCTCACTGCGGCGAACAACGCGAGCGGCGTCCGCACCAAGGTCCAGGACTTCCTGTTCGACAAGATCGGCCCGGCCGGTTCCGTCAGCCTCCTGCGCGACGGTGCCGACGCCGGCACGGACGTGACCAAGGGCGACATCGAGGTCGTCCTGAAGTGCAAGACCGGAACCACCGTCGCCGACTGCACGGCGACCGACGCCGCCACCAAGATCGAGGACTTCCAGGTGCGTCTGCCGCTGGGCAAGTCGGCCGGCACCACCACCAAGCCGCTCGACTCGGGCTTCCCCGGCCTGCGCCTCACCAGCGACACCGGCCTCTCCGCCGCCGTCGGCTTCCAGATGGACCTCGCGTTCGGCATCGATCGGACCAACGGCTTCTACATCCCGACCGACGCCTTCGGCACCGGCCCTGAGCTCAAGGTCGAGGCCACGGCCTCGCTCCCGAACAAGGTCGATGCCCAGATCGCCTTCATCCCCGCCTCCATCTCCGACCTCACCCCGGGCCAGCCCGACGTGGCCGCCATGGTGGGCGTCGACCTGGCCGGTGGCGGCACCGACGCCAAGATCACGCTCTCGCAGCTCGGCACCGTCCAGATCAACCCGTCGCTGTCGGCCTGCGCCAACGTGCGACTCGGCCTGGCCACCGGTGGCGACAAGAAGTTCCCGTCGCTCAAGGCGGACCTGAAGATGACGGGCGGGATCCAGTGCCAGCCCGGCGGCGTCACGGGCGCCCCCGGTGGCGGCACCAACTTCGACATCGCCTTCGACAACGTCCGGGTCAACGCCGGCTCGTTCATCTCCGACTTCGCCGCCCCCGTGGCCAAGACGATCCGCAAGTACACGGGACCGCTGGAGAGCACCATCGACGGCCTGCGCAAGCCGATCCCCGGCATCGCCGAGGCGGCCCGCTCGGCGGGCAAGCCGGCCCCGACGTGGATCGACCTGATGAACGCGGTCGACAGCGCCACCGGCGGCCACCAGATGGACACCATCAACAAGATCACCTACATCTCCGACCTGACCCGCAGCTTCGGCGGCAGCACCGGCACGCTCGGCGACATCCCGCTCGGCAGCTTCCACGTGGACACGGCCAAGGCGGCCGACCCGGCCAGCGCCGGCGCCCCTGGTGACCTGGTGACGTCGCCGACCATGGCCGAGGGCGGCACCTCGGTCCTCAGCCGCCTCGAGGCGGCCGGGGTGAACCCGGACCTGTCCGACAAGCTCCAGCCCAACGACCGATCGCTGACCTTCCCGGCCTTCGAGCACCCCCAGCAACTGTTCCAGCTCCTCCTGGGCAAGGACGTCCCGCTGGTTCGCTTCGAGGCCGGAGGCTCGTTCCTCCACGTCCCGATCGGGCCGTACGCCTTCCCGGTCGGCCCGGCCACCGTGTACTTCGGTGGCGGCCTCGACGTCGCCGGTCACTTCGCCGCCGGCTTCGACACCTACGGGATCCGCCAGGCGTACCAGAAGCTCACGAGCGACAACCCCGACGACCGCAAGTTCGGGTCGGTCGCGGCGGGCCTGCTCGGTGGCTTCTACCTCGACGACTACAACGCTGACGGCGAGGACGTCCCCGAGCTCGACGCCAACGCCGAGGTCGTGGTCGGCGCCGGCGTCGGCGTCCCGGGCTTCGGGGTGTTCGCCGAGGGCGGCGTCCACGCCAACGCCCAGATCGACCTGAAGACCGAGGACGGCAAGCTCCGCCCCCAGCAGATCATCAAGCAGCTGCAGGTCAACCCCAACCCGGTCTGCCTGTTCAACGCCTCGGCCCGGATCGATGCCTTCGTCCGGGTCAACCTCTCGACCCCGATCAAGGACGTCCACTTCCCGATCGCCGATGCCGTGATCCTCAACGAGCCCGACCTCACCGACTTCTGCAACACGCAGCAGGTGGACACCAACGCTCCGGTCACCGCCAAGCAGTACAGCGACGGAACCCTCGAGGTGTTCACCTCGCCCGAGTCCGACCGGATCTTCGTGAACCAGATGGACGCGGCCGGCAGCGTCGAGGTGTCCTCGGCCCTGGGTGACGAGACGTTCACCGGGATCACTCGGGTGTTCGTCGACGGCGCGGCGGGCGACGACACGATCACCATCACCTCGGCCGCGCCCCGCCCGGGTGCCGTGTCGGCGTACGTCTGCGGCGGTCCCGGTCGCGACAGCATCTCGGTCGACTCCGGTCCGGCCACCATCTACGGCGACCTCGGCCCGGCCCTGTCCGTGCCCGACGGCTCGCTCACCTGCACCCCCGGCCCGGCCGGCGCCGACTCCCTCCAGGGCGGCCCTGACACCGACCTGATCCGAGGCGGCGACGGCAACGATTCGATCGTGGGCAACGGCGGCGCCGACGACCTCCGTGGCGAGGGTGGCGACGACACCATCCTCCCCGGCGCCGGTGACGATGCCGTGGACGGCGGGGCCGGCAACGACACCGTCAGCTATGCCGACCGCTATGACGCCGGCATGACGATCGACCTGCGCGCCGGCAAGACGAGCGGCGCCACCGGCACCACCGAGAGGGACTCCTTCGCCGGCGCCGAGACGACGGTCGGCGGTCCTGGCGCAGACGTCTTGTGGGCGGCCACCGGCGGGTCCACCCTCGACGGTGGATCGGGCGACGACACGCTGCACGGTGCGGGCGGCACCGACCTGCTCATCGGTGGTGCCGGCAACGACACCGTCCTGGGCGGCGCCGGCTCCGACTTCTTGATCGGTGCCGATGGGAACGACCGCATGGTCGGCAACGACGGCTCCGACACCTTCCAGGGAGCAGCCGGCACCGACACCGCCGACTACTCCACCGAGACCGGCCCGGTCCTGGTGGACATCAACGGCCAGCCCGACGACGGGCCGCTGGCCGCCGACGAGAAGGACAACGTGGCCGAGGCCGAGATCGTGATCGGCACCGATGCCGACGACGACCTCCGCGCCGGCTCGCTCCCCGCTGAGCTCCACGGCGGCAAGGGCGACGACCTCCTCACCGGCCCCGGCGTCCTCTACGGCGAAGCCGGCAAGGACGACCTCCGCGGCTCCAGCGGCCCCGACGGGCTGTACGGCGGCGACGACGCCGACCGCATGGCCGACGGCGCCGGTGACGACACCGTCGACGGCGGTGCCGGCGACGACCTGGACGTCGCCGGGATCGGTGCCGATGCGATCAAGGGCGGCACCGGTTTCGACACCCTCGACTACTCGGCTCGCACCAACAAGGTGTACGTCAGCCTCAACGGGACCGCCTACAACGGTGAGGCCAACGGCAGCGCCGTGGGCGCCGACTGCAACGCCTCCCGCTGCGACGCCCCGCAGGCGGACATCGAGAAGCTGATCGGTGGCTCGGGCAACGACGAGCTGTTCGCCTTCGCCGGCTCGCAGACCCTCGTCGGCGGCCGCGGCAACGACACCCTCAGCGGTGGCGGCGGCATCGACCGCTTCGAGGGCGGCGACGGCAACGACCAGGCCTACGACCAGGACCACGGGACCAGCACGCCCGACGGTCCCGGGAACGGCGACACCTACGTGATGGGCGACGGGAACGACGTCGTGCCGGCCAGCGGCGGCGACGAGGTCATCGACTTCGGCGCCGGCAACGACTCGGGTTCGACGTATGACGCCGGCGACGTCACGGTCGACTTCGGCTCGGGCGAGACCAACACGTTCAGCGCCCCGGTCGGGAACCACAAGGTGACCGGCGGCGACGGCGACGACACGTTCAACGCCAGCGCCGTGAAGGGAGACACGCCCGGGACCGTCAGCGCGGTCATGGGCGACGGCGACGACCACCTCGGGCTCAACGGCCCGATGGCCGGCACGTCCATCGACCTCGGCCCCGGCATCGACTCCTTCAGCGGGTCGAACACCGATGCCATGGTCGACAAGGTCACCGGCGGCCCTGGTGTCGACGCCATCAGCACCAACATGGGCGACGACGTCGTCACCGACACCGACGGCGGCAACTCCATCTACGCCGGCGACGGCAACGACACCGTCACCGTGGGATCCGGCTCGGACGAGGTCCGCGGCGGCCCCGGCGACGACGTCATCGAGGACTCGGGCAACGACGGCAAGGCTCGGCCCGGCTGGCCCGCCAACCAAGACCTGTGGGGTGAGGCCGGCAACGACACCATCACCATGACGGGCTCCACCGCGCCCTCGACCTACGACAACGTCACCGGCAACGACGGCAACGACACCCTGATCGCCACCGATGGCACGCAGGCCATGTTCGGTGGCGCTGGCAACGACTCCCTCGAGGGTCGTGGGGGCAACGACCGGGTCTTCGGCGACGACGGCGACGACACCGTCGACGGCGGTGCCGGCGACGACTGGATCGGTGACAGCGCCGGCAAGAACACGCTCATCGGCGGGGCCAACGCCGACCGCATCGAAGGTGGTGCCGGCGAGGACATCGTGTCCTACGCCGGCCGCACCAACCCGGTGACCGTCACCGTCGGGTACCGCGCCGACGACGGCAACGCCGTCGACCAGTCCGACACCGTCGACGGCAAGCGGGACGACGTGAACTACCAGGTCGACCACGTCATCGGGACCAACCAGGACGACGCCATGAGCGTGGTGGACGTCGGGAACCCGCAGATCGCCCACCTCGAGGGCATCGGCGGACGCGACGCGCTCGTCAACCTCTCCGGCGACCCCGCTCGCCTCGAGGGCGGTGACGGCAACGACACCCTCATCGGGATCGGCGTCATCGACACCCTCGAGGGTGGCAACGGCAACGACCTGCTCGTCGGCGGGGCCGGCAACGACGCGCTCAAGGGCGGGGCGGGCAACGACCGGTTCGACCAGGGCTCGACGCCCGACGGCGGCGACGCCATCTCCGGCGACGCCGACACCGACGTCGTCGACTACTCGGCCCGCCCGGCCGGTCTGATCGCCTTCACCACCGACGGGGTCGCCAACGACGGCGCCGCCGGCGAGGCCGACAACATCGCGGTGGGCACCGAGAGCATCAAGGCCCCCGGCACCGCCGCCAACACCGCCACGGTGGCGGCCACCCCGGCCAAGGCCACCGCCCTGACCGGCGAGACCGTCAACGTCACGGTCAAGGTCACCGGCTCCATCACGGGCACCGCCGGGATCCCGACCGGCTCGATCGAGCTGACCGAGAACGGCCAGCGGGTCGGCTCGGCGAGCCTCGACGCCGCCGGTACCGCCGTCATCCCCGACCGGTTCACCAGCACCGGCACCCGGTCCCTCGTGGCCGCCTACCGAGGCGACGATCGGTACCGCAGCGCCACCTCCCCGGCGGCCACGGTCACGGTCGGCAAGGTCCAGACCACCACGACGCTGACGGCGCTCAACTCGCCGACGAAGTTCGGTGACCTCACCAAGCTCCGCATCAAGGTGTCCGGCGCTTCGGGCCAGTACCGCCCGAGCGGCTCGGTGGCGATCATCGAGAACGGCAACGCCCTGCAGGCGTTCTCCATCACCGACGGGACCGCCGACGTCACGCTGTCGACCGCCCTGCCCCAGGGCAGCCACGCCCTCACGGCGAAGTGGGCGAGCGACGCAGCCAGCGAGGCCTCGACCTCGCCGCCGGCGACCGTCCTGGTGACCGCCGACGGCACCGCCCCCGCTCCCACGGTGGCGGTCGCGGCGACACCGACGACGCCCTCGTCCGATGCCGCCTTCTCGGTGAAGGCCACCATCGCCCCGTCCGCCGGTGACGCCGTCGCCGCCGGGAACGTGATCTTCACCGCCACGGGCACCAACCCGGTGCGGGCCGAGGTCGCCCTCGGCACGGTGCTGGTCGCCGTCGGCGCCCCGAGCACGCCCGTCTCCGCCACCCTGGCAGTGCCCGGCAGCCTCGGCGGCGGGACCTGGACGGTGAAGGCGACGGTCGTGCCGACCGGCGCCGCGGTGGCCCAGGCCACGGGCAAGGGGACGATCACCGTCTCCCGGCCGGCCACCAGCACCACGCTGGCGACCAACCTGAACCCGGCCCAGACCGACGACGGCATTACCTTCACGGCGACCGTCGTCCGGGCCTCCGGATCGGGCATCCCGACGGGTCGGGTGACCTTCCTCGACAACGGCGCCGAGCTCGGCTCCGCCCCGCTCGGCCCCGACGGGAAGACGACCTACACACGCGCCCTCCCCCTCGGCACCCACCAGATGACGGCTCGCTACGACGGGTCGGACCTCCTGGCCACGTCGACGTCAGCCGGCCTCAGCGAGGTCGTGAAGTCGCCCTCGGGCGCGTCGGGCATCGCCACGACCACGGCGCTCAGCCGCTCCGGCAACGTCGTGACCGCCACGGTCACGCCTGCCTCCGGGTCTGCTCCCGCCGGCCAGGTGCGCTTCACCCTCGACGGAACCTCCGGTGCGCCGGTCGCCCTGGCCGGAGGCAAGGCCACCTTCACGCTGCCGACGCTGTCGGTGGGCACCCACAAGCTCGTCGGCTCCTTCCTGGGCTCGACCACCCACGCCGCATCGGCCTCGCCGGAACTCGGGATCACGGTCGCTGCCACCCCGCCGTCGGCCCCGGGCACGCCCGTCGTCAGCGCCGTCACCAAGGACGCCGCCACGATCACGTGGACGGCCCCCTCCGCGCCCGGCAGCAGTCCGGTCACGAGCTACGTGGTCACCGCCAAGGTCGACGCGGCCGGCACGGTCGCCAAGACGGTGAACACCGGGACGGCGACCACCACCGCCACCGTCACCGGCCTCACCCCCGGCCGGCTGTACCGGTTCACCGTCGCCGCCACCAGCGCCGCCGGCACCGGCCCGTCCTCGGCCCTGTCGGCCCATGCGCTACCCCCGTTCAAGACGGTGGCGGCGTTCATCGACCGCCAGTACCGCGACTTCGCCGGACGGGCTCCGTCGAGCACCGAGCTCGCCTCGTGGGGCCCGAAGCTCACCGCCGGCACCGCCAAGCCCACGGACCTGATGCTCGCCATGAGCAACAGCACCTCCAACTCGAAGCTGGCCTATGTGGTCCGCACCTACTTCGCCTTCTTCCAGACGGTGCCGTCGCAGGCCCAGCTCGACGCCTACGCCGCCAAGCTGCGGGCCGGGAGCACCGTTTCGTCGATCGCCCAGACCTGGGCCGCCTCCAGCAGCTTCAAGGCGAAGTACGGGACGCTCACCAACACCGACTACGTCAAGCGGGTGCACCTGAACACCCTCAAGCGCAACCCCACCAGTGCCGAGCTGGCGGCCGGCCTGAAGTACCTCGGCTCGGGTACGACGAAGCGGGGCGCCTTCATGGTGACCCTCTCCGAGGGCGCCTCGTTCAAGGCCCGCCTCAAGGGACTGACCGAGCTCTACTCGGTGATCCGCCCCGGCCTCGGTCGGGTGCCCACCAGCGCCGAGCGCACCCAGTGGGAGGCGAACCTCAAGAGCGGTGCCGCGACCCGCACCCAGGTCCTGGCCTGGCTGCTCACCACCGCCGCCTACGACGCCCGGGTCTGAACGATGAGGGAAGAACGAGCAGGTGCCGGGGGTTGCAGGGGTGGTCCAAGTGAGCCACAAGGTTCCTCCAACCACCCCGTCAGATGCTGGCAGCATGAACCTCGACCTCGCACACCTCGCAGCACTGTCGGAGTGGATCTACGTGATGGTCTTCGCCGTCGTCGCGCTGGACGCGGTGCTGCCGGTCATGCCGAGCGAGAGCATCGTCGTCACCGCCGGCGTCCTGGCCGCCCGGGGTGACGGCTCGCTCCCGCTCGTGATCCTCGCCGCCGCGGCCGGTGCCGTGGCCGGCGACGGCTTCTCGTTCCTGATCGGCCACCGGTACCGCAACCGGCGCCTCGCTTCGGCCGCCGCCGGGAAGCTCACCCGGGGCCTCACCGGCCGGACCGGCAAGGCGGTCCGCTGGGCCGAGGGCATGCTCGAGGAGCACGGGCCCGGCACGCTCATCGTGTCCCGGTTCATCCCCGGCGGTCGCACGGCCACCACGTTCACCGCCGGCTTCGTCGGCATGCGGGCCCGGGCCTTCGGCGCCAGCATCGTCACCGGCGCCATCCTCTGGGCCGGCCAGGCCGGGCTGATCGGCTTCGCCGGCGGCCACCTCTTCGAGGACAACCTGCTCCTCGGGATCGGCCTCGGCGTCGGGTCGGGCATGTTGGTCGGCGTCCTGATCGAACTCGTCCGCCACCGCCTCGCCAACCGCAACGCCACCCCGGCCTCCTCCGGCGGTGCCGTGCTCGACCTGACGGCCGCCGCCCTCCCCACCGCAGACGTCGCGGCCTGACCGCTGGTGAAGTCGGCTCAGCCGGCGTCGAGCGGGAAGATCACGCCGGACGGGAACCGGCCCATCGAGCGGTAGCGGCGTTGGGCGAAGCGCCAGCGTCCATCGCTGCCCTTCGCGTAGCGGTCGCGGTAGAGGCCGAAGGCGTCGTCGCGCTCGGTTGCGCCGGTCTCCTGGCGGATCTCGCACATGAACACGCGAGCGGTCGCGGCCGCGCGGTCGTCGTCGGGGTACAGCTCGACGTGGGTGTTGAGGATCACGAACTCGAAGAAGGCGTACTTCTCGATCGCCGGCCCGATGAACTCGCCCATGGCCTGTGGCCCCACGATCTCGCGTCCCGGCCGGGTCACGAGATCCAGGGTGATCACGGCATCGGGCGTGAACAGCCCGTGCAGCGCGGCCCAGTCCCGCCGGTCGACCGCGTCGGCGTACGCCCGCTGCAACCGCACGATCCCGACGTAATCGGCGGTCTCGTCGGGCTGGTCGGGCTGGTCGGGCTGGTCGGGCTGGCTCATCGGCTCAGGCTCCCATCTCGTGGCGTCCCGGGTCGTCGGACCGCCTTCGGGGGCCGGGTTTGCCCGCTCCGTTCAGTCGGGGCGGGGTTGGTTGGGCGGAGGTGGGACCAGCTGTCCGTGGGGGTCGCGGATCTCGATGCCGTCGGGGCTTCGGGTGACGTGGAAGTGGCCTTCGTGCACGAGGTGGTGGTGGCCGTTGCAGAGCAGGACCAGGTTGTCGATGTTCGTTTCGCCGTCGGCGTCCCAGATGTGGGGGTGGTGGGTGTCGCACCAGGCGGCGGGGGTGGCGCAGCCGGACCATTCGCAGACGCCGTGGGCGATGGCGATGAGGGCTCGTCGTTGGTCGGCGGTAGCGAGGCGTTCTCGGCGGCCGACGTCCAATGGCATGGATCGGCCGTTGTGGACGACGCGACAGACATCGCCGTTGCACATGTTGCGGTGGATGGTCTCGACCGGAACCGGCAGGGGGTCTGATCCCGGCGCGTAGATCTCGGCGTACCGGGTGGCAGCGTCTTCGGGGGAGTCGACGGGGAGCTTGGCGAGGGTGCGGTGGTCGACGCCCATCAGCACCAGGGGTCGCAAGTCGCGGTGTTGGGTCTGGCGCCCGCTGCCGGCGGAGACGAGTTCGATGAGGGCGGCGGCGTAGAGCTGGGAGCGGGTGCGGGTGTCGCCATCAAGGGCGCCGGCGCGGTGCCAGGCGTCGACCTTGGCATCCAAGGCGCCCAACAAGATGGCGGTGTTCTGGGGACAGAACTCGCCGTCGGCCACACCCCGCCCGCCGAAGGTGGTCGAGACGTGGAGGCGGTCGCGGTCGGGGTCGTTGAGGTCGGTCTCGGTATCGGGGCAGACGCGCAGCTTCCAGGCGTGGAGGAACTGGCGTGTCCCGTCGACGGACAGCCCGGCCACGATCTCGACCAGCGATTCCTCGTCGCGGTCGAACGCCTCGGCGGTGTCGCGGGTGCGGGCTGCGGCGAGCAGGGAGATCTTGGCGAACCCCATCCGCCCCAACGCGGCGGCGGCGGAGGTGTGGGGCATCGATGCCAACGCCGTGCTGGTACGGAGCCAGGCGGAGGCTTGAGCGGCGGAGACGTCGGTGTGGCCGACCAGCCACGACTTCGCGGAGCGGTACCCGGCAACGGCCCAGTCCATCGACGACGACCACGCCGCCACCACGTCCAACTGCTTGGCGTCGAGCCGGGCCCGGATCCGGTCGATCATCCCCAGCCGTTCGGCCAGCCACGCACCCGGCTCCGATGCCAGGTGATCTGCGGCCAACAGCTCGGCGAAGGCCTCGACCAGCTGTTGGTCGTCGGGAGATGGTGCGGGGGGTGGGGGTTCGGAGAGCAGCGCCATGTCCGCCGGGACCTTTCAGGATCTGTGGATCATCGAACGTATGTTCGTACCCTACCCAGGGGATCTGACAACCAAACGGCCCCTGCCCGACCTCGTCGGTCGACCGTCAGGCGATGGCGATGTGGGCCGACGGTGCAGGGGTGGCGCAGATCGCGGGGGCCCGCTCCATCCGGGCGCGAGGGCCCCGGCGGCTGCTGCAGACGAGAACGAGGTTGGTGATGTCGGTTCCGTCCCCCCGGCTCGCACAGGTGAAGGTGGTCGCGGTCGCGTGGTGGGATGGGTGGGTGAGTCGGGCTACGGAGGAGTCGAACCGTCGGATGCTGCGGGCGCGCGATGCAATGGACCGGGGGTTCGCCCAGCCGCTCGATGTCCCGGCCCTCGCTCGCATCGCCCACACGTCCGAGGCGCACTTCAGCCGGACGTTTCGCGCCACGTTCCGCGAGACGCCACACCGGTACTTGCAGCGTCGTCGGGTCGAGCGCGCCATGTTCCTGCTTCGAGCAACCGATCGCAGCGTCACCGACGTCTGCCTCGCCGTCGGCTTCGGCAGCCTCGGCACGTTCAGCCGCACCTTCCGCGACATCGTCGGGGAGTCGCCGAGCCAGTACCGCTCGCGAGGCCCGATCACCACGCCCGCGGCGCCGGTCCCGACCTGTTTCGCCATGGCGTGGATGCGCCCCCGAGACTGAGTCTGGGGTCGAGGTGTCGTGGAGCGCCTCGGCGCTCGGTCTCGCAGGTCGCGCAAACACCGCAGCTTTGGAGAAGCGATCCTCACCTCGCGTCCCTACGTTGATCACCATGTTCAACGCACTCACGCAATCGCAGATCTACGTCCTCGACCAGGACGAGGCCCTCGACTTCTACGTCGGCAAGCTCGGGTTGGAGGTGAAGACCGACGCGGACCTCGGGTTCATGCGCTGGCTCACGGTCAGCGTGCCCGGCCAGCCCGATCGGGAGATCCTGTTGGAGAAGCCGGGACCGCCGGCGCTCGACGAGGGCACCGCCGAGCAGGTCCGGGACCTGCTCACCAAGGGCGCCATGGGGGGTTGGCTCGCCTTTGCCACCGACGATTGCCAGAAGACGTTCGAGGACCTCAAGGCCAAGGGCGTCGAGTTCACCCAGGAGCCCACCGTCCAGCCCTACGGGATCGACTGCGGGATGCGCGACCCCTTCGGCAACAACATCCGCTTCGGCCAGTTCAACCCACCGGGCTGATCCCGTAGCCCGACGATCTCCGTCGTCCCGTCGTCGCCTGCCTGAGCTCCAGCGTGGCGACCGGGCGGCGGAACCTCAGGCGGGCGGGTCGCCCAGGAGGAGCTGGACCGGGGCGAGCGCGTCGGCGAAGCCGGGTTCCCAGGGGAGCTTGCCGGCAGGGTCGGGCCAGGCGAACTGCACCATGCGGAAGGCGTCGGGCGCTTCGCCGGCGATCGTGTGGTGCTCGGCCAGGGCCGGGAACAGGCCGACGGAGGCCGACGCGTCCACGGTGAGGAAGGCGCTCGGCTGGCCGCCGTCGAGCACGCCCATGAACGGCGCGTCGATCGGGAGCTCGGTGCCGCCGGCGAGGAACTCGACGATCAAACCGAACAGCCCGCGGCACGCGACCGGCGACAGCCCGAAGATGCACACCTCGGGGAACCCGAAGCGGTCCTCGAAGCCGATCGTGTAGGCGTAGGACGGCATCGCGACCTCGAGGTCGGTCCGGGCCCGGACGGCGTCCATCGCCCAGCCCTCCCGCTCGAGCATGAAGGCGATCTTGTCGCGCATGCTCATGTCGCGGCCCTGGAACACGTCGTCACCAGACATCGCCATCAGCCTCCCAGATCCGGGCCGACGGCTTCCGGGCGGGTGTCGGGGTCGGGGTCGGGGTCTGGCCAGGTCCGCGCCGCCGACGCCAGGGCCGCGATCAGTGCCGCGGTGGGAGGGGAGAGCCCGTCCGGCCCCGGGGGCGGGGAGAACGGGGATCGACCGCGCACCCGCGGCGGGAGCTCCAGTTGCACGCCACCGAACCGAGGTCGGTTGACGGGGTTGTCCGGGTGGATCCCGCGCAGCTCGGCGGGGATCTCGTCCATCTCCGTGCAGATCACGTAGTCCGGCAGCGCGGCGGTGAGGTGCTCGCCGAGGTGCGCCGCGAGCTCCCGGTTCGAGCCGCCCAGCAGCAACGTCGTCCACCGATCGACCCGGCCGTACCCGTGGACCGCGATGGCCACCTCGACGTGGTCCAGGAACGCGGCCAGCTGCGGCGAGCCCTCGGGCCGCACGAGGGTCGAGCGCAGGTGTCGGTCCCAGCCGTCGGGGTGGATCACGCCGTAGTACGACGCGCCGGCCCGAGCCGCCGCGGCCGATGCCACCACGTCGGTCATCTCCTCCAGCCCGCCGCCGTGGAACGCGAGGAACCCGAACGTCGAACGGAGCTCCAACACCTCGCGCACCCCTGGCGTCGCGAGCAGGGCGGCGAACGCACCTCCGACCGGATCGTCGACCGCAACGCGGGCGGGAGTGCGATCGGTGAGATCCATCGGTGCCAGCCTCGCAGCGTGGGGCCGGCGCCGCACCCGGGCCCAGCCGTTGCATGCCACCGCGAGGGCAGCCCGCTCAGGCCTTGGCGAAGAAGGCGAGGATGGCCGCGGTGGCGTCGTAGGTCTTGCCGGCCTTGGAGTCGGCCTGCTCGGCCGCGGCGGCGAGGCCACCGGGCCACGGGTGGGTGCCGCCGGCGATCTCGACGTACACGACCTGCTCGTGGTCCCTGCACCCGGTGGCCGTCTCGACGGATGCCCCTGCGACCGGCTCGGACCGCTCGGGCTTCGGGTCGCAGGCGTACGCCTTGCGGTAGGCGGCGATCGAGTCCTCGGCGGGTGGGATGCCGGTGGTGCTGCCGCTGACGGTCCCACCCTTGGCCGGCACCTGGGGGTCCTTCGTGCCGGCGGTCGCCCAGATCGACGGCTGCTCGTCGGTCGCGCAGATCGGCGGGATGGTGGCCGAGACCATGGCGATGCCGGCGAAGGTGTCGTGGACGTGGCAGGGAAGGAAGCCGGTGAAGGCCGAGCCGTTGGAGTGGCCGGCGGCGAAGACGCGGTCGGCATCGATGCACAGGTCGGACCTCAGCTGCTTCACGAGGGCGGCGACGAACCCGAAGTCGTCGGCCTGGCCCGCGGCGCCGAACATGTTCCACTGCATCGGATCGCCGAGGGCGTCGGGGGTGACCACCGCGAAGCCGGCGGCGGCACCGTCGCGGCTCAGGCGCGTGTCGGCATCGATCGCTTGGCGGGAGCTGGAGAAGCCGTGGAACTGGAGGATCAACGGCGCTGCGTGCGAGCCGTCGTACGCCTTCGGCAGTGCCACCTGGTACTCGCGTTGCACGCCGCCGAACGCCAGGTGCTCGACGAGCGGCTTCGCTGCTGAGGTTGCCGCTCCACGTGGCACGCCGCGCCCGGTGCAGTCGGGCTTCGAGGTCGAGGTCGGAGTCGGGGCGGTCGTGCCCGACGCCCCGCCCGATGACGAGCCGCTGCACCCGGTCGACGCCACGACGACCACGAGGGCGAGAGCGAGGGCGGCGACGGTGGTCCAGCGCGGTTGCGGCACCCGTTCCAACCTACGAGAAGCCCGGCCGTAGGTTGCGCTGGTGGACGACGTGCGCCGGGTGATCACCGGCAGGGTGATCCGCGGCTTCGCCGACGGGTTCGTGAGCGTGCTGCTCGCGCAGTACCTGACCGACCTCGGGTTCTCGCCGTTGCGCGTGGGGGCGATCATCACCGGGACGCTGCTCGGGTCGGCCGCGCTGACGCTCGTGTTCGGGCTCGGCGCGCACCGGACGACGCTCGGCCGGCTGCTCGTGTGGGCGTGCGTGCTCATGGCCGCGACGGGTGTCGGGTTCGCGGCGACCACCGCGTTCTGGCCGCTGCTGATCGTCGCGATCGTGGGCACGCTCAACCCGTCGGCGGGCGACGTGAGCGTGTTCCTCCCGACCGAGCAGGCCTTCATGGCCGACCGGGTCGAGGGCCACGCCAGGACCCGGCTCTACGCCGTCTACAACCTCGGCGGGGTGTTCGCCGGGGCCCTCGGAGCACTGGCGTCGGGGCTGCCCGACCGGATCGCCAACGCGACCGACTGGCGCCTCACCTCGGTCGAGCGGCTGGGCTTCGTGCTCTACGCCGCCGCCGCTGTGGCGATCCTCGTCCTCTACCGCTCGATCCCAGGCCGGGAACCGAGGCCGGCTCCGGCCGACACCGCCGAGGCCACGGCTCCGCCGCCGGAGAAGCGCCCGGCGCTCGGCGCGTCGCGGCGCATCGTGCTCGAGCTGGCCGCGCTGTTCAGCCTCGATTCGGCCGGCAGCGGCTTCGTCGTCACGTCGCTGCTCGTGCTGTGGCTGCACCTGAGGTTCGACCTGAGCCGAGGCGCCACCGCCGGCGTGTTCTTCACCGCCGGCCTGCTCGGCGCGTGCTCGCAGCTCCTCGCGCCGGTGTTGGCCAAGCGGATCGGGCTGATCCGCACGATGGTGTTCACCCACCTCCCGGCCAACGCGCTCCTCGCCCTGGCTGCCTTCGCGCCCAACGGCACCGTGGCCGTCGCGCTGCTGCTCGTGCGGGCGCTGTTCGCCCAGATGGACGTGCCCGCCCGCCAGGCGTTCGTGATGTCGGTGGTGCCAGCGCACGAGCGAGCGGCGGCATCGAGCATCACCAACGTGCCCCGCAGCCTGGCTTCGGCGACCACTCCGCTGATCGCCGGCGCGCTGCTGTCGCACTCCACGTTCGGATGGCCCCTGCTCATCGCCGGCGCCACCAAGTTCTCCTACGACCTCCTGCTCCTGGTGATGCACCGCAACACCCCCGAGGCCGAGGTCGTCGCCGTGGGGGTACGGTCCGGGCCATGACGGGAAGCAACTTGAGCGACCAGGCGTCGGTGCACATCGATGCGCCGGCCGAGAAGATCTATGGGATCGTCACCGATGTCGCCGGCATGGGTCGCCTCAGCCCCGAGTGCACGGGGGGCAGGTGGATCGACGGCGCGACCGGTCCGGTCGTGGGCGCTCGCTTCAAGGGGACGAACAAGCGCGGCATCGCCCGGTGGTCGACCACCAACACCGTGGTCGCGGCGGAGCCGGGCAAGGAGTTCGCGTTCGAGACCAAGGACAGCGGCTACCGCTGGCGCTATCGGATCGAGGCCGAAGGCACCGGAGCGGTGGTCACCGAGTCCCGCGAGGCGTTCGCCGAGCGCCCGCTCCTGGCACGGGTCTTCACCAAGGTCCTGCTCGGGGGGATCGACGGCCACGACGACGAACTGCGCGAGGGCATCGTCGCCACGCTCGACCGCTTGAAGACGCTCGCCGAGGCCGGCTGAGCCTCGTGGTCCGCGGGCTGCCCGCGCTGGCGGCGATCGTGATGCTCGTCTCGGCGTGCTCGGGGTCCTCGTCGTCTGATCGTGACGCCGAGGCACGTCGGGCCGCGCCCCACGGGCCGTTCTTCGTACTCGCGGGCGCCGATCCGGTCTCGCTGCAGGCCGACACCGGCGCCAACGGGGCCGCGCAGCGAGGCGGCTCCATCCGGTACCGGTCGTTGAAGGGTCCGGTCACCGACGTGCAGCTGCAGTTCCGCTACCGGCCCCACGAGTCCCTGGACCCGACGCTGGGGCGGGCGACGAAGGTGCGAGGTCGCCCGGCACGGGCCCTCGAGAACCCCCAGTCCGGCCAGGCGGTGCTGACGTTCCTGCTGGACGGGTACCGGGTCACGCTGTCCGCCGAGGTCGACGTCGACCGCTTGGTCCCCGTTGCGGCCAAGGTCCGACACATCTCCTCTGCGCAGTGGATGGCGCTCGTCGACCAGACGATGCGCCCATACGTCGGCCGCGACCCCGAGCCCGGTTCGACGGTGATCACGAGCGGTGCGCGCTACGCCTCCTATGCCGGCGCGGAGCAGTCGGTGCGCTGCCGGCTCGGGTCGGACCGCCCGTCGTCGCGGTGCGTGTTCCCCGCCAGCCCCGAGGCGGTCCTCATCCCCGATGGACAGGTCGACACCTTGGTGGTGACGTCCACCAAGCGCCTCGTGTCGGTCGACGTGAACGGGGTCCGCCAGGAGGTGGAGCCGATCGCCGACGGGCACCAGTTCGTCGTGGCGGTGAAGGCGGGCACGCGCTCGGTCCAGGTCACCGTGCGCAGCGACCAGGACACCGCCGCCTACGACCTGCCACGAGTCCTCTCGTCCTGAGCGACGACCTCAGGCGAACGACACGGTGACGGTCCGGGACTCGGTGCCGCGCACGACCTCGAGCTCCACGGTCTCGCCGGCGGCGTCGAGCGCGTCCCACACGTCGTCCACGGTGGAGACCGGCGAGCCGGCCACCGCGACGACGAGGTCGCCTTCACCCAGCCCGGCGGCCGCCGCGGGCGAGCCGTCGACCACCCCGGCCACGAGGAGGCCGTCCTGGTCGGGGAGGCCGACCTTGCGGCGGAGGCGGTTGCTCTCCTGCGGGCCGACGATCGCCACCCCGAGACGGCGGCCGTCCAGGTGCTGGCCGGCCACGAGCTGCTCCACGCGCTGGCGGAGCGACTCGTCGGCCGGTTGGGCGAGGTAGAAGCCCTCGCCGAGCCGGTGCGTGTTGATGGCCACGATGCGGCCCTCGGCATCGAGCAGCGGGCCGCCCGAGGACCCGCGTCCGAGCGGTGCGGTGTGTTCGACCGCCCCCTGGACCCGACGGCCCCGCGGACCGCGGAAGGCCTGATCGACGGCCGACACGAGGCCGAAGCTGACGCGGTGACCGCGGCCGGTGCGGGCGGCGGCGAAGACGGCGTCGCCCTCCGCGAGGACCTGGTCGGACCACCGGAGGACCGGTGCATCGGCGGTGTCGACATCGAGCACGACGAGGTCGTGGTCGCCATCGGCCCCGACGACCTGGCCCTGGACGGAACGGCCGTCGGCGAAGGTGACCTGGGTCGTGCGGTCGCGCAGGTTGTGGGCGTTGGTGAGCACCCGGCCGGGGGCGATCACCACGCCGGTGCCGCGAGCGTGACGGCCGATGGCGACGGTGGAGGGGCCGGCCGCGGCCGAGGCGGCTCGGGCGGCTGCGGACAGGTCGGCGAGGGGATTGGCGCTCATGGGGGAGCCTCCTGGGCTGGTCACTTGTGAGTTGCAAGTGACCCTATCGCTCGCTTCGCCGCTTGCAAAGGGGCAGACTCGCCCCGTGCCTCGCCGCCCCCGACCTCGCCCCGGCCGCGTCGGGACGCCGCTGCGCGCGGCGCTCGATCAGGTCGGTGACCGGTGGGTGCTCCTCGTCGTGGAGGCCCTCGCGGATGGCCCCCAGCGGTTCGGGGACCTGGCCGAGCGGGTGGGTGCGGCGCCCAACATCCTCACCGACCGGCTGCGCCGGCTGGATGCGTTGGGCCTCGTCGTGTCCACCCCCTACGAGACCCGCCCGCTCCGCCTGAGCTACGACCTCACGGCGCCGGGACGCGAGCTCCACGACGCGCTCGTCGCCTTGTCCGCGTGGGGCGCCGCCCGGGAGGGCTTGGTCCCCGAGACCTTCCACGAGACCTGCGGGGCCGCGATCGAGCTGCGGCCGTGGTGCCCCACGTGTGACCGCCCCGTCGCCCCCGACGAGGCGCCGGGCACCGTCGAGCTCTGACCGAGGTGACCGAGGTGTGACCGGTGTCGGGTTGTCATCGGTCGCCGCACTCGCTAAAACCCGACTAGTCCCATCGGCTTTAGCGGAAAGTACATCGTGCGCTCCAAGACCCCCACCCCCTTCGTCCTCGTCGCCACCCTGATCGTCGCGGCGGTCCTCGCCGGCTGCAGCTCGGAGGCATCGACCCGGGCCGGGGCCGAAGCCGGCGGCACGACCACGGCACCGAAGCAGGTGGCGATCCCGACGAAGGTCCCGACTGGCACCACGCTGCGGGTCGGCGACCAGCTCGACTACCTCAAGACCGTCCTGAAGCTCGCCGGCGAGGACAAGGACTTCCCCTACGCCGTGACGTACTCGGCCTTCATCGGCGGACCGCCCATGCTCCAGGCCTTCCAGGGCGGCGCCATCGACACCGGCTTCGTCGGCAGCACGCCCCTGATCTTCGCCCAGTCCGCCGGGCAGGACCTGAAGGCGGTCGCCGGGTGGACGAGCGACGTCGGCTCGTACGGCCTGGTGACGGCGCCTGGACGGCACGACATCAAGGACTGGGGCGACCTCGAGGGCAAGAAGGTCGCCTACCAGCAGGGCACGGCGGGGGAGGCGGTCCTGCTCGAGGCGCTCGATGGCGCTGGGCTCGGGCTGTCGGACGTCACGACGGTCAACCTGCCGCAGACCCAGGTCAACGCGGCGCTGCAAGGGGGCTCGGCCGACGCCGGGGTCCAGGTCGAGCCGCTCACGAGCCTCTACCTCGCCGACAACCCGACCGCGGCGCAGGTCGGCGAGGCCACCGAGATCACTGACCGCTCCTCGTTCCTGATCGCCAGCCAGAAGACCCTCGACGATGCCGGCCGCAGTGCCGCCCTCGCGGACTACACGGGCCGCATCGTCCGGGCGTTCACCTACCTCCAGGCGCACCCCGAGAAGATCGCCAAGGCGGTGTTCGTCGACACCTTCGGCCTCTCGCAACAACGAGCCGACGAGCTCGTGAAGCGGGGCAAGGGCACCACGTTCCTCACCCTGCCCGACGACATCGACAAGGCGCAGCAGCACCTCGCCGACCTGTTCGCCGAGAACGAGGAGATCCCGTCGAAGGTCGATGTCACCGCCGAGTTCGACACCCGCTTCGCCGACCTGATCGAACAGGCGGCACAGGGATGACCGACCTCGCCGAGCCTCTCGTCGAGGCGCCCGTGGTGGCCACGGCGCCTGATCGCGTCGCGGACGCCGCACTCGTGCTCGTCACCCTCCCCACCGGAGTCCTCCCGTCGGGGTCCCGTCGCCGCCTCGGGGTCCCCCGGGGCATCGAGCGCCTCCTCGGCGTGGTGGCGTTCTTCGCCCTGTGGGAGACGGCCGCCCGGGTCGGCTGGCTCGACCCGCACACGCTTGCCGGGCCGTCCACCGTGCTCACCGTCGGCAAGGACCTCGTCGTCGACGGCACCTTGCCCCACGCCCTCTGGGCCTCGCTGCAGCGGGTGCTCTGGGGCTTGGGGTTCGGCATCCCGATCGGGGTCGGCCTCGCGCTGGTGGCCGGGCTGACCCGCCTCGGCGAGGACCTCGTCGACAACAACGTGCAGATGCTGCGGTTCGTCCCGATCATCGCCCTCAGCCCGCTGCTCATCTTGTGGGAGGGCGTCGGCGAGTCGACCAAGGTGACGATGATCGCGATCGGCGTGTCGCTGACGATCTACATGAACACGCACGCCGCCATCCGATCGATCGACCCCGGGCACCACGAGCTGGCGCGCGTCGTCGGCCTCGGGCGCCGGCAACGCATCGGGCGGATCGTCCTGCCCGGCGCACTGCCCGGCTTCTTCGTCGGCCTGCGCCTCGCCGTGTCGATCGCGTGGCTGCTGCTGGTGTTCGCCGAGCAGATCAACGCCAGCACCGGACTCGGCTACCTCATCTCCAAGGCCCAGCTGCTGTCGCAGACCGATCGCATCGTGGTGTGCATCGTCGTCTACGCCGTGCTCGGCCTGGCGTCCGATGCGCTGGTGCGCACCCTCGAGCGGCGGGTCCTCCGCTGGCAGCCGGGCCGGTGAGCGCCCTGACGAACGTCGACCTCCGTCCCGCCTTGGCCGCCCCGATGGCCGCGCCGGTCGCGGCCTCGGTGCGCGGCGTGACCCGTGCCTTCGGCGATCGCTCCGTGCTCCGTGGCCTCGACCTCGACCTGGCCCCGGGCACGTTCACCGCGCTCCTCGGCCGTAGCGGATCGGGCAAGAGCACGTTCCTGCGAGCACTGGCGGGGCTCGACACCGAGGTCGGTGGCGAGATCCGTGTCCCCACCCGGCGCTCGGTCGTCTTCCAGGATCCGCGGCTGCTCCCATGGGCATCGGTGCTCGACAACGTCGTGCTCGGCTTGGCCGGCCCGCGCCGCGACGC
The DNA here is from genome assembly GCA_025463365.1 of Acidimicrobiales bacterium. Lineage (GTDB taxonomy): Bacteria > Actinomycetota > Acidimicrobiia > Acidimicrobiales > Iamiaceae > Aquihabitans. The sequence goes on from JAOBWM010000189.1 coordinate 23,288, forward strand.
GCTCGCCGCCGGTCGCGCCGCGATCGGTGAGGTCGGCCTCGCCGGCCACGAGGACGACTGGCCCAAGACCCTCTCGGGCGGGGAGGCGCAGCGTGCCGCGCTGGCCCGAGCCCTCGTGCGCCAGCCGGAGCTCCTGCTGCTCGACGAGCCCTTCGGCGCGCTCGATGCGCTCACCCGCATCCGGATGCACGCCCTCGTCCAACAGCTGTGCGCCCGCCACCGCCCGGCCGTCCTGCTCGTCACCCACGACCTCGACGAGGCCGTCCTGCTCGCCGACCGCGTGCTTGTGCTCACCGACGGGCGCCTCTCGCTCGACACGGCTGTCGACGTGCCCGGCCCGCGCCGGCGCACGCACGAGGCGTTCGCCCGCCTCCGCTCGCGCCTGCTGGCCGAGCTCGGCGTGGACGAGGCGCCGACCACCACCCCCCAACCCACCCCGACCCCAGGAGCAGCCCCATGACCATCACCGAATCCCGCCCCGCGCCCGTGCCCGCCGACGTCGGCCTCGAGGTCCGGCACCTGTCGGCATCGATCGGCTCGACCATCGCGGGGATCGACCTGCGCGCCATCACCGACGAGCAGGTGGCCGTGGTCCGCCAGGTCTGGCTCGAGCGCAAGGTGGTGTTCTTTCCGGGCCAGGACCTCGACCCTGCTGGCCACCTGGTCTTCGCCTCCCGCTTCGGCGAGCCCACCGAAGGACACCCCGTGATCCCGGGGCTCAAGGGCGAGCCCCGCGTGTTCGAGATCGACTACACCGCGGCCAACAAGCTGTACGAGACCTATGGCGGGGTGAGCGACCGGGGCCGCGGCGTCCACTGGCACACCGACGTCACCTTCGTGGCCCGACCGCCGCTCGGCTCCATCCTGCGGGCGGTCGTCGTGCCGGCCTCGGGTGGCGACACCCTCTTCTCGAACCAGGTGCAGGCCTTCGCGTCGCTGAGCCCGGCCCTGCAGGCCTTCCTGCGCACGCTGACCGCGGTGCACGACGGCGCGGCCCAGTTCCAGGGGATCCTCGACGCGAGGGGCGAAGGTCGTTGGGAGGACGAGGCCTTCTCCGATCTGGTGCCCGCGGAGCACCCGGTCGTCCGCACCCACCCGGAGACCGGTGAAGAGGCGCTGTTCGTCAACCCTGGCTTCACCACCCGGATCACGCAGCTGGCCAAGGACGAGAGCGACGACCTCCTCGCCTTCCTCTACGCCCACTCGGTGCGGCCCGAGCACACGGTCCGGTACCACTGGGCCGCGGGCGACGTCGGCTTCTGGGACAACCGGGCGACCCAGCACGCCGTCGTCGGCGACTTCGGCGACGCCCACCGCGTCATCCAGCGCGTGACCCTGCGCGGCGACGAGCCGCGCTGACCCGGCGGTAGCGTCGACGCCGTGACCGATGAGGAGCTCACCGCCTTGGCGCTGGCCGCCGACGCTGATGTCGAGATCGACCCCGGCGCCCCCTCGCTCTGGGACCTGGCCGAGCCGCGTGCCGGTCGCCTGCTGCCCGACTGGTACGCCCCCGCCAACCCGGTCGGCACCCGCCGCCTGCGGGGTTGGCGCCGCAACCTGGTGTTCGGCCTCGTGGTCACGTTCGTCGCCATCGACGGCGTCGGCATGTGCACCACGTTCGGCCCCGTCATCTTCGGGAGCTGACCGCGAGGTCGCCTACCGGTCGGGGATCCGCCAGTCGACGGTGGTGCGGCCCGCGGCTTCGAGGGCGGCGTTGGTGCGCGAGAACGGCTTGCTGCCGAAGAACCCGTTGTGGGCCGAGAGCGGGGACGGATGGGCCGACTCGATGATCGTGTGGCGCCCCCGGTCGATCAGCGCCTTCTTCTTGCGGGCCGCCGCGCCCCACAGGATGAAGACCACGGGCTCCTGCTTGGCCGACACGGCCGCGATCACCTCGTCGGTGAAGACCTCCCAGCCCTTGCCCTGGTGCGACGCCGCCTCGCGGGCCCGGACCGTCAGCGAGGTGTTCAACAAGAGCACGCCCTGGGCGGTCCAGGCATCGAGGCAACCATGGTTCGGCGGCGCGATCCCGA
>JAOBWM010000203.1 GCA_025463365.1 Acidimicrobiales bacterium
TAGGCCGGGTCCCATGCCCTCTCGACGAGTCGCGCCCCGGGTCACTCCCCCACCACCGGGCGCCACACCGTGGCCCGACGACCACGAGCCGACCCCGTTCCAGCGGTCGGTCGTGGAGTTGGTCGCCAGTCTGAGGCAGGGCGACCTCGCGAGCTACGGCGAGCTGGCCGCAGAAGCCGGCCGGCCTGGGAGCGCGCAGGCCGTCGCCAACGTGTTGCGATCGGCGATGGACCTCCCATGGTGGCGGGTCGTGCCGTCGGACGGCCGGCTGTACCGCAGCCATGCCGCGGTCCAGCGCCCGCTGCTCGAGCAGGAGGGGCACGTGATCGATGAGAACCGGCGGGTCCGACCCGCGAGACCGATGCGACCGAGATGATCGATCGGGTCGCCCTCATCGGCCTCATGGCGACGGGCAAGTCGACGCTCGGCCGGGCGCTGGCCCAGCACCTGGGCTGGACGTTCAGCGACATCGACGACGTGATCGTCGACGCCACCGGCCACACGGTGCGTGAACTGTGGGAGCGGGAGGGAGAGGAGGGCTACCGGCCCCGGGAGGCCGCCGCCGTGCTGGAGGCCCTGACAACCGCCGAACCGGTCGTGGTCGCCGTGCCCGCGGGCGCCGTCCTCGAAGCGGAGGTCGCCGACGCGCTGACGGACCGCTCGGTGCTCGTGATCTGGCTGGATGCGACGCCGGCAACGCTCGCCGCCCGGGTCGGCTCCGACGACCACCGTCCGCTCCTGGGTTCCGATCCCCTCGCCGTGCTGACCGAGATGGCCGCGGACCGCCGCGACCGCTACCAGGCGCTAGCCGATGACGTGATCGAGATCGACCACATGGACATGGAGGCGCTCGTGCAAGCCGGCACCGCCATCGTCGAACGGGTACGGCTCCCGCGCCCGGACGACACCTGAACGAGCGCAGATGCGGCCGCTGGACGCCCCTGGTCGTCACTCGCTCGATCACACGTCTGGACGGGGGCCTCGACCCTCCCGTGCCGCCTCGGCGCTCGACGCGAGACCGCCGATCACCGCTTCGTCGCTCACCTGGTCGAAGCGGCGGTACCAGAACCCGACGGCGCCGAAGTCCGCGGGCATCTCCACGCACACGATCTCGTCGACCAGCTTGGACAGCCGCGAGATCGATTCCGGGGCAGCCACGGGGACGGCGAGGAGGATCGACCGAGTGCCACGTCCGCGCACGTCGCGCACGGCTGCCTCGGCCGTGAACCCGGTGGCCAGCCCATCGTCGACGACGATCACGTCTCGGTCGCTGAGATCCGGAAGGGGGCGGCCGGCGCGATAACGGTCACGGCGGCGCTCAACCTCGACGAACTCGACGGCGGCGCGCTGCTGGAAGTCCTCGGCGGTGAGTCGCAGGCTCTCGAGGGCACGGCGGTCACGAACCTGGACGCCCCCTTCGCTCACGGCTCCCATGGCCAGCTCCGGCCGACCCGGCACACCCACCTTTCGGACCACCAGCACGTCGAGCGGGGCGCCGAGACGAGCGGCGACCTCAGCTCCCACCGGCACACCACCGCGGGGCAGGCCCAGCACGATCGGGTCGTCGAAGGCCCGAGGACCGAGTGCGCCCGCGAGCCTCCGGCCGGCGTCGACGCGGTCGCGGAACACCGTCATCCATCCCCGGCTGAGCCGACGGCGGTGATCGACAGGCGATGGGTGCGGCGGTGGAGCGCCGCGGCGGGAGCGGTGCCAGTGGCGGACATCGACGACATGGGGGTCCTCCGTTCCGCGATCCCTACCCGATGCACCCGGCTCCGAGCCGCACCGCCGCGCACCGTCTGTCGTGCTCGACGACCACCGGGCACCGGATCGGAGGACGCCCTTGGGCTGGGTTGCCGTTCATCTCCCTGACCCGGAGGACCAGCTGGGTGGAGGAATACCGCAGGTTCGCCTCGCCTCCACCACCGGTGGCTCTCAAGTCCTTCGGGACGCCCGTATGGCGAGGGTGACCACCACGCCGAACGTCGCCAAGGCAAACACGGGTGTCAACAGCCAGACGCCCCCGCCCCCGATGTTCGCCCCGATCACACCGGCGGTCATCACCCGGTAGCCGAGCCCCAGCCAGGCCGCGAAGAGGGCCAGGACGACGACCTGAGCAAGGAGCGGAGCCCGCATCCGCCCCGCCCGCCGGGCCGCTCCCAGCGCCGATCCCGCGACCACCAACCCGACCACGGACACGACACCAATCAGCGTTTGGTGCCCATCCAAGAATGGCCACGGACGCCACAGGTAGTCGGCGTACCTCGGTTCCACAGCCTCGGACAGGTCCCCCACCCAGAAGAACGTGGCACCTGTCGTGAACATGAGGAACACGGCGGACGACAGCAGCACCCATGAAGGCGTGCTGGGCCGCGAGTCAACACTGGTCGAAGGTTGTGGCACCCACTGAGTATCGAGTCGCGCGAGAGCTCGACCGCTGAGGGGTTGCCCTCAACTCAGGCTGGGCGGGCCGGTGGACGAGGGCTCCGCAGTGCACCCGTGTGCGTTTCCGGCTGCCCGGCCAACCCGATCGGCACCTGACTGCTCGTCCGGGGCGACGAGCGGCGGGCCAGTCCCGGCGGACGTGACTGAGTGCGTTCCATGATCCTTTTCGCACGGCTCGGCGAGGGCTGGTCCTGGGTGCTGAGGATCGTTGCGTGCCAGTGCATGAAGGCGGCCGAGGGCCCGCTCGACGGCCCCAGGCTGGTGGTCCAGCGACTTGAACGAGTCGGTGGCACGGAGCACGACTGAGGTCGGTCCTCGCTAGGAACCGGACTTTGGCGTGGACGACTTGTCGCTGGTGCGGCCGAAGATATCGACCGTGAGCGAGCAGTCACGGCGCAGCACCGAATCCAACGCCCCCGAGGCAGACATCGGCAGAGGCACCGTCGCGTCGGCCCAGCCCTCGCCGTCGGCGGTCGTGGCGGCTGCACCGAGCTTGGCGAGCTGGATGGTCAACACCTTCTTCTGCCCAGCTCTGTCGGCGAGGTCAACCGGCTTCGAGTTCTCGGCCCGCACCGACCGGGCCACCCGACAGAACGCAGCCTTCGACCCGCCGCTGCTGGCCTCGGCATGGCCCCCCGATGAGCACGAGGCCAACAACACCGACGCCAGAACCAATCCGCTCAACCGCCCACGCCGCATGGTTGGCAGCGTAGCCACTCCCGCCTTTCGCCGAGAGTCTGGTCGTTGGTCGGTTTTGAGCCGCCCCGGGTCTGATGCAGTCAGGGTTGGTGGGTGGTGGCCATGATGGCCGGGAGTTGAGCTCGGTGAGCCACCCCGGGTTCGGTGCAGTCTCGATTCCGTGGCACCCGGATCCCAGGCCGAATCACACCCTGAGCTCCGAAAAGACTCAGCGCCTCGATGACGAGGGCCTTCAGCTCGGGGGTTTGTCGAGCGGTCCGCACGAGGCGGCATCAAGGTCGGCTTGGGTCGCCCCATGACCTTGCGCGTCGACCAACAAGTCTGGGCGAAGGTCGCGCACCTTCGCGCTGATCGTGTGCACTTGGGCCAGGCTCCAGCCTTCGACCGCCATCGAAACGCTTATGGAGCCGTCGAACGATGTCGCCCGCCGGTTCAAGATCACCTCAAAGCCCGCTGGCGTTGACTGCAAGACGATGTGGTCTCGAGCGGGCGGCCTATCAGAGAGCGAGTTGATCTGCCAGATTCTGCCCTGTGGGCCATTCTCGGGGTGGGGATCACTGAAGTGGGAGAGCACCACGAGATGGATGTGACGCCAGCACTTCCCGACCACAAGTTCGAACTGGCCAGAGGCTGTCCTTGTCAAGGCCGCCCCTGGCGCCAGCACAAATCCCTCGTACCGTCCAGCTCGAGTGGCGCTAGTGCCGGATGAATCGCCTTCTGCGCTACAGCAAGCCAGCAGACCACATAGCGAGAGACACCAGCCGTACCGAGCCCATCGCACCTCAGGCACCATTCGCTTTGCAGAGGTTCAACACAGGCCCAATGTTTGCCTGAGACGGGCCTCGGTGTCGTCACCGGCCGTGGCCGAGCGCGATATTTCGGGTCAGATGGCTGGCGCCCATGCCCGGGTGTTCATCGGCAAGACGAGGAATCGTCGCTCCGAGCTGGCCGTGAAGATCCCAGCATTTCTCGTTCAAGAGCTCCGCCGGCACAGGGAGGCGCCGGACACGCTTCGCGAAAGCCGGGGTCTACTGGCGAACCCGACGACCTCTGCTTCGCGTCCCAGGTTCGGAACCCCGATCGACCCGGCAACCCTCCGTCGTCCCATCCGCCGGTTGGCACGGCAGCCGCCATCGACGAGAAGGTGACGCCCTACGACACCCGCCGCACGTGGACCTCGATCCTGTCGGAGGCGGACGTGCCCGGGGAGCGCCTCGCCGGGGTTGCCCGCAACGATGCCCGCACCGCGCTCGGCGTTACCGCCGCCTGCGTGACGTCGCTGGTGCCGCCGTGGAGCCGATGGAGCCGATGGAGCCGATGGAGCCGATGGAAGCGTTCCTCGGGACGCTCGTCGACACGGCTCGGGCCTCGCAGGAGACGCCGGCCGAGGTTTCATCGGCTGCCAAATAGGCTGCCAAGGTCACCCGCGAGCCCTTCCGCGAACTGGCCTGCGGCACGGAGCCGCAGGCCAGTGATGGTGGGCGATAAGGGATTCGAACCCCCGACCCCCTGCGCGTCATGCAGGTGCTCTAACCAACTGAGCTAATCGCCCGGGACCGACGAAGGTAGCAGGCCCCCTCGCCGGACCCGAACCTGGATCTCGACACCACCGGGCAGGTTGCCTAGGGTTCAACCCGTCCCCGCCAGCAGCAGGGCCGGGCTGCGGGTACAGGTGGTGGAGAGGGGTTTCCGCCGATCGTCTCTCCCCGCACCGATCCAGGAGCCAACCGTGGGCCTGATGAAGCAGTTCCTCGACCGCACCATCGCGAAGGCACCAGACCACCGCGCCGCGATCGAGTCGACGCTGCCCCGCAACGACCGGGTGATCGGCCTGATCTTCGCGACCCACGCCGCCCTTGGCGGCGCCGATGGCCCCCGGGCGAGCACCAGCTCGAACGACGCTCGCACGTCGCTGGCGGTCAAGGACACGATGCTCGCCCACGCCCTACGAATGCACGTGGGCGGGTCGCACGGATCCTTCGCACACGCGCTGCCCACCGACTTGGTGAACCCGGCCCTGGTCATCACCACGCACTCGTTCGCGATCTGGGACTTCGGCCCGAACGGGGTCGACCTTCCGGGGGTTCGTGCGTTCGAGGTGCCCCGCGCCGAACTGGCATCGATCAACCGCACCGGCCGCCTCGGCAACCGCCGGCGCACCGAGGTGCGGATCGCCTTCGCCGATGAGTCGTGGGCCGACTACCTCGTCATCGACCGAGAGCGCAACGCCGGCTTCTTCCTGGCCGCCACCGGCCTCGGGTGACGGTGAGGGTCTGACGACGCCGGGCTCGCCGGGTCAGAGGATGGCGCCGGGCCCGAGCAGGACGCGGAGCTCACCGATCAACCCGCCGTTCGTGGCGACGCAGAACTGATCGGGGAGCCGTAGGACCTTGTCGTCGCCGATGTGGAGGAACACCTGCGACTCACCGGGGAAGCGGGTCAGGAGGCTCTTGAGCTCGCCCACCGTGCGCTCGTCGAGGCGGTGGGCCGAGACCTTGAGGCGCAACGGCGGCGCACCGTCGGTCACGCCATCGAACACCTCGACATCCATGGCGATGAACTTCGCGGTGTCCTCGCGCTTGTCGACCCGACCCTTCAAGATGATCACGGCATCGTCGGCGAGGATGTGGCCGATGTCGGACATCGTCTTCGGGAAGACCATCACCTCGATGGAGGTCTGGAGGTCCTCGAGGACGAAGACGGCCATGAGGTCGCCCTTCTTGGTCCACTTGCGCTGGAGGCCGTTGACGACGCCACCGATGGTGCGCATCGAGCCGTCCTCCAGCTCGGTCAGCTCGTCGATGGTGAGGTCGGTCTTGCGGCGCAGCGCGGCCTCGGCGCCCATCAACGGGTGGTCGCTCACGTAGAGCCCGAGCATCTCCTTCTCGAAGGCGAGCTGCTCCTTCTTGTCGAATCGCAGGTCCGGGATGGCGACCTTCTCGTTGAAGCCGGGCCCTCCCCCCACAGCTGGCCCGTCGTCGAAGAGCGACATCACACCCTGGTCGCGCTCCTTGCGGCGCGAGATCGTGTTGTCGACGATCTGCTCGAACACCGCGAGCAGGCCACGGCGGGGATGGCCGACCGAGTCGAACCCGCCGGCCTTGATGAGCGATTCCAGCGTCTTCTTGTTGAGCACGGTCATGTCGACGCGCTCGCAGAACTCGTAGAAGTCGGCGAAGGTACCGTTCGCCTCGCGCTCGCTGACGATCTTGGCCACGAGCGCCTCGCCCACGTTTCGCACCGCCGAGAGGCCGAAGGGGATGACCTCGGTGCCGTCCTCGAGCCGGGCGGGCTCGAAGTCCGAGGCGGACTTGTTCACGTCGGGCACGAGCACTTGGATCCGCATGGACCGGCACTCGTTGAGGTAGATCGCCGCCTTCTCCAGGCTGGACTTCACGCTCGTGAGCAGGGCCGCCAGGTACTCCGTCGGGTAGTGCGCCTTGAGGAATGCCGTCTGGAACGTGACCAAGCCGTAGCCGAAGCTGTGGCTCTTGTTGAAGGCGTAGTTGGCGAAGCCCTCGATGTTGTCGAACAGCGGGGTGCCGAGGTGGCCGAAGCCGGTGGCCTCACAGCCCCTCACGAACTTGTCGCGCTCCATGGCCATGAGCTCGGGCTTCTTCTTGCCGCAGGCCTTGCGCAGGTTGTCGGCCTCGGCCAGCGTGAACCCGGCGAACTTCTGGCTCACCCGCATGACGGACTCTTGGTAGATCATGAGCCCGTACGTGTCGCCGAGCAGTTCTTCGGCGTCGGGGTGGAAGTAGACCACCGGCTTCCGACCGTTCTTGCGATCGGCGTAGTCGTTGTGCATGTTCACCGACATCGGGCCGGGTCGGTAGAGCGCGATGAGGGCGGCGACATCCTCGAAGCAGTCCGGGGCCAGCGACCGCATGAGCGCACGCATGGCCCCACCCTCGAGTTGGAACACGCCGATCGAGTCCCCGGCACAGAGGAGCTCGAGCGTCTTCGCGTCGTTCAGGGGGATCTTGTCGATGTCGAGATCGATGTCTCGGAAGCCCTTGATGAGCTCGAGGGCATCGGAGATGACGTCGAGGTTCCGCAGCCCCAGGAAGTCCATCTTCAGCAGGCCGAGCTCCTCGACCCCACCCATCTCGTACTGGGTGACCACCGGCGCGTCCTCGATGTTGCCGCCAGCGAGGGGCTTGCGCTGGATCGGGAGGTAGTCGGTCAGCGGGTCCTTGGTGATCACCACGGCGGCGGCGTGGATGCCGTCTTGGCGGCGCAGGCCTTCGAGGCCCTTGGCCACGTCGATCACCTTGCGGAGGTCGTCCTCCTCCTCGTACATCTTCCGGAGGTCGCCGGCCATCTTGTAGCCGTCGGCGAACTTCTCGTTGGGCTCGAGGCAGGCGTACAGCGGCGTGTCGCGGCCCATGATCAGCGGCGGCATGGCCTTGGCCACCTTGTCGCCCACCGAGTACGGGTACCCGAGCACGCGGGCCGCGTCGCGCACCGCGGCGCGGGCCTTGATCGTGGAGAAGGTGACGATCTGGGCGACGCGGTCACGGCCGTAGCGCTCGGCTGCGTAGCGGATCATCTCGTCGCGGTAACGGGAGTCGAAGTCCATGTCGATGTCTGGCATGGAGATGCGCGAGGGGTTGAGGAACCGCTCGAACAGCAGGTCGTACTTGATCGGGTCGAGGTCGGTGATCCAGAGCGTGTACGCGACCGCGCAGCCGGCCGCGGAGCCACGACCGGGACCGACGCGGATGTTGGCGTCGCGGGCGTGCTTGATGAGGTCCCAGGTGATGAGGAAGTACGAGCTGAAGCCCATGTCCCCGATGACCTGGAGCTCGTACGCGAGCCGCTCCACGACGCTGTCGGGCAGTGGGTCGCCCCAACGCTTCTTGGCCCCCTCGAAGGCGAGGTGGCGGAGGTAGGCGGCGGCGTCGGCGAAGCCCTCCGGCAGCGGGAAGTCCGGCAGCAGTGGCTTGCCGAACTCGATCTCGACATCGCAGCGCTCCGCGATCCACAGCGAGTTGTCACACGCCACCTCGACCTCGGAGAACAGCTGGCGCATCTCCCGGGAGGACTTCAGGTAGTGGTCGTCGCCGTGGAACTTGAAGCGGTTCGGGTCGCTCATGAGCGACCCGGTCTGCACGCACAGCAGCGCGTCGTGCGCGACCGCGTCGTCGCGGTGCGTGTAGTGGCTGTCGTTGGTGGCGAGCAGGGGCGCACCGATGCGCTTGGCGATGTCGAACAGGACCGGGTTGGTGCGGTGCTGCTCGGGGATGCCGTGGTCCTGGATCTCCACGAACAGGTTGTCGCGCCCGAAGATGTCCTGGAGGCGACCGGCGGCCTTCAACGCGGCCTCCTCGTCGCCCCGCAGGAGGTGCTGCAGCACATGGCCGCCGAGGCAGCCGGTGGTGGCGATCACGCCCTCGCTGTGCTGCTCGAGCAGCTCCCAGTCGAGCCGGGGCTTGTAGTAGTAGCCCTCCATGTAGGCGCGGCTGGAGAGTTGGATGAGGTTCTTGTAGCCCGCGTCGTTCTCGGCCAGGAGGGTGAGGTGGTAGTAGAGCTTCTTGCCGCCCTCGGCATCACCGCCGGTGTCGTCGACGCGACCGCGGCGGCTCGGCCGCTCGTGGCGCGAGTCGTGGGCCATGTAGGCCTCGGTGCCCAGGACTGGCTTGATGCCGTGGGCCTTGCAGGCCTTGTAGAACGGCAGGATCCCGTACATGTTGCCGTGGTCGGTGATCCCGATGGCCGGCTGGCCGTCGGCCGCGGCGGCCGCCACGACCTCGTCGACACGAGCCGCACCGTCGAGCATCGAGTACTCGGTGTGCACGTGGAGGTGGGTGAATGAATCGCCCACGGGAACCTTCTTCCGAACGAGGACCGGCCGCAGTCCACAGCGCGTCCACAGAGCTTGTCCCCAGACTGTGGACAAATGACACGGCTGTGATTCTGACGGTACCACCACGGTTCGGCGGGCGCACCTGGGCTGATGGGAGCATGGGCCTGTGACTGCCCTCCCCCACCCTGACCTCCCCCACGCCGACGAGCGCTGCCCCTGCGGACGTGGTGCGCCGTTCGGCTCCTGCTGCGGCCCGGTGCTCTCGGGAGAGGCGCCGGCGCGCACGCCCGAGGCGCTGATGCGGTCCCGCTACACGGCGTACGTCCTGCACGACGAGGGCCACCTCCTGCGGACCTGGGCGCCCGAGCGTCGGCCCCACGCGGTGACGTTCGACCCGGACCGACGCTGGATCGGATTGGAGATCGTGTCCGCTTCCGACAGCGGGCTGCTGGCCTCGACAGGATCCGTCGAGTTCGTCGCTCGGTCCACGATCGGGGAGGACGACGAGGCGCTGCACGAGCGCAGCCGCTTCCGCCGAGACGAACGCCGCTGGCTCTACGTCGACGGCGACGTCCTGCCCTGAACGAACGTCCGTCGACTTGCTGGCATTGACGTCATCGACTGCGCAGGGCGGCGGCTCGCCCTCCAGGAGTCGATCGAGATCGCGCTCCGCGAGGACTTCCAGGGTCGCGTGCTGCCGTTCGATCTCGACGTGACCGGCCACTACGCAGATGTGGTGGCCGGCCGCGAGGAGACCGGCCGATCCATCCATCAGGCCGACGGCCAGATCGCCGCCATCTGCCGGCGATACCGGCTGCCGCTGGCCACGCGGAACACGCGGGACTTCGAGGACACCGGCCTCGAGCTGATCGACCCCTGGCTCAGCTGACGGTGGGATCGGAGACCCTCACGACCGTCTTGCCGATGTTGGTGCCGGTGAAGAGGCCGTTGAGGGCGTCGACGGCGTGCTCGAGGCCGTCGTGGATGTGCTCGCGATGGACGAGCCTCCCCTCGGCCTCCCACGCCCGGAGCTTGGTGAACGCCTCGTCGAACCGGCCCCAGTTGTTGAGCGTGTTGAAGCCCTGCATCGTGCCGCAGCGCGCCAGCAGGTTGGTGTAGTTGGCAGGGCCGGGGTGCTCGCCGGTGAGGTAGCTGGAGATCACGCCACACAAGGCCACGCGACCCCCTTGGGCCAGACGGCCGAGCACGGCGTCGAGGATCGGGCCGCCCACGTTGTCGAAGAACACGTCGACCCGCTTCGGGCAGTGCTCCTTCAGCTGCGCGGGAAGGTCGCCGGCCCGGTAGTCGAGGCAGGCATCGAACCCGAACTCCTCGACCACGACCCGACACTTCTCGGGGCCACCGGCGATGCCGACCACCCGGGCGCCGGCGATCTTGGCGATCTGGCCGGCGAGCGAACCGGTGGCACCCGCGGCGGCCGACACGACCACGGTCTCCCCCGGCTGCGGCTTCCCGATGTCGGTCACGCCGAAGTACGCCGTGGCGCCCGTGGAGCCATAGACGGACAGCATCGAGAGCTGGTCGACCGGGCCAGCGATGACGGTGCTGAACACGTCGTCTCGGACGACGGCGAGCTCCTGGAAGTCCGAGAGGGTCGTGACGATGTCGCCGACTGCGTAGGCATCGCAGCGCGTCTCGATCACCTCGCCGACGCCCCCGGCTCGGATCGCTTCGCCGATCTGCACGGGCGGTAGGTAGCCGGGCTGGTCGTCGAGCCACGTCCGGACGGCCGCGTCGATGCCCAGGTACGTGTTGCGGACGAGGGCCTCTCCCTTGCCGAGGACCGGCGCCGGCCCTTCGATGAGCTCGGTGTCGTCAGGCTGCACCAGGCCGGTCGGCCGCCGACGCAGCACGACCTGACGGTTCGTCAGATGGTTCACGCCGAGAAGCTAGCCAGACGCCTTCGAGCCCGTCGGACACTGGGGCGCAGCGATGCCGGATCTTGCCGTCTCCGGGTCCAGCCGAGGTCTGGCTGCTCGGTACCGGTTTGGTTGTCGGCCGGGTAGAGTCGAACACATGTTCGCCCCCCGGCGCGGAAGCGGGCGGGTCCTACAGGTACGTCCCGGGGCGGGCGTCGCTGGGTTCTGCCGCCGGGTCACCGGTTCCGGGCGGGAGTTGGCGACGGATGCCATCGAGCTGGTTTCGGGCCGCCATCTGCTGGGCGAACAGCGTGGCCTGGATGCCGTGGAACAGGCCCTCCAGCCACCCGACCAGCTGGGCCTGGGCGATCCGCAACTCGGCGTCGCTCGGCTCGCCGTTGTCACCGAAGGGGATGGCGACGCGCTGGAGCTCGGCCCGCAGATCCGGCGACAGCGCCGCGCCGACCTCCTGGATCGAGCTGTCGTAGATCTCCTTGAGCCGGGTGCGGGCCGCGGCATCGAGCTCGGCGCTGCGTACCTCGTCGAGGAGCTGCTTGATCATCGAGCCGATGCGCATGACCTTGGCCGGTTCCTCGACCGCCTCCCGCCGCTCTTCGACCTCGGCGCCGGGAACCTCCTCGGCACCAGCAGCCCGCTCCACGAGTTCGCCGTGGGCGACCTCCGGTGTGGGGGCTTCGGCGGGTGTGGGCGAGGGATCGGTCATCGAGGTTCTCCTACGAGCAGGGGGACGTACATCTCGGCCGGCGTGAGTGAGCCGTGGCGGCCGATGAGCTTGAACGGGCCGGTGTCGTTGGAGTCCGTGAACGACACCGGTTGATGGGCGACGAGGGCGACGTCGCCGAGCCGCTGCACGGCCACGTCGGTCACCGTCTCCCCCCACCAGCCTTCGGCGACCGTGTCCTTGCGGGTCCGGACCCAGGCGGTGTCGCTGTGGCGGGCCACCGCCGCGTCGAACAGCGCCTCGGATCGGCCCGGCCGGGCGTGCAGCCACCGGAACCGGCCCTCGCCCGACTGGAACGACACGTGGGCGGCGACATCGGGGTGCAGGTCGACGAGGCGGTCGCCCACGTCGACCTGGCCGTGATCAGCGGTGATCACGAGGGAGGCATCTCGCGGAAGGCACTCGAGCACGTCGGCCACCAGCCGGTCGACGGCGACGAGTTCGGCGTCGTAGTGCTCACCGAGCCCGTACTCGTGGGCGACCTTGTCGATGCCGTCGTAGTAGGCGTACACGAACGGCTCCCCGGACCGGAGCGCCTGGCGAACCTCGACCACGAGGGTGGACGGCACGCGGTAGCCGTGGAACCGGACCTCGGCGAGGTGGGCACCGCTGAACCCGGAGGTGACGAACTCGGCCTTGGTGACGATGCATGGCCGTTGCGAGCAGAACGCCGGGAACGGCTGGAACCGGTGCGGATCGATGCGCTTGCGAGCATCGCCGCCGGCCGTGCTCCAGCGCAGGACGTTGAGGACCTCATGGTCGACGGCCACGCGGTAGCCGACCACACCGTGCTCGCCAGGCGTGAGCCCGGTGGCGATGGAGGTGAGGGCCGTGGCGGTGGTCGACGGAGCCACGCTCGTGATGGGACCGCCCACGAGGGCCGAGAGCGTGGGGGCGAGGTGGCGACGATCCTGGAGCTGCTCCCAGCCGAGCCCGTCGAGCACCAGCAGGACCACCTGACCGGCGTCGAGCGCGCGCTCGGGGAGCCACGCTGGTGGATCAACGGATCCGTCCAGCAGCGCCGGGACGATGTTGGTGATGCATCCTCCCGCATAGTCCGGGAGCACGAGCTGGTCCACGGCGTTCCTTTCCCGGGCGACCCGCCGGACAAGCTACCGGAGGGCGAGGTGGGTCCGTCCCCGTAGGATGCCCGCCGTGCGCGTGTCGACCAGAGGGGACTATGCCTGTCGGGCCTTGCTGTCCTTGGCCATGCACGCCGACGGCTCGCCCACATCGGTCCGCGACATCGCGGACCGCACCGTGCTCCCCCAGCCCTACCTCGAGCAGATCCTGCTGGCCCTGAAGGGGGCCGGCCTGGTCCGCTCCAAGCGCGGCGTCGGCGGCGGGTACGTGCTCGCCCGGGGGGCGGAGGAGATCACGCTCGGCCAGATCGTGAGTGCGGTCGACGGGCCCATCGCGGTGGGCGACTTCGGGCCGCCCCACCAGAACGGCGCCTGCGACCACGAGGGCCAGTGCGTGCTCCTCGCGGTGTGGGCCGACCTCACCGAGCACATGCGGCGCCTGCTCGAGGACCGCACGCTGGCCGACATGGCCCGCGCCGCCAAGGGCGAGACGCCCTGGCCCGAGCCCGTCACCTGAGCCTGGCGAGCACCTCGGCGAGATCGTCGGGCAGGGCCGAGTCGAACGACATCGGCGCACCGGTCACAGGGTGGACGAACCCGAGGTGCTCGGCGTGGAGGAAGGTGCGCGGGCACGGGAGCGACTCCCGCACCCCCCGGTACCGGTCGTCGCCGACGACGGGGTGGCGGATCGCCGCGAGGTGGACCCGGATCTGGTGGGTGCGCCCCGTCTCCAGGTGGCAGGTGAGCACCGACACCGAGGCCGGTTGCTCGAAGGTGGCCATGACCTCGTAGCGCGTGCGGGCCGGCTTGCCCCGCTCGGTCACGGCCATCTTGGTGGGGGTCCGGGGCGAGCGGCCGATCGGCGCGTCGACGACGCCTCGGGGCGACTCGGGGTGACCCCACACGAGCGCCCGGTACCGACGCTCCACCGTCCGGGCGGACAGCTGCTCGACGAGCGACTCGTACGCCTGTGGGGTGCGGGCCACCACGAGGAGTCCCGAGGTACCCCGGTCGAGGCGGTGCACGATGCCCGGCCGGTCGCGCTCACCGACGGTGGCGATCTCGGGGAACCGGGCCAGGAGCCCGTTGACCATGGTGCCGCCGTGGTGGCCGGCGCCAGGGTGAACGACCAGCTCGGCGGGCTTGTCGACGACGATCACATCGTCGTCCAGGTAGACCACCGGGATGTCGATCGCCGGTTCGGCGGCCGGGCCCTCCTCGACGGGCCGCGCCGGGACCTCGATGGCCAGCTCGGACCCCGCGGTCAGGCGATCGGCGCCGCGGGTGGCGACGATTCCGTCGACCCGCACCGCGCCGTCGCGCACCAACTGGGTGGCCTCGGTCCGGCTGACCTCGGTCACCATGGCGACCACGCGATCGATCCGTTCCCCGTCGAGCGGGCCGGGAACCTCGACCACGACGACCTGGGCAGCACTCGGGCCGGTCATGACCGCGGCACCCGGAGGCTGGCGATCACGAGGAGCCCGGCGCCCACGACGATGGCGGCGTCAGCCACGTTGAACACCGGCCACCACTGCAGATCGATGAAGTCGACGACAGCTCCGTGCAGGAACCCGTCGGACCCTCGGAACGCTCGATCGGCCAGGTTGCCGATCGCACCGCCGGCGATCAGCCCCGATGCCACGGCACCGAGGGTGAACCGGCTCGTCGCTCCGAGCGAGACCCCGACGACCACGACGAGGGCCAGGATCGAGATCCACGGGCCGAGGCCCTTGCCGCTGCCTTGGCTGAAGGCGACACCGGTGTTGTAGAGCAGGTTGAGCCGGAGCGTTCCGACGAGCTCCCTGGGGCCGTTGGCCAACTCTCGGACGGCGATCGACTTGGTCGCCTGGTCGAGGGCCACCAAGACGACGGCCACCGCCGCGACCAGGCCCAATCGGCGCCGCGGAGGCGGCGCATCATCCTCCCGGTGGGGCGCTTCGGTGTCGTCGGGATCGACGTCGGGGGCAGCGTTCGGATCGCTCACGGAAGGTTGGTCGACTCTGGCTGGGGGCTGGGGTGATCCGGCCTAACGGCGACCGAACCCACCGATCTTGTACTCCACGCGCTCGCGCGCCCAAGGAATGGCCTCGAGGCGCTCGGCCGGGATCGGCTCGCCGGACGCCTCGCAGACCCCGTAGGTGCCCTTGTCGAACTTGGTCAGGGCATGGTCGATCTCCTCGATCGCGGCACGCGCCTGGGCCGACAGCGTCAGATCTCGCTCCCGCTCCATCGAGATCGTGTCGCCCTCACCCGACTCCTCGTCGAACTGCACATCGCCCGGCTCGAAGTCGGCCACCAGGGCGGCCGCCTCGGCCTCGAGCACGTCAGCCTGGTGCAGGTAGGTCGCGCGCTCGTGGCGCAACGCGGCCTCCTGGCTTCGCAGCCATGCCGCCGAGAACGGCGAGCGCGGGCGCCGCTTCGCCGGCGCCTTCTTGGCCGGCGCGGCCTTCCTCTTCGCCGCCGGCTTCTTGGCGGGAGCAGCCTTCTTCGCCGCGACAGCCTGCTTCGGCGGGGCGGCCTTCTTGGCAGCGGCAGGCTTGGCCATCGCGATCCTTTCGGGGCCAAAGGGTGCGGAACTGTACGGCACCGGCCCCCGATGGGCAACCGCTCGTGTCGCCGCTAGCCGTGGCGGATCGTGATCGGACCGGACGGGCGACCGAGGAAGGTCCGCACGCGCGGACCCGACCCGGCGAGCTCGAGCTCACCCGCATGGACCGGTTCCGGGACCGACGCGTCCATCTCCTCATCCGCGCCGGCCACCTCATCGGGGTCCTCGGTGGCCAGGACCAGGGTGTCGAAACGGGCACCCTGAGCCTCCCGCTCGACATCGACCGCGTCCAGCACGCCGCCGCGGTGGCGTCCGCCGCGCTCGCGGGCTTCGACCATCGCCAGCTCGTCCAGGTCGAGCTGGGGCAGCAGCGGGATGATCTGCGTGACCCACAGGTGGTCGTAGTCGGCGATGGGGAACCCAGCCGTGAGGTCGATCATCTCGTCCTGATCCACCCTGAGGACGTCACGCGGCAGCGGCTCGGGCGCGACCGGCAGCGGTGGTGCGGTCGTGCTCCCGATCCATCGCGCCGCCCACAGCAGGAGCATCGACACGATGGCCAGGGCCATGGCCGCGTACAAGAGGCCGAACCCCCCGCCCACGACGAACCACGCGGCCAACAGCACGGCCGCCGCGACGACGGCCAGGGCACTGAGCAGGAGGACCACGCTGCTCAGTTCGCCGCCTGGGGCGGCTGATCCTGCTCGGGTCAGCGGCGGCGGCCGAAGCGCCAGCTGCGACGGTCGTCGTCGAACATCTGGCCGGCTTGACCCTGATCGTCGTGATCGCGGGGGCCGAGCGGCTCGTCGTCGGCCATGGCCTTGCGCAACTCGGCGAGGAAGGCGTCGTCATCGTGGTGGGCCGGGGTCGGCGGGTTCGGCGATGGCTCGGCGAGGTCGATGCCGAGGTCGACGGCGGCCACGGGGGCCGTGGGCGGCCCCGACTCCTCGAGGTCCAGCGGCAGGTCCGGGGCCTCGTGATCGACCTCGTCGAAGGTGAAGGCCTGAGCTGCCGCCGCGCTCGGCTCGGCGGGGCCATCGATCACCACGACGTCCGGCGCACCCGACTGCTCGGGCACCCCGGGCTCGTCTGGCTCCTCGGGAGCGGGGGGCTCGGGCGCCGGCGGCTCGACCTCGACCTCGACCGCAGCGGCAGGCTCGGGTGGCTCGGGCATGGGCGCAGGCGCCACATCGGCTGCCAGGTCTGGGATCTCCGGTTCCATCAAGACGGGGACCGGAGCCATGCGGAACCCACTCGGGTCGTCGAGCAGGCGTTGGAGTTCGCCGATGCTGGAACCGAGCTGGCCCCGCTGCTCTTCGAGGTGGCGCTCGAGCACGGTGACGTCGCTCCGCAGCGACTCCCGCAAGCCTTCGAGCTCGCCGATCTCCGCGGCCAGGCGCTGGCGCGCCTCGCGGCGCTCGAGCGCGGCCTGCGCTTCGCCGTCTGCGGCGAGGGCCGCCGCCTTGGACTCGGCGTCGGCCACGAGCGTGCTCGCAGCAGCCTCGGAGCTCGTGGACAGCGCGGCGGCCTTGGACTCGGCGTCGGCCACGAGTGTCGTGGCCCGCTCTCGCGCGTCGGCGAGGAGCTTCTCGGCGTCCTCCCGGGCCTCGCGCACGGCGGCGTCCGCGGTGCGCTGGGCGAGCACGATCGTGCGGCGGACCTCCTCGGCGGACTCCTCTTCGGAGGCCTGCCGAGCCGGTTCGGCGGCGAGCCGCTCGGCTACCCGGCGCTCCACCTCGGCCTCGACGTCGACCGACAGTGCACCCGACGCCTGCTCCAACGCCTGGGTGAGCTGCACCTCCACCTTGGCGGCCATCGAGGAGGCACGGTCGAGGAACTCATCGACCTCGACCTGGTCGTACCCCTTGCTCCCTCGCGACTTCGCCAGTGTGAACTCGGCTTGCTCCAGCAAGCGCTTCAAGGTCAGCTCCATGCGGCCACCCTACCGCTGTGCTCCGTCGGGTTGGGAGAGCGTCAGTGGAGCACGGTGTAGAGCGCGAACAGCACGATCAGCAGGATGGTGGGCGACAGGTCGAGCACCCCGCCGATGGGCGGGATGATGCGCCGAATCGGGACGAGCACCGGATCGGTGATGCGGCGGAGCATCACGAACAGGCGCCAGCCGGCGGTATCGGGCCGTTGCGGGAACCACGAGAGGACGATCACGCCCACGACCGCGATGATGTAGAGCATCACCAGGAGTCGCAGGAAGGCCATGGTCAGGTGTCGTAGCCGCGCTCGTGGAGGCGGCGGCGCTCTTCGGGCGACACCTCCACGTTCGTGGGCGTGAGGAGGTACACCTGGTTGGCCACCCGCTCCATCTGGCCACCGAGGCCGTAGCAGAGCCCACTGGCGAAGTCGATGAGGCGGCGCGACAGGTCACGGTCGGCGCCCTGCAGGTTCATGATCACGGGCTGGCTGCCCTTGTACTTGTCGGCCACCTCTTGCGCCTGGTTGAACGAGGTGGGCATGACGACGTAGGGCTTGGCGTTCGGCGTGACGGCGATGGGACGGACCACCTGCGGGCGGGGGCGGGCGGCGGTCGGGCCGGCGCCGGACGGGTTCACGGTGTGACCGGTCAGCGGCCCGACCTCGCGCCCGTCGCTGGTGCGAGGCGAGATGGGGCGGACCGACCCGATGCCGCTCGGCTCGTCGGACAGACCGGCCGCCGACGTGGGCGGGCCCTGATGGCGGGAGGGGCCGCGATCGCGACCGTGGCCGCGCTCGGACTCGGCACCCTGATCGGGGTAGTCGTCGTAGTCGGCATCATCGAGCCCGAGGTACACCATTGCCCTGCGCCACATGCGCCGCAGCCTAGTGCCTGGTCAGGGCGGGCTCAGGTCCGCGGCTGGCGGGGCCCGAACAGGGCACTCCCGACCCGCACGAGGGTGGCACCCTCGGCGACTGCCGCCTCGAGGTCGGCCGACATCCCCATGGACCGCTCGGGCAGGTCGAGGCGATCGGCCAGCCCGCGCAGCACGGCGAACCCGGGCCGGGCGTCGGCGGCCGAGCCCGCCCGACCGATGGTCATGAGACCGCGGACGTCGAGGCCGAGGTCGACCAGGCGGGTGACCAGATCGGGCGCGTCGGACGGGGTGCAGCCGCCCTTCTGGGGCTCGTCGGACACGTTCACCTGGACCAGGACGGCAGCGCCGGGAGCCCGGCGTGCGATCTCCGCACCGAGGTCGGCCCGGTCGACGCTCTGCCACAGGTGCACGATGCCGGCGAGAGCGCGGACCTTGTTGCGCTGCAGGCGGCCGATGGCGTGCCATCGGACCGCACCGACGTCGGCAGACTCCAGGACCGGGGCCTTGGCGATCAGCTCCTGGGCATAGTTCTCGCCGAGGTCGACGAGGCCGGCGCGGGCCGCAGCGAGGGCGACCTCCGGACCGAAGCCCTTGGTGACGGCGACGAGCGTGACGCGCTCGGGGTCTCCCCCGGCGGCGGCGATCCGGTGGCGGACGGCCTCGATCCGCCCGGCGAGGTCGGCGTCGAGGCTGGAGGTCACGGCCCGACCCAGGCGACCAGGGCCTGGCGGCCCGTGTCGCGGCGGGCGCGATGGGAGAAGTGCTGTGGGCTGCACGCGGTGCAGGTGCCATCGTCGAGGAGCGCGAGCCCGAGCCGGCGGCACGCCTCGGCCACACCGGCGGCGAGGTCCAGTGCCGGCGCGCCGGTGGCGGTCGTCGCCCGCACGCTGGGCCCGTACGCGGCGGCGACGAGCTCCAGTTCGGCAGGGCCGAACTCGTAGCACCGCGGGCGGATGCACGGCCCGAGCACCGCGCCCGTGGCGGGCGTCCCCTGGTCGGCCATGGCCGCGACGGCCGCCTCGATCACGCCGGCCACCAAGCCCCGCCAGCCGGCGTGGACGACGCCCACGCCGCCGTCGCCCCGCAGCAAGATCGGCGCGCAGTCGGCTATCTGCACGGCGAGGACCGCGCCCGGAACGCTGGTCACCGCGGCATCCGCCGTGGCCCCCGCGTGCTGGCCCGGCTCACGGACCACGACCACCTCGGCACCGTGCACCTGCCGGAGCCAACTCCAGGGCCCGGCCACGATGGCGGCTCGGCGGGACGCGAGCGCCTCGGGCGGGCCGGCGACGGCGAGGTCGCCGTGGCCGCGCTGGGTGAAGGTGGCGCCGATCGCTACTTCAGGAACGACGGAACGTCGAACTCGTCGTCGTCGCCGCCGTCGCCGCCCTCGGGGTCGGCGTCACCGAAGAGGTCGCGCTCGGAGCGGGCGGGGCGGGGACGCTCGTCACCACGGGTGGCGGGCGCGCCGGCGGCGGATCCGGCCCGGCGGGGCTCGCGTCCGGCCTTCTCCTCCCAGCGGTCGAAGCCGGCGGCGATGACGGTCACGCGGACCTCGTCGCCCATCTCGTCGTCGATCACGGTGCCGAAGATGATGTTGGCGTCGGGGTGGGCGACACCGTGGATGATCTCGGCGGCCTCGTTGACCTCGAACAGGCCGAGGTCGGAACCGCCGGCGATCGAGAGCAGGATGCCGCGGGCGCCTTCGATGGACGCCTCGAGCAGCGGGCTGGAGATGGCGGCGCGGGCGGCGTTGAGCGCCCGCCCCTCACCGGTGGCGTTGCCGATGCCCATGAGGGCCGATCCGGCGTTCGACATGATCATCTTCACGTCGGCGAAGTCGGTGTTGATGACGCCGGGGGTGGTGATGAGGTCGGTGATGCCCTGCACACCTTGGAGGAGGACCTCGTCGGCCATCTTGAAGGCGTTGATCATCGAGGTCTTCTCGTTGGAGACGGTGAGCAGGCGATCGTTGGGGATCACGATCTGCGTGTCGACCTTCTCCTTCAACTTCTGGATGCCGGTCTCGGCCTGCACGGACCGGCGACGGCCCTCGAAGGCGAAGGGCCGTGTGACCACGCCGATGGTGAGCGCGCCGATGTTCTTGGCGATCTCGGCGATGACGGGGGCGGCGCCGGTACCGGTGCCGCCGCCCTTGCCGGCCGTGATGAAGACCATGTCCGCGCCCTGGAGCACCTCGGTGATCTCCTGGGTGTGCTCCTCGGCGGCTTGGCGGCCGACCTCGGGGTCACTGCCGGCGCAGAGGCCACGGGTGAGCTCGCGGCCGATGTCGAGCTTGATGTCGGCGTCGCTCATGAGCAACGCCTGCGCGTCGGTGTTGACGGCGATGAACTCGACGCCCTTGAGCCCGGCATCGATCATCCGGTTGACGGCGTTGACGCCGCCACCGCCGACCCCGACCACCTTGATGACCGCCAAGTAGTTCTGCGGATGTCCGGTCATGTCTGCTTCCTCCGTACGGAGCGGTGTGGGGATCGACCCTCGATCTGAGGTCGAGGGTGATGGAAACCTTGATGGGGGGTCGACATTATGGCCCACCAGCATTCTTGCGGGTGAGAGCAGCTGCGGTGGGTACCGACACGTCGATCGTCGCGATCGTCGGTCGGCCCGCCTGGACGAGCAGGGCGCCGAGCGCCTCGGCCTTGGCCTCGGTCCGCGACGGATCGCCCCAGCGGACGATCACCCCATCGTCCAGGACGAGGGTGACCCCGGTTCGTGACGTGCGGGCCCGCACGACCTGGCGGCGCAGGGGGCCGGGCAGGCCGGCGACCACGGTGAGCAGCGAGCGGCCGGCGGGGCCGAGCTGCTGGCCAGCCCCGACCGACGCCGGGGACACGCTCGGGTAGGCGGCGGCGCCGTGAGCAGGGCCGAGCACCCGACCGCCGCGGTCCACGAGCATGAGGTGGGAGCCGCGGCCGACCACGGCGATGGGACGGCGCTCGACCAGGTTCACGGCCACCGTGCCCGGCCATTGCCGCACGACCGTGGCGCGGGCGACCCAGGGCAGGCGCACGAGGCGCGCCTGCGCTGCGGCCAGGTCCACCGAGACCATCGAACGGCCGCGCGGGATGCCCGTGGATCGGAGCGCCTGGTCATGGCCGGTGTGGGTGGCGCCGCGGATGACCACGTGGTCGACGTCGAGGAGCGATGAGCGGACCGCAAGGCCGGCGGCGGCCACCGCGGCCACCACCACCACGGCCACCACGAGGCGGTGCAGCCGGCGACGCCCCCGGTCGCGCGCGACCTCGTCGCGGCGGGCGCGCAGGCGCGGATCGATCGGCGCGGGAGCGGGCCGGCGGGCGCCACGGGTGAGGAGGCCCGTGCTCACGGGCGGGCCTCGTCGTCGTCACCGAGGTCGGGCAGCGGGTCCAGCCCGACGAAGACGTTCTCGGGCTCGAGGGTGACGCCGCTCGCCTGGTGGACCCGGCGGCGCACGGCGTCCATCAGCGCCCAGACGTCGGCCGCCCGACCGCCCTCGTCCACCTGGATGAAGTTGGCGTGCTTCGACGAGACCTCCGCCGTGCCGATCCGGAGCCCTTTGAGCCCCGCCTCGTCGATCAGGCGCCCGGCCGATCCACCCGGCGGGTTGGTGAACACCGACCCGGCATTGCGGCCACCGGGCTGGTTCTCCCGGCGCCAGTTGGTCTTCTCCTTGATGGCGGCCCGCGCCGCGGCGGGATCGCCAGGCTGCAGGTCCAGCTCGGCGGCCACCACGACCGACGACGAGGGGAACGTCGACGAGCGGTAGCCCAGGCCGAGTTCGTCCCGTTCCATCACCACATCCTCACCTGACCACAGGTCCGTGAGGTGGACCCTCGTGAGCACGGCGGCCATGTCGGCCTCGTGGACGCCCGCGTTCATGCGGACCGCTCCGCCGATGCTGCCCGGGACGCCCGAGGCCCACTCGAACCCCGTGAGGCCGGCTGCTGCGCTCTGGCGGGCGACGACGGGGAGCTTGGCGCGGCCACCTGCGAGCACCTTCGTCCCCTCGACCGCGACCTGCGCGAACCCGTCGCCGAGCACGACCACCAACCCGGGGAACCCGGCGTCGGTCACCAGCAGGTTGGAGCCCAGGCCGACGACCAGGGCGGGGACGACGACGCCGGTGGTCCGCAGCGCGGACGCGAGGTCGTGCAGCGCCTCTGCGTCGGGGATCCGCGCGAGGAGCCCGGCCGGACCGCCGACGCCGTAGGTGGTGAGCGAGGCGAGCGGCGCGTCGCGCTCGACGCTCGGGCCCAGGCGGGCGGCGATCTCGTCCAGGTCGGTCACCGGCCGGCATCTCGTCGGGCGAGCGCGTCCACCAGGCGAGGGCCGAGGCTCGAGATGTCACCGGCCCCGACCGTGAGGCAGAGGTCCCCGGGGCGCAACGAGGCGAGGGCCCACTGCTCGGCATCGTCCAGCGTGGGCAGCCAGGCCACCGAGGCCCACGGTCGCCGGTCGAACACCGCATCCACGATCGATCGGCCGGTCACGCCTTCGATCGGAGGTTCCCCGGCGGCGTACACCTCGGTGACGCCCACGACATCCGCGAGGGCGAGGGCGGCGCCGAAGTCGGCGACGAGGTCGCGGGTGCGGGTGTAGCGGTGGGGCTGGAACAGGGCGACGACACGCTCCCAGCCCGCCTCCTTCGCCGATGCCAGCAGGGCACGGAGCTTGCCCGGGTTGTGGGCGTAGTCGTCGACGACGGTGACGCCGCCGGCCTCGCCGACCACCTCGAACCGCCGGGTCACCCCGCGGTACGCGGCGAGCGCCGGGCGCGAGCGACCGGGATCGATGCCGAGCTCCGTGGCGACCGCGACCGCCACGGCCGCGTTGCGGGCGTGGTGGCGGCCTGGCGTGCCGATCGAGAACGGTCCCAGGTCGGCACCGTCGAGGGTGAGCGAGAACGCCGTGTGCAGCCGCTCGACCACGACGTCGTGGATGCGCAGGCGGGCCTCGGGGCCCTCCCCCACGGTCAGGGCGCCGAGGCGTTCGGCGAGCGCCAGCGTGCGAGCGGCGGTGACTCCATCGCCTCGCGGATCATCGATGCACACGACGGCCCGTGGCGCGTCGGCCACGAAGCGTTCGAAGCCGGCCTCGATGGCCGCCAGGCTCCCCCAGTGGTCGAGGTGGTCCTCGTCGACGTTGGTGACGACGGCGATCTCGGCGCCGAGGTGCAGGAACGTGCCGTCGCTCTCGTCGGCCTCGACCACGAACCAGCCACCGGTCCCCCACCGCGCCGCCTCGCCGAGCGCGAGCGGCGTGGCGCCGACCAGGAACGACGGGTCCTCGCCCGCGCCGACCAGCAGCGAGGCGAGCATCGCGGTGGTGCTGGTCTTGCCGTGCGTCCCCGAGACCGCGACCGTCGGCCGGACCGCGCAGATCGAGGCGAGGATGCCGGCGCGGTCGAGCACCACGCGGCCGACGGCTGCGGCATCGGCGAGGTCGGCCTCCGACGGCGGGAAGGCCGTGGAGTGCGCCACGACGTCGGCGCCGTGGCGCCCGGCCGACGAGAAGAGGTCCCCTGCCGCCACGACCTCGGTGGTGATGCCCGCCTCGGCGAGCTTCGGCCACACGCCGGTCTCGGTGACGTCGGAACCCGAGACGTGGTGGCCCATGGCGGCGAGCACGATGCCGATCGCGCTGATGCCGGCTCCCCCCACCCCCACCAGGTGGATCGCTCTCGGCGTCGACAGGTCGATGGGTTCAGTCACGGGCTGCAGCCTCCACCACCGAGGCGACGCGCTCGGCAGCGTCGATCGTGGCCGCGGCCCGCATCGCCGCGGCCATGGCGGCGAGCCGGCCCGGATCGGCGAGGAGCGCGCCGAGCTCCTGTTCGAGGCGATCGGTCGTGAGCTCGGCATCGCGGATCGTGACCGCGCCGCCGGCGGCAGCCACCGCTTCGGCATTGGCCATCTGGTGGTCACGGGGGGCGATCGGGAGCGGCACCAGCACCGCAGGCAGGCCCGCGGCCATCAGCTCGAACACCGAGCCGCCGGCCCGGGTGACGGCGGCGTCGGCGGCATCGAGCAGCAGGTGCATGCGGTGCTCGTAGGGCACCACCTGGTACACGAGCCCACCCTCGGGGAGGGCTGGCGCCACCGAGTCATCGGAGAACCCGTACTTGCCGGTGACGTGGCGGATGGCGAGGTCCGAACGATCGCCCCAGCGAACGGCGAGGCCCCGGACGGCGTCGTTGATGCGACGGGAGCCGAGCGAACCGGCGAACACCGCCACGACGAGCCGGTCAGGTGGCAACCCGAGGGCGGCGCGGGCTCCGGCCGGATCGGGATGCTCGGCCATGGCACGGATCTCGGGCCGCAGCGGGTTGCCGGTGACGATGGCGCGCGGGAGATCGGTGCGGTCGAACGACACCGCGGACGCACGGGCGAAGCGGCGCAAGGCGCGGTTGACGGCCCCGGCCTTCTTGTTCTGCTCGAGCAGGACGAGCGGGGTGCGCGTGAGCACCGCGCCGACGCCGCACGCGAACGAGGCGTAGCCGCCGAGGACCACGACGACCTCCGGCCGATGACGACGCACGAGCCACACACCGCGGACCAGGGCCCGCACGAGATCGATGACCGCGCCCAGGTTGGCGACGACCAGACGGCGCTGGATGCCGCGACCGGGGAGGACGTCGACCGTGAACCCGGCCTCGGGCACCAAGGCGGACTCCGGTCCGCGCTCGGCGCCGACGAAGTGGATGGTGGCGGGATCGTGGCCGGCTGCGACGAGGGCGCCAGCGACCGAGAGCCCCGGGAGGAGGTGCCCGGCGGTGCCCCCGCCGGCCACCAGGGCCCAGGTGCGATCGGCCATCAGGGACGGGCCTGGCGACCGGGCTGGGCCGGGTGCCGGGCGATGTTCAACAAGATGCCGGTGGCCGCGAGCGTGGTCAGCAGCGACGAGCCCCCGAACGAGACGAACGGAAGGGGTACACCGGTGATGGGCATGATGCCGATCACCGCGCCGCCGCCACGCTCTTAAGGACATGCCCCGCGGACTTGCCCCCGACCGCCACCAACCGTCCATCGGTGACTGCCACGCCGAAGTCACTGCGTGCCTCCGAAAGGTCAGGCAGGGTCGTCCACGTGTTCGCAGCCGTGTCGTACGCCTCAACCGTCGTC
>JAOBWM010000012.1 GCA_025463365.1 Acidimicrobiales bacterium
GGCTCCGGTACTACGAGGAGATGACGCAGAGCGAGATCGCCGAGCGCCTCGGCATCTCGCAGATGCACGTCTCGAGGCTGCTCAGCCGTTGCCTCCTCGACCTCAGGCGCCGCATCGAGGCCAGCCAGGGCGAATCCCCGCCGGACTGATGGTGATCCTCGGGGTCAGCGGGGGCGGACCTCGTAGGCGCACACGTGCGAGCCGTCCATCAGGTGCTGGACCCGCTCCACGGTGGCACCCGGCAGGACCTCGCGGATGAACGAGATCTCGCTGCCGCACGCCTGGCGGTAGCGGAGAGCGACGTTCAAGATCGCGCAATTGTGCTCGACGATGCGGAAGCTGCCGTCGGGCTCGGTGACCGCCTCCGCGAGGTAGCCGTCGCCGTCGAGCACCTTCGCCAGCTCGACCACCTGCTCGGCGAGCGGGAGGCCGTCGAGCCGGGCCTGCGCCCGGACCACACGACGCCGCCGGCGGCGCTCGAACACCTTGGCCAAAAGCTCGGGGTCCTCTTCGGCGACGCACCCCAGCAGCTCGGTGGTGAGCTCGCCGTACGCCCGCGGGAAGAGGGACTCCGCGGCCCCTGTGAGGCGATGCAGGTGCCGCGGGCGTCCGGGTCCGTCGCGGACCTCGTCGAACGTGGTGAGCCCTGCTTCGGCCACCGCCGCGAGGTGCTGACGGACGGCGCTCACCGTGATCGACAGGTCATCGGCCAGCTCTTCGACGGTGGCCTGGCCCCGGCGCTTGATGGCCATGAGCAGCGACCGACGGGACGGCGCGAGCTGGTCCAGCGACCCGGCCAACCCGACATCGGGTGCAGGAGCAGCGCGCATCTCGGCCATGGCGCCAGGCTACGCAACGTCGTCGGCCCTCGGCTCGGTGCGTCGGCCCTCGGCTCGTGCACCGCCGCCCCGCACGACCCGATCGCGGCTGCCCGTCCTGGACGAGGGAGCGGTTTGCGACCATGGGCCGGCAAGATATGATCTTTACGTCAACGTGAAGAACGAACGAGAGCTTGGTCCATGTCTGCCGTGATCGCGTCCACCGCCCCCGCCTCGCCGTCGACTGCCGCACCTCTCGGCGACCGGTACAAGTGGACGGCCTTGTCGAACACGACGCTCGGCATCTTCATGGCGACGCTCGACTCGTCGATCGTGCTCATCTCGCTGCCGGCGATCTTCCGGGGCATCAAGCTGGATCCCCTGCAGCCCGCCAACATCAGCTACCTGCTGTGGATGCTGATGGGGTACATGGTCGTCACCGCCGTGCTGGTGGTCACCTTCGGTCGCCTCGGAGACATGTTCGGCCGGGTGAAGATGTACAACGCAGGCTTCGCCATCTTCACCGGCGCATCGGTCGCGCTCTCGCTCTGCCCGTGGACCCACAGCAGCGGTGCGATGTGGTTGATCGGTTGGCGAGTGGTGCAAGGCATCGGCGGCGCGCTGCTGATGGCGAACTCGACCGCGATCCTCACCGACGCGTTCCCGGCGGTCGAGCGGGGCATGGCCATGGGGATCAACATGGTCGCCGGCATCAGCGGCTCGTTCGTCGGATTGATCGCCGGCGGCCTGCTCGCTGACGTCGACTGGCGCGCGATCTTCTGGATCAACGTGCCGTTCGGCCTCTTCGGGACGATCTGGGCCTACACCAAGCTCCGGGAGGTCGGAACTCGGGAAGGCACCAAGATCGACTGGCTCGGCAACCTCACCTTCGGGGCCGGACTGATCCTCATGTTGATGGGCATCGCCTACGGCATCCAGCCCTCGGGCGGCCACACGATGGGATGGACCAGCCCCTACGTCCTCGCCGAGATCCTCGGTGGCCTCGCGCTGCTCCTCGGCTTCTTCTTCGTGGAGCGCCGGGCTGACGAGCCGATGTTCCACCTCGAACTGTTCCGAATCCGTGCGTTCTCGGCGGGCAACGCGGCCAGCCTCCTCTCCTCGATCGGCCGAGGTGGCATGCAGTTCATGCTCATCATCTGGCTCCAGGGGATCTGGCTACCGCTCCACGGCTACTCGTTCGAACGCACCCCGCTGTGGGCCGGCATCTACATGATCCCGCTCACCATCGGCTTCCTCGCATCGGCGCCGGTGTCGGGCTGGCTCTCGGACCGACGCGGCGCGCGTCCGTTCGCCACCGGCGGCATGCTCGTCGCCGCCGCTTCGTTCGGGCTGCTCATGTTGCTCCCGGCGAACTTCGGCTTCCCGGCGTTCGCGACCCTGCTCTTGATGAACGGCATCGGCATGGGCCTGTTCGCGGCGCCGAACACGACAGGGATCATGAACTCGGTGCCCGCTCGCCACCGAGGCTCCGCGTCGGGCATGCGGGCCACCTTCCAGAACACCGGCATGGTCCTGTCGATCGGGATCTTCTTCTCGCTGATGATCGTGGGACTGTCGAGCTCGTTGCCCGCGTCCATGGAGTCGAGCCTCCGCCAGCAAGGCGTACCCGCCGCGACCGCCGCCAACGTCGCCCACGAGCCGCCGGTCGGCAGCCTGTTCGCGGCGTTCCTCGGCTACAACCCGATGGAGAAGCTGATGGGCCCGAAGGCGTTGGCGGCCCTGCCGAAGGATCGAGCCGCAACGATCACCGGCAAGCAGTTCTTCCCGAAGCTCATCTCCCAGCCGTTCGTCAAGGGCCTGCGGATCGCGTTCACCGCATCGCTCGTCATGTGCATGATCGCGGCCTGGGCATCGTGGATGCGCGGTGGCCACTACGTCCATGACGAGGGTGCGTCGACGACGACGAGGGCCGGCCCATCGGGGGACCCCGACGACCCGGTCGACGACGAGGTGGGCGCCTTCGGAGCGGCGGGGACAGCGGACCCGCCGTCCGCGGGCGCGGAGCCCGAGACGTGGATCCCGGCCTGATGATCCGCCCGAGGCCTGGTGACGCGTTCCCGTCCGCGTCACCTGGCCTCGGGCACACTGGTGCCGCCATGTCGCCCGAGACCCTGCTCCGCATCGGCGAGGTCGCCCGGCGCGCCGGCGTGTCCACCAGGACCCTGCGCTACTACCAGGAGCTGGGCCTGCTCGACCCGACCGGCCACAGCCCCGGCGGCAATCGGCGCTACTCCGAGGAGGACCTGGCTCGGGTCCTTCGCATCCGCGAGCTGCAACTCGTGATGGGGTTCCCGCTCGACCGCATCGGCTCCGTCCTATCGGCCGAGGACCGGTTGGCAGAGCTGCGCCACGAGTCCCAGCGCGGCGTCACCAAGCAACGCCGCGTCGAGATCCTTCGTGAAGCGATGGACCTCAACCGCCAGGTCCGCGTCCAGGTCGAGGAACGGGTCGCGGCCCTCGCCACGTTCGTCGACGACCTCGACGAGAAGGCAACCCGCTACCGCACCATCGCCGCCGAGCTGGGCGTCGACCTCGACGACCCGAAGGCTGCCCCCACCGGTTAGCGGCCGGTGGAGCCGAAGCCTTGGGGGCCGCGGCCGGCGATGGGCAGTTCGGCGACAGCCACGAAGTCGGCCTGTTCGACCCGCTGGATCACGAGTTGGGCGATGCGGTCGCCGCGCTCGATGGCGAACGGTTCGGTGGGATCGAGGTTGACCAGGAGGACCTTGAGCTCGTCGCGGTAGCCGCAGTCGATGAGCCCGGGCGTGTTGAGACAGGTCACCCCGTGCTTGAGGGCGAGCCCGCTGCGTGGCTGGACGAAGCCGGCGGTGCCGACGGGGAGGGCCAGCGCGAACCCCGTGGGCACGAGCGCTCGGCCGCCGCCGGGGGCCAGGGTGACCGCCTCGCGGGCCCGCAGGTCGGCGCCGGCGTCGCCGTCGTGGGCGTAGGTCGGGAGCGGGAGCTCGGGGTCGAGGCGGATCACCGGGACGTGCAGCACGGCGCCACGCTACGGGCTCGTCCCGACCACACCGGGCGCCGTCGGACCGACGAACCGAGGGCCCGGACGACCGCGGCCTATCCTCGCCCGATGCTCGTGTGGATGGACCTGGAGATGACAGGGCTCGATGCCGAGCGTCACGTCATCGTGGAGATCGCCACCCTCGTGACCGACGATGAGCTGCAGATCGTGGGCGAGGGCCCCGACCTCGTCGTCCACCAACCGCCCGAGGCCTTCGAGGCCATGGACGACTTCGTGCGCGACATGCACACCAAGTCGGGCCTGCTCCCGTCGATCGCCGCCTCCACCATCTCGCTCGAGGAGGCCGGCGCCCAGACGCTCGCCTTCATCAAGCAGCACATCCCCGAGGCCCGCACCGTCCCGCTCTGCGGCAACTCGATCGGCACCGACCGGCGATTCCTCGTCAAGTACCTCCCCGAGATCGAGGAGTACCTCCACTACCGCTCGGTCGACGTCTCCACGATCAAGGAGCTCGCACGCCGGTGGTACCCCGGTGCACTGTCGAAGGTCCCCCGCAAGGAGACCGCGCATCGCGCCATGGACGACATCCGCGAGAGCATCGACGAGCTCCGCTTCTACCGCGAGCACCTGTTCGTGAAGGGCCCGGTCGAGGCCGCGGCTCCGGCGGCACCCGTCGACGTCGAGCCGGCCCCCACGGCCGAGCCGAGCGCGTAGCTCGGCCCTCCGCGCCCCCCTGTCACCCGAGCGTTCGAAATAATCGGTTGACACCTGTCTGTCATGCGTGGTGCCATGGCACAGCGCCCACGGGCGCAGACCGAACCACCGAGATCCGCAAGGACCGTCCGATGAGCAACGCGATCACCGACATCAGGGGCTTCGATGCCACCGTCGGTACCGCCGCGCCGTTGGCGCAGTGGTCGACCGACGTTGCGTCCACCTTCAAGGCACGTCATCAGCTCGCCGTGAGCAAGCCGATGACGTCCGCCTACGAGGTGAAGACCATCAACGGCTTCGACCGGCGGCCCTCGGAGGGTTCGACCTAGGCAACACCTGCCAGATCGAACCAAGACCTCCGAAGGCCGCCGGGACACTCCCGGCGGCCTTCGCCGTTTCCGGCCTCGGTTCGGTCTCCGACACCCACCTACAGAGGCAAGCCACACCATGACCGACCACCACATCGATCACCCACCCGACTGACCAGCACACACGATCACCACGACACGAGAACGGGGAACCCCGATGCTGACCGCACCGGAATTCGAAGCACACGAAGACGAGGACGAACGGGCCTGGTGGGCCGAGGCCTCCTGCGCCACCGGTGGGGCCGGCCTCACCGCGCTCTTCTTCTCCGAGGAGCTGCAGGACATCGCCGCTGCCAAGCGGCTGTGCGCCGAGTGCCCCGTGCTCGTCCCCTGCCTCGAAGGCGCCATGGCGCGTCGGGAGCCGTGGGGCGTGTGGGGCGGCCAGCTCTTCCTCAACGGGAAGATCCTGGCGTCGAAGCGGCGTCGGGGCCGGCCGCCCAAGGTGGCCCGTCCCGAGGACCAGCTGCCCGACGTCCCGATCCCCGAGCACCTGCGTTCCGCCTGAGCACCACGGCGACCTGACGTGACCCCCACCTGACGAGGCAGGGGGCGAACCAGGTCGCCCGGTGCAACGGCGGGGGTGTCAGCGGAACAGGCGACGACGGACCGTCCGGACCCGAGCCGCGCCCGCGAGCAGCCCTGCGCGGCAGGGGTGACAGACGGAGGCGACCACACCGCCTCACCATGAGCCCCGGACCCGCCCTCGCGGCCTCCAGGAACCGGCCCGGCCCCGATGGGGTCGGGCCGGTTGCGCGCCGGTACCGTCGCGAGCGCCATGGCCGATCCACTCGAGCCCGATGCTCCCGACGTCGCCGACGATGCGGAAGCGACCGGAGGTGCCAACGCTGCGCCCCGCCGTCGTGCGCTGACGGCGCGCATGATCGGCATCTGCGTGTGCATCGCCTTGCTGTTCGCCCTGGTCGCCGGTCTGATCACGGCCAAGCTCACGGGCGACGACCACCCGACGGACCAGCTCAGCACCCTGAGCGCCAAGATCAACAGCCGCAAGCTGCTGTCCGTGCCGCTGCGGACGGTGGCCGGGAAGGAGACCACCTTCCAGGCCTCGCTCCACGCCAAGCCGGTGCTGGTCAACCTCTGGTCCCAGAGCTGCATCCCGTGCACCAACGAGATGCCGCTGCTCGAGAAGATCCACACCGGTGACGACCGGGTCGACGTGGTCGGCGTCGACACCCAGGACCGCATCGACCTCGCCAAGCAGATGGCGAAGCAGACCGGCATCACGTACCCCTGGTTCCAGGACACCACCGACGACTTCCTCTACGAGGCCAAGGCCGTCGGCCTCCCCCACACCGTCCTCCTCGACCCCTCGGGCAAGGTGCTCGCCACGAAGACCGCCCAGTTCCACAGCGTGAGTGAGATCCGCTCGTGGCTGACCCGATACCTCCCTTGAGCGTGCGGCCATGATCGACGCGCCCTTCGCCCTCGCCTTCACCGCCGGCATGATGGCCACGGTGAACCCGTGCGGCTTCGCCATGCTGCCCGCGTACCTGGGCTACTTCCTCGGCCTCGAGTCGGCGGACGGGTCCGGCGACGTGACCGCGGGAGTGGTGCGGGCTCTCGTCGTCGGCGCCGTGGTCTCGGCCGGCTTCCTCGTGCTCTTCGCCGTCGCCGGGGCGATCGTGTCGTGGACGTCGTTCGGCGTCGGCGTGTGGTCGCCGTGGCTCACCGTCGTGATCGGCATCGTGCTCGTCGGGGTCGGCGTCGGATTCGTGCGCGGCTGGGAGCCGAAGGTGGCGCTCCCCCGGCTCGATAGAGGCGGGCGCAACCGAGGCCTGTGGTCGATGTTCGTGTTCGGGCTCTCGTACGCGATCGCTTCGCTGTCGTGCACGATCGGGCTCTTCACGAGCGTGGTGGCCACCACGTTCTCCCGCGCCTCGTTCCTCTCGGGGGTCGTCACGTTCGTCGCCTACGGCGCCGGCATGGCGCTCCTGTTGATGGTGCTCACCGTCACGTTGGCGCTGGCCGAGCGGGGCCTGGTGACGGGCCTGCGCAGGGCGCTTCCCTACGTCCAGCGGGTGTCCGGGGCGATCATGGTCCTCATGGGCGCGTACCTCGCCTGGTACGGGGTGTACGAGATCCGCGTCGTCCAGCAGGGCAAGACCTCGAGCCGCGGCCCGGTCGGTCTCGTCACGGGTTGGTCGGATCACGTGTCCGACGCCCTCTCTCGCATCGATGCCACCGACGCGGCCCTGGCCCTCGCGATCGTCGTCACGGCCGTCGTCCTCGTCGTCTTGCTCCGCTCGGGCCGCCCCGAGTCGGCCGATGACGCCACCGTCGGCTCGAGCGCCCCCACGCCGGCAGACAGCGACCGCGCCGACTCCACGCCCTGAGGGACCGGCTCGAGCCCGGGGCTCGGTACGGTCCTGCAGATGGAACTGCGGATCTTCACCGAGCCCCAAGAGGGCGCCACCTACGACGACCTGCTGGCGGTGGCCCGGGAGGCCGAGCGGCTCGGCTTCGGGGCGTTCTTCCGATCCGACCACTACCAGCGCATCCACCCAGGCGATGCCGGGCCCGGCTCGACCGACGCCTGGATCACGCTGGCCGGCCTCGCCCGCGACACCGACACGATCCGCCTCGGCACGATGGTCACCTCGGCGACCTTCCGCCTCCCGGGCCCGCTCGCGATCTCGGTCGCCACCGTCGACGCGATGAGCGGTGGCCGGGTCGAGCTCGGGCTCGGCGCCGGTTGGTACGACGGCGAGCACGAGTCCTACGGCGTCCCGTTCCCGGGCATCGCCGAGCGCTTCGACCGGTTGGAGGAGCAGCTGGAGATCATCACCGGGTTGTGGACGACGCCCGTCGGCGACACCTTCGCCCACGACGGCGCGCACTACCGGCTCGATCACTCGCCCGCCCTGCCGAAGCCGGTCCAGAAGCCGCACCCGCCGGTGATCATCGGTGGTCACGGCCCCACCCGGACGCCATCGCTCGCGGCGCGCTTCGCCGACGAGTTCAACACCCCGTTCTCCGACCCGGACGTCACCGGCCTCCAGTTCGAGCGGGTCCGCCAGGCGTGCGAGGACCTCGGGCGCGACCCGGGATCGGTGGTGTTCTCGACCTGTCAGACCGTCGCCGTGGGTGCCGACGCCGGCGAGGTCACGCGCCGAGCCCGGGCCATCGGCCAGGACGAGGCCAACCTGCGCGCGCACGGTGCGGCCGGATCCCCCGCCGAGGTGGTCGAGCGGCTCCAGGCGTTCGGGGCCCTCGGCGCCACCCGCGCCTACCTCCAGGTCCTCGACCTCCACGACCTCGACCACCTGGCGCTCATCGCCAGCGAGGTGCTGCCGCACGTGGCGTGAGCATCCCGCACACCGGCCAGCCGGTGACGTGACCGGCCGCGGGGTCTGGCGTGCCCTCGGTTCGGGCAGGCCCCGAGGCCATGACGGACCTCGACGTCTCGATCGCTTCGGCCGAGGCCGCCGGGCTCCACTACGTCTGCGACGACGGCCCCGGCATCCGTCGCCGCAAGCGGGGCAGAGGGTTCAGCTACGAGCTCCCGGACGGCTCCGTCGTCACGGACCCGGCCGAGCGCGAGCGCATCGCCGCGCTCGCCATCCCTCCTGCGTGGACCGACGTCTGGATCTGTCCCGCGCCGGACGGCCACATCCTTGCGACCGGTCGCGATGCCCGGGGTCGCAAGCAGTACCGCTACCACGCGGAGTGGAACCGGGTGCGCTCGGAGGACAAGTTCAGCGCCCTCCCGGCCTTCGCCGAGCTGCTGCCCGACCTTCGCCAGCAGGTCGACGGCGACCTCCGCCGTCGGGGTGTCCCCCGCGAGAAGGTCCTCGCGCTCGTGGTGCGGCTGCTCGACCGAACGCTCATCCGCGTCGGCAACGAGAGCTACGCCGCGGCCAACGAGTCCTACGGCCTGACGACGATGCTGGCGGATCACGTCGAGGTCGACGGATCGGCGATCGTGTTCGACTTCGTGGCCAAGGGCGGCCTGGCTCGCAACGTGTGGATCGACGACTCGCAGCTGGCGCGGATCGTGCACCAGGTCTCCGAGCTGGGAGGCCAGGAGCTGTTCGCCTACCTCGACGAGGGAGAGGTCGTGGACGTCACCTCATCGGACGTCAACGCCTACCTCCAGCGCCACGCGGGCGAGGGCATCACCGCCAAGCACTTCCGCACCTGGGGCGGGACGGTGTCGGCGGCTGGCGCGCTGGCCATCACCCGGGTCCCCGACACCGACGCCCAAGCCGACAAGGCGGTCCTCGCGGCCTTCGACGTGGCTGCCGAGGTCCTCGGGAACACTCGGACGGTGTGCCGCCAGTCCTACGTCCACCCGGCGGTCCCGGAGGCGTTCCGCACCGGTGACCTGGCCGAGGC
Source organism: Acidimicrobiales bacterium (assembly GCA_025463365.1). GTDB lineage: Bacteria > Actinomycetota > Acidimicrobiia > Acidimicrobiales > Iamiaceae > Aquihabitans. Next base: position 9,255 of record JAOBWM010000012.1, read on the forward strand.
CTGGCGCCATTCGCGCTCGACGGCCCACCTCGACCGGATCGAGCGGACCGTGCAGCGCGTCCTCGACGCTTGACCGACTCCGAACGCCGAGCGATGCCCGGACGGCGATGCCTCGGCGGGGCCGGCCGGGCCGCTCTGCGCTCAGGCGGCCTTGATGTCGCCGAGGGCGGCGATGAGGGCGCTGTTGAACGCGGGGATGTCGTCGGGCTTGCGACTGGTGATGAGGGTGCCGGGACCGCCGTCGGCATCGACCACGACCTCCTCATCGACCCAGTCCGCGCCCGCGTTGCGGAGATCGGTCTGCAGGCTGGGCCACGAGGTCATGCGGCGGCCCTTCACGACGTCAGCCTCCACCAGGGTCCACGGGGCGTGGCAGATGGCGGCGACGAGCTTGCCGTCCTCCAAGAACGCCTTGGCGAACGCCACTGCTTCAGCGTCGGTGCGCAGCGCGTCGGGGTTGGCCACGCCACCGGGGAGCACGAGCGCGTCGTACGTGCCGGGGTTGGCGTCGTGCACCTTGCGGTCGGCATGGAAGGTGTCGGCCTTGTCGAGGTGGTTGAACCCCTGGAACTCAGCGTCGGGCGACACGAGGTGGGCGATGGCGCCCGCGTCCTTCACCGCGTTCCAGGGCCCGGTCAGCTCCACCTGCTCCACCCCTTCGGTGGCGAGGAAGGCGACGGTGATGCCGGTGAGGTCGGGACGATCAGCCATTGGCTTGCTCCTTTGCGAGCGGACCCTCCTGCCCTGCCCGGCCACGCGGCTGAACAGAAGCCGGCGCCGGCACTCATCTGGTCAGGTCGACGCTCAGGGAGCGAGCCGGTCGATCCCCCAGCCGCCGCGTTCGCGGTGGTAGGCGAACCGATCGTGGAGCCGGTTCGGCTGCCCCTGCCAGAACTCCACGCGCTCGGGTTCGACCCGGTAGCCACCCCAGTACGGCGGCCGCGGGATCGGCGGGCCGTCGACCGCGCTCCCGTACTGCGCTTCGGCGTCCACCTGGTGCCGGTCGAGCTCTCTGCGACCGCTGACCACCTCGCTCTGGTCCGAAGCCCACGCCCCGAGCTGGCTTCCGCGGGGACGCAATGCCCAGTAGGTGTCGGCCTCGGCGGTGTCGACCGGAGCGACCGGACCCTCGATGCGCACCTGGCGGGCGAGCTCCAACCAGCCGAACACGAGCGCGGCCCGCGGGTTCGCACCCAGCTCACGACCCTTTCGGCTCTCGAGGTTCGTGTAGAAGACGAACCCTCGCTCATCGATGGCGCGGCACAGGACGAACCGGGCCGACGGGCGACCGTCCTCGTCGGCTGTCGCGAGCACGCAGGCGGCTGGCTCGTACGGATCGGTGGCGAGCCACGCGTCCCACCAGCGCTCGAACTGCGTGATGGGATCGTCGGCCAGCATCGAGCGACGCAGCCCGTCGCGCTGGTAGCTCTCTCGCAGGGCGCTGAGGTCTCGGCTCACCCGACCAGCATGCCCGGCCGAAATCCCGGTCGGGGACGTGCGTCGCGCTGACCAGACTCGAGCGATGCCGATCCGCCGGGCCCGAACCGAGGACATCGACCTCGTCTGCGCCATGCGCGTGGCGTTCCTCGCCGACCACCGCGGGATCGGTGTCGAGGAGCTGCCCGACGGCTTCGCGGCTGGCACCCGGGACTACCTGCACGCCGCCCAGGCCGCCGCTTCGGTCCGGTCCTGGCTCGCCACCGACGAGAACGATGGCACCAGCGATCGGTGCGCAGGCGTGGTCACGGTCCTCCTGCTCGCCATGCCACCAAGCCCGGAGGATCCGAGGGTCCTCGAGGGCTACGTGCTCAACATGTTCGTCGTGCCCGGTGCCCGGCGACAGGGCATCGGCCAGGCCCTGTTCGACGCCTGCCTCGCCGGCTCGGCGGCCGCGGGCGTCCGGCGCCTTTTCCTCCGGGCCACCGACGACGGTCGACCGATGTACGAGCGCGCCGGGTTTGCCACCGACACCGTCTGGATGGACCTGCACCTCCCGCTCCCCTGAGGGGCGCGATCACCGATCGGGACGGCGGGGCAGAAGGTCAGACGGCAGCGATCGGAGGGTGGGGTCGGTCGCCGTCGGTGAAGGCGCGCCAGGCGCGGTAGCCACCTTCGAGGTCGGTGACCCGACGCAGGCCGAGCGATCGCATGTCGGCGGCCGCCAGGCTCGAGGCGTACCCGTCGTTGCAGAACAGGATGACCCGCAGGTCGTCGGATGCCTCGTCGATCGCGGCGCCGCTGGTGGCGTCGAGACGCCATTCCAGGTGGATGCGTTCGGTGATGATCGCGCCGGGGAGCACCCCTTCGATCTGCCGGTAGGCCTCGGGTCGCAGGTCGACGGCCAAGGCGCCGGCGGCCAGCTCGGCATCGAGCTGCTCCGGCCGCACGCGGTCGAGCCCGGCGCGCACGATGGCAAGGTGGCGATCGATGCGGGAGCCCGGTGGAGGCTCGGGCTCCGTCGTCATCGCCGAGCGTCGACCGATGGGTGCAGGGCCCGCGCTTGGTCGGCCGACGAGACGAGCGCCGGGACCTCCTCGACGATCTCGGTGTACCGGGGCGTGCCGTCGGGTTCGTAGAAGGTCATGGTGCGCAACGGATCCGAGTAGACGTGGATGCTGGTGGCATCGGCCGACCCGGCATTGACCACGTCGTGGATGGCACCCGATGCCACCGTACCCACGTCCCCGGCGCGCAGCCGTTGGGTGGTGATCCCGGCGAAGCCCAAGGTCAGTTCCTCGAGCTCCCCTTGCAGCACGACGAACGCCGCGTTGGCGCCACCGTGATCGTGGAGGTCGACCCCCTGGCCGGGCGCCCAGCCCAACAGCCAGACCTCGTAGGCCGCCGTCGCGACGAGGCGGACGCTGGTGCGACTGAGGTGATCGTGGTGGACGTGCGGTCGCCACAGCTCCTCGGCTCGGGCCAGTCCGCCGACGATGTCGATGAGGACGTCGATCCCGAGGGTCGGCCGCCCTCCCGACCGTGCTCCGGTCGAGATCCGGCCGTGAGCAGCGGGATCGGGGGCCGGGGCCAGCGAGACCTGGCGGGCCGATGGGCTTCGGGGGCTGAGGGTGAGGGGCGAGGTCGGCGACATGTGGTCCTCAGAGGAGATCGGGTGAGCGCGAGGCGGACGGTGACGGATCGGGTGCGGGGGCCATCGCCGGCCCGCGCAAGGGGTCGCAGGCCGGCGATGGCACCTCGGCATCCCGGTTGCGCTGGAGAGGCAGCCGGATGCCGGGCCCGAGCATCGGCAGGGGGGTGCCGGCCCGGGAGGAGGGACGATGGATGTCGGCGTCGCTCAGGCGGCGCGACAGCTCGCGGCGGGCCGACAGCGCTCATCGAACGACGCGGGCACGCCGCGGAGCGGACGCACGAGGTCGACGGGATGAGCAGGCATGGCCAGGACTCTACGGCCTAAACCTGACCAATGCAATCAGAATTAGAGACTAATGACGTGAGCGTGCCGGCTCACGCCTCCCGGGACCGTTGGGAGAGGCCCATGAGCTGGTCGAGGACCTCGGGATCGGCGGCAGGACCGAAGGCGCTGGCCAGCACGCCTTGGAGGCCGGTCGCGGGGTCGCGCAAGGCGAACACCACCATCTCGTCACCCGGGTCGCTCTGGCCCTCGAAGCGATAGAGGCGATCAACCTCGGCACGCTCCACCGCGCACACGGCACCGGCCTGCCCCCAGCGCAGGTGCCCGTCGACCAGGTCCACCTCCGTGTCGTACCCCTCGGCCTTCAACAGGCTCACGGCTTCGGTGACGGTGTCGGGCGAGTCCATGGCGCCAGTCTGCCCCTGCCGGGGCGCCGGGCGCCCCGATTCGACGGTCCCCCGCCTACGCGACCTGCTCGTGGTCTCGCGGCAACGGCATCTCGATCGCGCCGGTGCCAGCAGGGCGCGGGCCGACGCGCGGCGATCGGTCGCCCGCCGGCTCGCCACCATCGGGTGCAGCACGCGGCGGCAACGGCGGAGCCGCCTCGAACCGATCCGAGTCGACTGCCTGCCGCCACCGGCGGGTCCGCCGGCGGAGCTGCCGGAACACGCCCCAGGCGAGAGCAAGGAACGGACCAAGGACGATGAAGATCCCGACCGCGAACACGTCGCCCATGTTCGAGCCGACGAGCCGGCCTGTCAACGCGATCGGGGCCGGACGCGTGTCAAAGGGGCAGCGCGAGTTGGTCGGATGACGCGTCCGGCGAGCGGGCTGTGGGCCGGCGCAACGTGACCGCTGCGATCGACGGCGGTGCTGGCTCCATGGCACCGAGGTGGCCACCCGCGCCCTCGATCGCCGCTCGCAACGCCGACGCGATCCGCACGCGGTCGGCCTTTGGCGCCGAGGACCCCCGGTACCTGAGTGCGGTGGCGGCCGCGACCTCCGGGTGGGTGACGGCCAGGCGCTCGAGGTACACCGCGCGCGTCTCGGGCTGGCGGAGGTGGAGGACCACGTGGCCGATCGTGCGGGCACCCGCCTCCACCACCGCCCGACCGACGGCGGCGAGCTGCTCGTCGGAGTCCGACAGCCCGGGCAGCACCGGTCCGATCAGCACGCCCGTGGGCACGCCGGCCGCGTTCAGCTGCTCGACGGCTCGCAGGCGGCGCGACGGCGGCGGCGTGCCCGGCTCGGTGAGGCGCCACACCTCCTCGTCGACGGTGCCGATCGACAGCGAGACCTGGACGAGGCCTTGGCGCGCGGCCGCCGAAAGCAGGTCGAGGTCGCGCAGGATCAGGGTGGACTTGGTGAGGATCGAGAACGGGT
>JAOBWM010000029.1 GCA_025463365.1 Acidimicrobiales bacterium
CGTTCAGCCAGGCATGGATCGGCGTCGCGGCCCGCCACGTGTCGACGATGCGGTTGCCGGCGCCCTTCGTCGCGAGCCACGCCGCCGGCTCGAAGCTCCGGAGCGCGGCCAGGCTCTTGCAGCGCAGGAGCTCCACCCGCGCGTGGTCTCGCGGACACCCGCGTGGCGCCGTCTTGAGGGACTGGCCCTCGATCGTGAGCTTCTGGGCGCGCACGCCGGCCACGGCTTGCTCCAGTTCCGGCCCGGTGGCGTCGTCGTCGACCGCGGCGCGGAAGCGGGCCAGCTGGTCCGTGGCCATCATCCAGTACCCGCTTCCGGCGACGAGGCCGCGGGCGGAGATCTCCACGTACACCGCCTCGCCTCCTTCGCCCTCGCCCACGGCGTAGCACCGGGTCTTGTACGGCGCCTTGTCCTTGCTGAACCGCGTATCCCGGTTGGGACGGAAGACCTTGAGCGGGCCGAACTCGTCGACGACGAGCTCGCTCAGCGCCTCGAACGGAGCTCGGACCTCGGCGTCGTAGATCGCCTTGTGGGCATGCCACCAGGTCTTGGAGTTGTCGGACTCGAGCTGCCGGTAGAAGTCGACGGCTGCCTCGGACCATCCACGGAACGGTGTCGCCATCCCCAGATCCTGCCACCGCCCGCCTCCTCTCCTCCCGTCCCACGTCGGGTCATCGTGCGCCGATGAGTCGGGGTGGCGGGCACCGTCCTATCGCGCATGGCCGGAGGGAGACGTGTCCCGATCGTGGTGGTCCGCCGCGATGGGGTGGAGATCGCCACCTGGACGCTCGACGCCGGGGACCGACCGGGCCTGGAGGTCATCGACGAGCTGGCCCACCTGGCACTGCGGGCGCGCCGGATCGGCTGCACGATCGAGGTCCGCCACCCCTGCCTCCGCCTCGCCGGGCTCCTCGCCTTCTCCGGTCTCACGGAGGTCATCCCGACCGACCTCCGAACCCCCGTCGACGGTGCAGACCGTTCCGACGAACCCTGACCGCGGTGCGCCGGCCGGCGCCTCGCGACGGCGTCATGGCGAGCCGCGCCGGCACCGATCGATCAGACGACGCAGGTGAGGGCGTCGGCCTCCAGGACCGACGTCAGTCGTCGAGGTGCTCGGGTAGGCCGAAGAGGGCGAAGAGCTTGGTGTCGAGGAAGTTGTGGTGGCCGACGATGCGGTCGCCCGAGATCTCGATGACCTGGACGGCGAAGGCCACGTGGCCACCGTCAGGATCGACTCGATAGGAGCCGAACGCCGCGCAGCCGTTGGCGAAGGTGGGGAGGAGCCGAGATCCCTTGCACCCGTGGCCCTGGCCGAGGAACCAGGCACCCATCTGCTCGGGACCGGTGAGCCAGAAGTCGTACGGCGGCATCGACATGATGGCGTCCTCGTGCAGCAGTGCGACCAGAGACTCGATGTCGTAGCGCTCGAAGGCGTCGACGTAGCGGGCCAGGAGCGCTTGCTGCTCCGCCCCCATGACCTCGACGTTCAACGGGTCGACCTCGCGGGAGGCGAGCGTGGCGCGCGCACGCTGCAGCGCGCTGTTCACGGAGGCGACGCTGGTGTCGAGCAGCTCGGCCACCTCGTCGGCGTGCCAGCGCAGCACCTCGCGCAGGATCAGCACCGCACGCTGCTTGGGCGGGAGGTGCTGCAGGGCCGCCACGAAGGCGAGCTTGATCGTCTCGCGCGAAGCGGCCATCTCACCGGGGTCGGTGTCCTGGACGACCTTGGCGTCCGGGATCGGTTCGAGCCACGTCGACTCGGGGAGCGCGTCGCCGAGGTTGCCGTCGGCACGGTGCGCGGGGCCCATGTCCATGGGGCGGGCGCGACGCTGCGGGCTGCGCTGCATGTCGAGGCACACGTTGGTGGCGATGCGATACAGCCACGACCGCAACGATGAGCGGCCCTCGAAGCGGTCGAGGTTCCGCCAGGCGCGGATCATCGTCTCCTGGACGGCGTCGTCGGCCTCGAGGCTGGACCCGAGCATCCGGTAGCAGTAGCCGGCGAGCTCACGGCGGAACGGCTCGAGGTCCTCTGCTCGCGACTCGGTCGGCGGGGTGGTCTCGGTGGGGGCGGTCACGCCCGTCGATGCTAGGGCGGTGCTCATGAGATGTCGGCGGGGCAGACGGTGCCCTGGTCAGCGAGGTGGGTCGACACGGGTGGAGCTCCTTCGAAGCTGCCGCGCGGCGCGCGGCGCAGGGGTACGACGCAGCGGGCCGCCCGAACTCATCGTCGGTGCGGATCGGTGGCGATCGCCGGTCCCACGACCCACGACCCACGACCCACGACCCGAGACGAGCACTCGCCCGAGACGGCGGCGTCAACCGGGACGACGCTCAGACCTCGGGCACGGGCTGGGGCGGAGGCGGTCCGACGTAGCGGGCGCTCGGGCGGATGATCCGGTTGTCGGTCGCCTGCTCCAGCACGTTGGCGCACCAGCCGATCACCCGGCTGACCGCGAACGTCGGCGTGAACAGCTCGGGTGGCAGGCCGGCGGCCTCCATCACCACGCCGGCGTAGAACTCGACGTTGGCGTACAGCTCCCGACCGGGCTTGACCTCCGCGAGCGTGGCGACGATCAGGTGCTCGACCTCGACAGCGAAGTCCGACCTCGGCCCACCCAGCCCGACGGCGACGTCGCGCAGCATCGTGGAGCGAGGGTCGTCGGTCTTGTACACGGCATGCCCGAAGCCCATGATCCGCTCACCACGGACGACGGCGTCACGGATCCAGTCGTGGGCACGGTCGGGGGTGCCGATGGCGTCGAGCAGGTCCAGGGCCCGGCTCGGCGCACCGCCGTGCAGCGGGCCGGACAGGGCACCGATGGCGCCCACCACTGCAGCACCGACATCGGCTCCGGTCGACGCGATGACCCGGGCGGTGAAGGTCGAGGCGTTGAAGCCGTGGTCGACCGTGAGCATCAGGTACTGCTCGATGGCGCGCGCCACCTCCGGCGTGGGCTCGACCCCGTGGATCATCCAGAGGTAGTTGGCGGCGTGGCCGAGATCGGCTCGCGGCGCGATCGGTTCGAGCCCCCGCCCCAACCGGTGGAGCGCGGCGACGACGGTCGGCGTGACCGCGGCCAGGCGGAGGGCGTCGCGACGAAGCGCCGGCGCGTCGAGGTCGTAGGACGGCTGGAACTGCTCGGCGGCCGCCACGGCCGACAACATCGTTCGCAGCCCGTCGAGGGGGCCCTCGCCGGCCGCGTGGTCGGCGACCTCGCGCAGCAAGGGGGCGAGGTCGGCCGACAGCTCACGACGTGGCCGGACCTCGGCGTCGAAGCTCGCGCGGCCGTCCGCGTCGGGGAGCGCACCGTCGAACAACAGGACCCACACGTCCTCGAGCGTCCGCACCCGGGCCAACTCGACCGCCGAGTACTGGCGGTAGTGGAAGAAGCCCTCGGACCCGCGAACGTCGCCGATCGCCGTCTCGGTGACCACAACACCCTTCAGGCCCCGCGGCGTGTCGATCGCCGCCTCGCCGACGGGTCGGATGGAGGCCACCTTCATCAGGTCCCGCATCGAGACGATGCCGACGAGCTCAGCCCCATCGACGACGGGGATGTGGCGGTAGCCCCGCCGCGCCATCGTGTCGAGCGCGACGTCGATCGACACCGACGGCGCGACGACGTCCGGCGCGGCCGTCATCCACTCCCCCACGGTGGCCATCCGTGCGTCCGCTCCGGCCGCCGCCGCGCGGACGAGGTCCCGCTCGGTCAGGATCCCGACCGGCAGCCCCGGGTCGCCGACCACGACGACCGAGCCGACACCCGCCAGGACCATGGCATCAGCCGAGGAGGCGAGCGTCTGGCCGGGCCTGGCCGTCACGACCGGGGCGCTCATGAGCTCGCTGACGAGGACGGGGCTCGACACCCGAGGCCGAGAAGACGTTGCAGTGTCCATGCCTCGACCTTGACACGGTCGATGACATTGATCAATCTTGACCCGTGATCAATGTCGGTCGACCCGAACCCAGCCGGCGACGCGCGCAGTGGGCGATCCGGCGAGCGCTGGACGACGGCCGGCAGTGCGGGTGATCGCTCCTCGCCTCACCACCGCCGAGGCCGCCGACCGCCTCGGCGTGAAGCCCGAGACGCTCTACGCCTACGTGAGCCGGGGCCTCATCGAGCGCCACCGTGATCCGGGCGGCGTGAGCACCTATGCGCCCCGAGACGTCGAACGCCTGGCCCGCGCCGGGCGGCGGACGAAGAGCCTCCCGCCGGTCGTCTTCCCGTCGGCGCTGACCCTCATCGCCGGCGGACGCCTCTCCTACCGAGGGGTCGACGCGATCGAGGCGGCGATGAGCCACCGCTTCGAGGAGGTCTCCGAGTGGCTTTGGTCCGGGGTGTGGCCGGACGAGACCAGCTGGCCGTTCGATGCGACCGGCCTCGACCATGTGCTGGCCGCGCAGCGCCCCGTCCCCGCCAACTGCCTGCCGCTCGATCGGTTCCGCATCATCACGGCCGTCGCCGGGGCCGGGGACCCGATCCGCCACGACGACCGGCCCGAGGTCGTCCTGCCGACCGCTCGTCGCCTGCTGCGGCTGCTCGCCCACGGGCTGCCCCGCGCCGACGGGCGCGAGGCCCGCCGGGCCGAACCGACCCGCTCCATGGCCGAGGTGCTGTGGACCCGGCTCACCCGCCTCCCCCGCTCCCCGGCTCGCATCGACCTCCTCGACGCCGCCCTGGGCCTGCTGGCCGACCACGAGTTGGCCAGCTCCACGTTCGCGGTCCGCATGGCCGCCATGGTCCGCGCCGACGTGTACGAGGTCATCGGAGCCGGGCTCAACGTGATCGGCGGCCTGCGCCACGGCGGTGCATCGCTGAGCATCGAGGCCATGTTGCGCGACGCGGCGCGATTCGGCGTCCGTCGCGCCCTCGACGGTCGCCTCGGCGACGGCGATCGCCTCGACGGGTTCGGCCATGCCCTCTATCCGGACGGCGACCCGCGGGCACGGGCCCTCCTCGACGGACTCGCCGGCATCGATCCCCCCGGCGATCGCCTGGCCACGGTGGAGGCCGTCCTCGACGTCGTCGCGGCCCGCGGCATCGCACCTCCCAACGTCGACGTGGCCCTCGCCGCCATCACGTTCTGCGCCGACATGCCGCCGGGCTCCGGCGAGGCGATCTTCGCCCTCGCCCGCAGCGCCGGCTGGATCGCCCACGCCCTCGAGCAATACGGCCAACCGACCTTCGTCCGAGCCCGAGTCGACTACATCGGCCCCAGCGCGAGCCCGCCCTGACCTCCACGGTCCGCCAGACGGCCGGCCAAGCCGCTCAGGCTGGTACCGCCGACGACCGCGGCGGCACGAGCACATACGTCCAACAACGACGAGGTGAGTCATAGCGACGCATGATCACGCCGGAAGCCACCAACTCATCCAATGCGGCAATCAAGACCACGTTGCTCGATCCCAAGACGGGATCCGTCATTGCGATTTCGGTGGCACTGATTGCCCGTCGCTTATTCTCCAAAGCGCGCAGCACACGCTGCTTGTCCTTGAGATCCTCGAAGCTCACGTCTCGATCCGATGTTCCCGTCGCGGCGTCTGGGCCGTTCGCCCTGGCGCTCCATGTGCCCCGGGCCGTCGGCTCGACCCCGGGTCGCATTTCGGTTTGTGTGCCGTTCGTGGGTCGACTCCAACCGGGCGGGCCGGCTGTTCGACCCTCCCGACGACTTCAACGTGTTCAACGTGCAGAGCGTAGATCCTGCCTCGCCCGCGATCTTCCAACCTTGGGGTGATTCCAGAACCGAGGTGCCAAAAGGTCCCGAGACCTGGACGAGCCCCGCGGCACGAGGGCGAACGTTGCGCGGCCGGGTGCGGGATCGTCTGCCCCGACTGCACGATGCAGGCGGGAGTCGGAGACGGCATGGTGGACCGACGAAATCGCCGCAGCAACCTCTCGGGATCGGGCAGATGCCGCCAGGAACGATCGCACCCCTCGACCAGGACAGCAGGCGCACCGAGCCCGAACCGGCCCGGGCGCGGAGTTCGGGCGCGTGGCCAGGCGCGACCCGGCGGGGTGTCGTCTCCCTCGTTCGTGGAGCGGGACGAGCAGATGGCGTCGGCGGTGGCTGAGGACGACGGGCCCGTCTCCGAGCGGCCCGGCGACGGGGTGCGCGTGTCCGGCAACGCGATCGTGGTGGAGGGCCCGCTGTCCGAGGAGACGGTCAGGGTCGTCCATCGCGTGGTCGAGGAGCTCCACGAGCTGGGCCACGACGACGTGGTCGTCGACCTGACGGAGTGCGAGCCGCCGCCGACGGCTGATGACGATGCGGTGATCGGCCTCCGGGAGCGACCCGGGGTCATCGTCATCGTGCGCTAGCACCGTTCGAGATCGTTTGCACGCCCTCGGGCCACCGCTCGGAGGCCCGCCTTCGGCGACGACCCCCGTGCAGGCCCGGCCGGCCGCTCAGGGCCGGACGAGCTGCGCCTGGACGGCCACAGCGACCGCTGCCACCCGGTTGTGCACGCCGAGCTTCATCAACACGCTCTGGACGTGCGATCGGGCCGTGGCCGTCTGGACGCCGAGGCGCTTCGCCATGCGGGCCGTGGAGTCGCCTTCCATCATGCTGATCAGCACCTGGAGCTCCCGGTCGGTCAGGAAGTAGCGGTCGCACGCCGAGCGCTCACGAATCGGAGCAACCGCCGGGGCCGCGGCGGACCGACCCTCCAGCAGGGCGATCAGGGCGGTCCCGGCCAGGCCCTTCGACGCGAACACGGTCGCCCCGCGGCTCAACGCCTCGTCCCGTGCCTCGTCGGTCGCCATCCCGCTCACGACCAGCACGTCGGTCATGGTGCTCGTCTGCTCGATGAGGTCGAGCACTTCGGCCTGGTCAGGGCCTCCCTCGTAGGTCAGATCCGCGATGCACGCGTGCGGGTGGTGCTTGGCGACCAGCTCCGGCAGTTGGCGGATGTTCGTCGCGGTGGCGGCGACGTCATGACCTCGTGCGGTCAGCATCGCGGCCAGCGACTCGGCGAAGATCGGATGGTCGTCGCAAATGACGAGCTGCATTGGGGGGTGCACTCCGTGGCGGGGGGCGATGCGGAGGCCAACGATACGAAACGTAGCGGCAGCTACGCTCAGTGTTCATCGGTCCGTTGCCTGCCGTCAAGGCTCCAATGCCGAAGTGAACAACCAGTTAATGCAAACCCCGCACAGTGGGGTATGCCGTCTCACCCCCCTTGCGGTATCGAAGAGCATCATGGGCCAGAACAGTCTCGCCATGGGTCGACGGGTTCTGATCGTTGACGATCACAAGAGCGTGGCCGAGGCCGTCGCGCAGCTCCTCGGGGGCGTCGGGTGGGGCCCGATCACCAGCGCGACCTCAGCTTCCGAGGGTCTGGCCGCGCTCGAACGGGTGCGGCCAGACGTGGTGATCGTCGACCTCAGGCTCGGCGACAGTGACGGCATCCAGGTGCTGGAGGGGATCCGCGGGCGGCGGAACCCGCCGGCGGCGCTGGTGCTCACAGCCATGGGATCGGTCCAGGACGCGGTGGCGAGCGTTCGGGCCGGCGCCCGCGGCTTCGTGCCCAAGGGAGCCAGGCCGCATGAACTGGTGCAGGCGGTGGCCGCCGTCGCGGCCGGCGGCGGCTGGATGCCGCCCAACCTGCTCGGACCGGTCTTCACCGAGCTGCTCGAGCCGGCCCCTCCCACGGAGTGGCAGTCGTTGGTCGCCAGCCTCACCGCTCGCGAGCGGGAGGTGCTGGAGCTCATGGTCGCCGGCTACGACCGACCCGCCATCGCACGACGGCTCATGATCTCGCTCAACACCGCCCGGACCCACACCAAGAACATCCTCTCGAAGCTGGGCGTCCACTCGAGCCTCGAGGCGGTCAGCGTGGCGCTGCGCGCCGGCCTGCGGCCCGACGAGGTGGCGTGAACCGACCCCTCCTGCGATTCAGCCGAGCTGGAGCCGGGCCCGCGGCCCCAGCGGCACGACGACGGCCACCTCGGCCCCGCCCAGCGAGCTGCGCCGCAGTTCGAGGTGGCCGCCGTGGAGATCAGCCAGCTTGGAGACGCTGGCAAGCCCCAACGACGCCCGGCCTGTCGGCGATGCCCCGAACCCCGGTCCCGAATCCCCGACGACGATCCGGAGCGAGTTCTCCTCGGCGCGGACCTCTAGGCGCACCTCCCCTCGTGGGCCGGCCGCACGGCACGCGTTCTCCACCAGGTTGAACACGGCCCGCTCCCACTCGATCTCGTCGCCGACCACCTCCGCGCCCGGGGCATCGGCCAGCACCGTGATCGTTCCCGGGTAGGTGAGCCCGATGCGTTCGGCGACCTGGGCGGCGGTCTTGGCCGGGTTCAGGGCGATCTCGGCGGACTGCAACGCCATGTGGCGGTCGCACATGGCCGCCATGGTCTGCATCTCCCGCTCGATGAGCCCGAGCCGGGACCGGGTGTTGGTCCCGACGTCGGATTCCATCTGGAGGGTGGCGGTGACAGCTTGGATGATCGCGATCGACTGCAGCAGGTCGTGTGCGAGCCGACGGAAGTCTGGTTCGTCTGGGTGTTGTTCACGATCCGCTCGGGACGTCACGCGCATCCTCCCTTCCTGTCCGCTCCGCCTCGACTACCCAGTTTGACGCCTGGGCGCGCGCTTTTGGCGAGGGGATGCCTCAGCCGACCACGACCTGCAGGTCGTCGACGAGGATCGCGGTGCCGGGCGGACCGCCGGGGGGCGTCACGCACACCGCCTCGACCACGGTGTCGGATCCGTCGAGCCACGGGGTGTCCGGGAGGTCGAGGGCCACCGCACCCGTCGCGGCATCCGAGACCGAGAGGCGGTACGTGCGCTGCGCCGGGTCGAGGCGGGCGACCACCCGCAGGAGCGAACCCGTTGAGGCGCCGGCGGACCGGCGGTGGCCCTGCGCGGCCAACCAGCCGATGTCGCCTCGCCTGGACAGGCGAGCCGACAGCAGGGCGCCCCCCGACCCGCGCACGGTCAAGAGGTGAGCGTCGGCCCCGCCCCCACCGCGCACCAAGACGTCCGCCGTGACCGTGATGATCCCATCACCAGGTGGAGGGAGGTCGCGGCACCGCTCCCGCCCGCGGCCCGAGCGGTCCACATCGATCTCCATGGCGCGCGCGCCGCGGTCCAACGCTGTCGTCGTGGAGTGCGACCCCGTCCGGCCCCTCACGTACCAGCTCGCCGGAGCCGGGGCCCCCAGCGGCCGCTCGTCGAAGGAGTCGTGCACGAGGGTGACCGGGCCGCCACTCGTCGCGGCGACGTAGGGCGAGATCTTCGGCGTGCCCCCGAGCGGCACGAGCCCCGCGACGTACCGCCGTCCCAACGTGGCCGTGGCGAGGAGCAACAGGCCGCTGCGCTGGTCGAGAACCTGGTCGGGCACCGTCGGACGCCCGACGGGCCCCACGACCGGCTGGCGCACCCGGGCCTCACCGCGACCGGGTTCGAACTGGAGGTCCGGCGCCTCCGCCTCCTTCACGTAGATCGCTCCGAGACCGTCCTCGGACCCGGCAACGACGATCGCTCGCCGCCGAGCGTCGTCGATGACGAGCCGGGGTTCGGTGAGGCCGTCCGACGCCCGGGAGACGACGCGGACGGAGGTGTGCCCGTCCGGCTGGATCACCAGCAGGGCGATGCTGGGTACCAGGCTGCTCGAGCTGCGCTTGGCCAACGTCAGCGAGGCCGTCGCGAGCAGCGCTCCCGGGGCCACGGTGCCCCCCGGCCGCACGGAGATCGGGCCCTCGCCGCCGAGTCCGTACACGGTCGTGCTGACCGTGTCCCACGTCCCGCCGTCGACCGGGCCCCGGTGAGTCGTGACCCGCAGCGTGTCCGTCGTCCTCGACCGCCAGACGATCGCGATGCCAGCGGCATCCGCGGTGAGCCCGAATCCGCTCGTCGGCAGCAGGGATGCCGGCCCGGGCACGACCGCGGGTGCTGACCAGACCAGGCCGTCGGAGGTGCTGCTGATCGAGCGCAGCCCTCCACCCGCGATCTGGTAGACGATCCACACGGCGCCATCGGGCGCTGCCGCGATCACCGGCGAGTCGATCCCACCGTCCGTCACGGCGACGGGGAAGTCCGGGTCGAGCGACCAGCGTTGAGCGGCGGCATCGAGGCTGAACCGCGCGACGCGCGCGGCCTCGCTGCGGTAGGAGCGCCCGCCCGAGGACACCACGTAGAGGTGGCTTCCGGTCCACAGCACGTCGCTCCGGGCGTTGCTGCGCTCGTCGACCGTCACGCCCGTATCGATCCAGGGGCCGCCCGACCCGCCCAGGCCCCAGATGTGGAAACCCCCCGAATCCGGATCGGCGAGCAGCGCCCACCAGCGCCCTCCCGCATACCACTGCTGGGTGGCGTCGGCCGATCCCGTCGACGGTTCGACGGTGGCGTTCGAGGGGCCGGAGAACCCGACCGGGCGAACCAGTGGAGGTCGCCCCACGTCGTCGATCCCCGGATCGACCCGTGCATGGCGGCCCGTGGCCGAGATGCCTTCCGGGCCGAGGGCTGAGACCAGGGATTGTGCGGCGACGAGGCAGCCGACGAGCAACACCAGCGCCACCCCGGCCAGCCGTGCGCCGGGGACGGCGCGCGGGATCATGCGCCCTCGCGCAGCACGACCGAGGCCACGGTTGCGAACAGGATCCGGACGTCGAGGGGGAGGCAGATGCGGTCGATGTAGCGGACGTCCAGGCGAAGCCGCTCGTCGAAGTCGGCGAGGTTGCGGCCGTTGACCTGCCACAGGCCGGTGAGGCCAGGACGCACCTCCAGCCGGCGGGTGTGCCACAACGAGTAGGTCTCCGCCGAGAACGAGGTGGGGCGGGGCCCCACCAGCGACATGTGTCCCACGAGGACGTTGATGACCTGGGGCAGCTCGTCGAGACTGGTCCGCCGCAAGAACCGGCCGACGCGTGTGATGCGTGGATCGTCGATCACCTTGAAGTCCGGCGGCGGCACGATGCTCAGGTGGGCGAGGGACGCTTTGAGTTCCTCGGCGTTACGCACCATGGTGCGGAACTTGAGCATCGGGAACCGGGTCCCGTTGCGGCCGGTCCGGTGCTGGACGAAGAGGGCCGGGCCGGGCGAGTCCAGGCGCACGGCGATGGCGATGACCAACAGTGTCGGGAGCACGATCGGCAGGACGAGCACGCAGGCGCCGACATCGACGGCGCGCTTCACCACCAGGTACGGATGGGTCCGGACCCTCATCAGCGGACGGCCTCCGGATCGGCCAGGGCCGGCGGTTCGCTCACGGCCCGACCACGACCGACGGCGCGGCGGAGGACCTTCGGCGTCCTCGGCGCCGACAACCGGTAGAGCTCGTCCGTGGTGAGCGCGTCCTCCGGGAACGTCGCGGCGCGCACCGAGGCCGGATCGACAAGGTCGCCGATCCGGGCAACGAACCGCGCCGACCCCGCGCGATCGGTCTCCATGAGCAGGGCGATGAGGTGGCCGTTGCGCCGCCAGGCGTAATCCGTGGTGCGGAGCCTCGTCACCACCCGCTCACCTTCCCGAGCTCCGCACGGGATGCTGAGCATGGTGAGGAAGTGGCCGTGGCGCCGGCACCGGTTGAGCTCGGTGTTGAGGAGCTGGTCGGGACTCGTCCTCCCGGTGCGCACGGAGACGTGGTCGATGCCCAGGCCGACGAGGGCCGTCGCCACCAACAGCCCTCCGAGGATGACGTACACGGGCCGGCCCGGGGTCAGCCCGATGAAGCCACGGGCCAGGAGCACGCCCGCCACGACCAGTGACATCGAGCACGCCAGCCGCTCGCCCATCCGCATGGCCGGCGCGGCCTGGAGCGTGCTGTCGGTGGCCGCGGGAAGGTGGCCTTGCTTGCCCCGGTACCAGCGCTGCCGCCGTGGTGAGGTCACAGCACGCTCACTTCCCGCCGGACCGAGGTGGCGGCCCAGGCGAGCATCGCCTCCAGGCCCTGCTCCAGGCTGACGGTGGGGCGGTAGCCCAGCACGGACCCCGCCAGTGAGACATCGGCCGACGTGTCCCGGGCGTCGCCCGGCTTCGCCGGCCCGTAGGTGATGTCGATGGGCCCGCCGAGCGCCGTCATGGTGTCCAGGACCTGCGAGAGGGAGACGGAGTTGCCGCCGCCGATGTTCATCACGCCGTTCCACCCGCAGTCGGCGGCGCGGACGAACGCGTCCACGATGTCGTCGACGTAGGTGAAGTCGCGGGTGGCCGAACCGTCGCCGTTGACCGTGAACGGACGTTGGTCGACGACGGCTTCGCACAGCTTGTGGAAGCACATGTCCGGGCGTTGGTTCGGCCCGTAGACCGTGAACAGCCGGAGCGACGTGGTGGGCAGGCCGCGCTCGAGCGTGTAGGCACGGCACAGGTGCTCAGCGGCGAGCTTCGTGACCCCGTACGGCGACACCGGTTGCGGCAGGACCGTCTCGGGGGTCGGGACCGTGACGGCGTTGCCGTAGACCGATGAGCTCGAGGCGTAGACGACCCGCTGCACCCCGACGCGAGTGCACGCTTCGAGCAGCGTCTGCGTCGTCTCCACGTTGTTCCGCGCGTAGTCACCGAACGAGGATCCCCACGAAGGCGCGACGCTGGCCTGCCCGGCGAGGTGGAAGACGACATCGGCCCCGTCGAGGATGGCTTCGAGGTCGGTGTCGAGCAGGTCGGCGTAGAACAGCTTGAAGTGCTCGTCGCCAGTGAGGGACTCGATGTTGGCGACCTTGCGCTCGACCTCGTAGGCCTTGGTGAGGGAATCGATGCCGAGGACGGTCGCGCCGTCGGCCAAGAGCCGGTGGGCAAGAGCCGATCCGACGAAGCCAGCGGCACCGGTGACGACTGCGATCATGGGAGTTCCCTTCGAGTGAATTCGGCGACCCCCCGACCGTCGCCGCGACCGCAGCCTGCGGGCACCCCACGTTGGGTGAACCGGAGTACGCCGTTCGGTTGGCTCACGGCGCCGCCCACGTGAGCGTCCACACGATGGCCGAGTGGTTCCGGCCGCTGGACGCCCCAGAACGATCGGCCAGCGCGGCGAACGAACGGACCCCCGGCCAGCGGCGGTCCACGAGGACCCACATCGGCGACGGATCCGGCATGCGGACCGCTCCCGAGTACCACGACCAGCGGGCGCGGCCCGACAGCGCGGCGGCGGTGACATCGAGCGCGGTGCGGAGATCCCCGCCGCGGCGGCCCTTCGTGGTCCAGAGGTCGATGCCGATCCGGCTGGCGAGCTCGGCCACCGCGACCTTGTAGCTGAGCGCCTCCTGGGAGTACATCAGCCCCGATGCGCCCCGGCGCGTCTCCTCGGGGATGTGGCCGTCCCGAGCGACGAGGTCGATCCCCTTGCGCCACATCGCGATCGCCGCATCGAGCTGGCGCGGGTCGCCGAGCTCCACCGCGAGTACGACCCGCAGGTACGTCCCCGCGTCGCCCCAGTTGTTGCGACGTTCCGAGGCGGCGGGCAGGACGACCGCTCGGAGCCAGTCGTGGAAGCGGCGCTGCCAGGCGGCATCGAGCCGGCCGTCAGCCACGAGCAGATCCGCGGCGTACACGAGGGCCGGCGCGGCCCGGCTGAGCACGAGGCTCGTCTCGCACGCACCAGAGTCGGGGCATGCGTGGCCGACCGTTCGCATGGTCGAGACCCACGAGTCCAACAGTTCCACGGCCTTCGACGAGTACGACCCGCCAGGCACGCCGTGGCCGGCGAGGGCGAGGGTGTAGGCAGCCAGCGCATCGGCGACGAAGGGATCGTCCACGGAACGAGCGACGAAGGGTTCGCGGGCGTGAGACGAGCGGCCGAGGGCGACATCGGCGGCGCGGACGAGATCCCGCCGGACGGGAGCGCCCCGTCCGGCACGAAGCTCCAGACCCTGCATCGCGCCTTCAAGGGTCGCCGCGTTCCCCCCGGCCCCATCCGTGGCCTGGTGCGGCTCGGGACCGATCGGAAGGGCCTGTCGGGCCGACGGCGCCCCTGATGGGCGGCGGTCGCCGACGCGCTCGGCCAGGCCTGCCGCGCCGACCGCTGCGATCACGAGGAACGCCGTGGTGCGGAGCCCGATGCGGGCGCGCCGCGGACGGTTCGGGCTCATACCCGTCCGATCTTGGAGCGGCCGGTTGCCCCGCCGTTCCGCTACGAGGCGTACTTCGGATCACCCCCTCTGCGGATTCGACCACCAGCACGCGAGTGCCACCGTTGGCCGGACCACGAGAGGGAGGGCAGATCCGAGATGCACGCAATCCGGCACACGGCCGCACCCATCCTCCCGGTCGACGCATCGGCCGCGGCCGGCATGCTCGAAGCGACGCGCTCGGTCCTGACCGTGAACGACATCCCGGCGACCCTCATCCGACGGCCCGCACGCGACGGGCGCGGCCTCCTCGAGGCCGATCTGCTGGTCCACCCCGACCGCGAGGGAGCAGCCGAGAGCGTGCTCGCCGCCATGGGATTCCGGAGGTTGCCGGGATGGGGTCGCGCCCCGCACCGCTTCTTCGTGGCACCCGTCGCCAGCACCGTCGATCCCATGCACACCCTCGACTGGCTCAAGCTGGACATCGTCGACGATCTCTGCTTCGGACGGACCCACGAGATCGCCACCCGTACCGGCGCCGCCTGCCTCGACGAGGCGCTGCCGGCCCATCCGGGCCTGGAGCTCGGGCGAGCGAACGAGTTCGCCGCCCTGCTCCTCCACTGCGTGCTCGACGTCAGCCGCATCGACCCCCGCCACCAGGAGCGCCTCCAGGAGCTGGCGTCCGCGCTGCGGGGCCACGACGAGGGCGGCGCCCTGGTCGGAGCGTGTCGAGAGGTCGATGAACAGGGTCCCACCTGGGATGAGCTCGTGGCCGCCGCCGCCGAGCGACGGTGGCTCGTGCTGTTGCGGGCGGACACGCACCTGCGACGGCGGCTGATCGCACACCGCCGCTTCTCCACCGCCGTCCGCCACGCCCGGTCGACCGCCTCCCGCCATGCGACCAAGGCGCTCACCGTCGCCGCAGCACGAGGCCGCACCGTCGCGCTGGTCGGACCGGACGGAACGGGGAAGTCGACGTTGGCCTCGGCGCTCGCGGCATCGACCCCGGTCCCGACGAGGGTGCTGTACGGCGGCACGTACACGTCGGCGACGCCCTCCTCGCCTGTGCCCGGGATCGCGACCCTGGCCGTGCTTCGCCGGCTCGCCGCTACGCGCGCCGCCGCCGCGTACCACCGGGCCAGGGGCCGGATGGTCGTGCTCGACCGCCACCCCGAGGAGTGCCGTCCTGCACCTGGGGACGGGCTGGGAGCCAAGGCCAGGCTGCGCCGGGGCCTGCTCGCCGGTGTGCTGCCCGCCCCGGACCTCATGCTCGTGCTCGACGCCCCGGCGGACGTGCTCCGCTCCCGCCGGCCCGAACACACGGTGGCCCACCTCGAGGACGACCGCACCCGCCACCTCCGGATGCTGGACGGCGACCGGACCGTGCTCCTCGACGCGTCGCCGGGCGCCGCCGACGTGCGGAACCGGGCCGTCGAGCTGGTGTGGAAGCGAGCGGTCGGCCTGCCCGTCCTGCACCTGTCCGGGGCGCGGCGGTGAGGGCCACGGTCGGGACCGACAACGCCGCCGTCCTCGGTCCGACCCCGCCCGAGGGCCGCTCTGATGTCGCCCGGCAGATCCGCGGCTCGAGCCTGCTGCTCGTCGGCCGTCTCCTGTCCCTGGGCGCCAACCTCGCCATCCAGGTGGTGCTCGTCCGCCAGCTCGCCAAGGCGGACTACGGGATGTTCGCCTACGCCCTCTCCGTCGTGACGATGGTGGGAACCATCATCACCCTCGGACTCGACCGCGGGATCAGCCGGTTCGTCGCGGTGTTCCGAGAGCGCGAGGAGACCGCCAAGCTCTGGGGCACGATCGCCCTGCAGGTGGCCACGATCGTGGGGCTCGGCACAGCCGTGTCCCTCGTCGTGATCGTCGGCCGCGACTGGATCGGCAGCTCGGTGGTCCACGACCGTCCGCTCGCGAGCCTCCTCGCGGTCATGGTCCTCGTGGCGCCCGTCCAGGCGCTCGACGACATGATCGCCTCGATCTTCGCCGCCTTCGGGGAGTCGCGCGCCATCTTCGTGCGCCGGTACCTCCTCGGCCCGGCCCTGCGCCTTGCGGTCGTGGTGGCCCTCGTCGTCATGGACGGCGGTGTCCTCTTCTTCGGGGCGGGCTACCTGATCGCCGGCGCGCTGGGCCTCGCCTTCTACGGTCGGCTGCTCACTCGCATGCTCCGGGCCCACGGCCTCGTCGAATCGGGCGACGGGCGGGGTCGGGCTCGGATCAGCTTCCCGATCCGCGAGGTCGCCGCGTTCACCGTCCCCCTCCTCGCCACCGATGCCATGTTCGTGGTCCTCAGCACGTCCGACGTGGTGATCCTGCGCCAGAGCGCCGGGTCGGCCGCCGTGGCCAGCTACCGGGCGATCCTGCCGCTCGCCCGGCTCAACCAGCTGGTGATGAACAGCTTCAGCCTGCTGATCGGCCCGATGATGGCCCGGCTCTGGGCCCGGGGCGACCGGCGAGGCCTCGAGGATGCCTACTGGCAGTCGGCGGGGTGGGTGGCCGTGCTCTCGTTCCCGATCTTCGCGATCACCTTCGGGGTGGCCGCCCCGCTGACCGAGCTGTTGTTCGGCCACCGCTACGCCGGATCCGCGCCCTACCTGCAGATCGTGGCGGTCGGCTTCTACTTCAACGCCGTCCTGGGATTCAACGGGGTCACGCTGAAGATGCTCGGCGAGGTCTGGCTGGCGGCACGGATCGCGCTGCTGGCGCTGGCGGTCAACCTGGGCGCCAACCTCTTCCTCATCCCCCGCTACGGGCCGCTCGGTGCCGCCATCGGCACCTGCGTGAGCGTGTCCTTCTACAACGTGGCCAAGCAGGTGGCGCTGCACCGCTCGACCGGGGTGACGTTCTTCGACGGCCGCTACGCCGAGCTCTACGCCACGATCGTGGGGGCCGTCGGTGCATTGTTGGTCTCGTCGTACGTGTTCGACGCGATGGCGCCGCTGGCGTTGGTCGCGGCGGCGGCCTGCCTGGTCGTGCTGCTCACCGGGCGCCGGGCCCTGGCTGTGGGCGAGACGTTCCCCGAGATCGCCCGGATCCCCGTCCTCGGCCCGTGGCTGGTCGGCGGAGCGGTCACCCCGTGACGAGCGCGATGGACCGTACGAGGCCGAGCGTGGATGCGCGACGGGCACCGGCCACCCCGACCGATCGCGCCCTCGACGACGTCGTGGTCAACGACATCGTCGGCATCCGCCTGGTCGATGCGACCGCTGAGGACCGAGCGGCCGTCGAGCGACAGTTCGGCCCGTCGAGCGCGGCGCTGGCTTCGCCCGACATCACGATCCGCTACGTCGATCGGCTGCCGCTCGACGGCGCCCGCCTGCTGGGCCCCGAGGCGGCCTTCACCGACGACGCGTTCCTGCTCCTGCGCGGCCGCCACAAGCGGGCGGTGCGGGCCGCGGTGCCCCTCGACACCGTCGGCGGCCGGTGCGAGATCGTCTGCGAGCACGGGGTCGGCCGGGTCCCCCTCCTCGTCGCCATCGTCAACCTCACCGTCCTCGCCAAGGGAGGGGTCGCGCTGCACGCGTCGGCGTTCGAGCGCGACGGCGTCGGGATCCTGGCCACCGGCTGGTCGAAGGGCGGCAAGACCGAAGCGCTCCTCGTCTCGCTGTCGCGCGGCGCCCGCTACGTCGGCGACGAGTGGGTCCACCTGTACGGCACCGGCCGCATGGGCGGCATCCGCGAGCCGATGCGGGTCTGGGACTGGCACCTCGCATCCCAGCCCGCCCTGCGGAACCGGGTCCGCCGCCGGGACCGGTGGCGCATGGGGGCCCTCCGGCAGCTGGCCCGCGCCGGCTCCTTCGGTGGCCGGGCCGGCCGCCGCGCCGCCGATCTCGCCGATCGCCATCGATTCGTGGACCTGCCACCCGAAGGCGTGGCCGGCCGGCCCATCGATCCGGCGAGTGCCTCCATCGACCGGCTGCTCCTCATGACGTCGACCACATCGGGCCCGGTGCGCGCCCGCCCGATCACCGGCGCCGAGGTCGCGGATCGGATGGCCGGGTCGCTCGCGCTCGAGCGCGAGCCGCTCCTCGCCGCCTATCGCGCCTTCCGCTACGCGTTCCCGAACCGGCCGAACACCTTGATCGAGATGGCGGACGACTTGGAGCGCCGGTGCCTCCACCGGTTCCTCGACGACGTCGAGGCCTTCGAGATCCTGCACCCCCGGCCGGTCGACCTCGAGATCCTCGGTGACGCGATCGACGGCCTCGACCCTCGGAGGTTGCCGTGAGCGCAGCAGAACGCCTGACGAACGAGCTGGCCGGCCGCACCGCGGCCGATGCGGCGCTGGCGATGGCCGAGCTCGAGCGGCGACGCGCGCTCGCACCGGCGCCCGACGGCGACGGCGGCGGCGGCGGCGATGGCGACGTGGAGCCGACGGGGGTGGAGACGTGTGCCGCCGACTGGCGGTTCCTCCTGCCCGACGCCGACCTCGGGCACGTCGCCATCCTCGGCCGGCCCCGGCCGGAGCTGCTCCGGAGCCTCGAGGCGGTTGCCGCAACCGTCGCCCCCGAGGACGAGATCGAACCCGGGCGGACCTACGACACCGTCGTCGCGGTCCGCGGCGGGCGACGCACCGTCGCACGGGCCCTGCCCCTGCTCGCTCCCGCGGGTGTGCTCCGGATCGAGCGGGTGAAGCGCCTCGGCCGGCGCAGCCTGATGGACCTCCTCCGAGCGCAGGGCTTCTCCCCGCCCGAGCTCTATTGGCACCGACCCAACCTCGCCCGAACGACGGTGCTCGTCCGCCTCCGGGACCGCTCCGGTGGCGCGGCGGTCCTGCGTCTCGCCCGGTCGGGCCCCAAGCGGGTGGTCGAACAACGGCTCCTCCGAGCCGGGGCCGTGGAGCTCGGGGCCGGTGCCGTGTCCCTGCTGGCGCTCGCGCCCGGGTACTCGCCGCTGCCCGCCGTCGCCGCGCCTGCCGCCGACGTCCCGGCGGGACTGCTCACCCCGCGGTTCGCGGCCTCGCAGGCGGTGATCGGCGTGGCGACGTCGGCCGACGGACGCCTGAAGGCGGTGGCCAAGGTGCCGCGCACGCCGCGCGGATCCCGCCTCGTCGCTCGAGAGGGTGCGGCGCTGGACGCCCTGACGAACGATGGGCGGCTCGACGGCGTGCCGGCGCACGAGCTCACGACCCGTGGCGGCCGGACCGTGCTGCTGGAGGCCGCCGCCACCGGCCTCCCGCTCGACCCGCACCGGGTGCGGACCGACCCGATGAGCGCCCTCGAGACCGGGATGGACTGGCTGGACGCGATGCCCACGGTGCCGACGGTGCCGGACTTCGTCGCCGATCTACGCCACGACCGCCTGATCGGCGGGGCCGCCGGCCGGCTGCGATCGGCAGGGCCGACGCACGATCCCGTCCGGGCGGCTGCGGTGGCCACCACCCTCGAACTGCTGGAGCCGTTGCGGACCGCCGGGCTGCCCGACGTCTTCGAGCACGGCGACTTCAGCCACCCGAACCTGTTCGTGGACGGCGATCACCTGTCCGTCATCGACTGGGAGCACGCGCTGCAGCACGGCCTCCCCCTGCACGACGCGTTCTTCTTCTGCGGCTACCTGTCCCAGGCCGTCGATCGGCCCACCGATCCCGGCGCCGCGGTCGATGCCTACCTCCGCGCCGCCGGGACCCACGGCTGGGCTCGGGCCTGGATCGAGCGCCACGCCGAGCGCATGGGCGTGGAGCGGAGGCACCTCCGCATGCTCGAGCTCTCCAGCTGGTTCCGGGCCACCGCCCGGGTCGAGCGGGATCCGCGCCGGAGCGACTCGCGGCCACTCCACCGCAACGAGGCGATCTGGCGGGTCCTCGTCGACGAGATGAGGAGGGCCGGTTCGTGAACCCGACGGTCCCCTCCTCGTCGAGGCCGCGCGTCCTGTACCTCACCGCGGGGTTCCCGTATCCGCTGTTCAGCGGCTACCTCCGGCACCACTTCCTGGTGCGGGAGCTCGCGGTCGACCACGACGTCGTCCTCGCGTCGCTCGTCGGGCCATCCTTCCGGCCCGAGCACGCCCACGCCATGCAGCCCTGGGCCCAGCAGGTCCTGACGTTCGGCGGTTCCAAGCCCGATGCCGTCGAGCAGGGTCGCCGCGTCGTCGCGCCGCTGGTCGCCACCGGCGCGGTGCGCGACCTGTGCCGCGCCGTCGACGACCACCTGCGTGCGGGACGGATCGACGTGGTCGTGCTGTCGGGCAAGGACACGGCTCCGGCGGCCGCGGTCGTCGAGCGCCACGGGATCCCGCTCGTCGTCGACCTCTGCGATGCCACGTCGGCCCGGCTGGGGCGGGAGGCCCGTCACGCAGACGGGTCGCGCCGGGCCGTCCTGCGCGCCCGGCGGCAGTCCGTGCGGGTGGTCGAACGCCGGCTGGAACGAGCGGCCGACGTGGTGCTGACCGCGTCGGAGCGCGACCTCGAGCACCTGCGCCGAGACGCCTCCGACCCGGCAGCCCTCGACGGTGCGGTCGTGGTCCCGAACGGGGTGGATGCCGGCTACTGGCACCGCACGTCGGCACGACTCGGCGAGAGCGTGGCCTTCTGCGGCAACCTCGCCTACCGGCCCAACGCCGACGCCGCCGACGTGCTCCTGCGCGCGGTGATGCCGCAGGTCTGGAACGAGCGGCCCGATGCGCGCCTCCTCCTCATCGGTCGGGGTACACCGCAGGACCTCGTGCGAGCCAGCCGCGGCTTGCCCGTGGAGCTCACCGGCGAGGTACCCGACGTCCGGCCCTACCTCGAACGGGCCGCGACGTTCGCTGCTCCCCTGCGCTCGGCCGCGGGGATCCAGAACAAGGTCCTCGAGGCGATGGCCATGGAGATCCCGGTGATCGCCTCGCCCCTGGCCGTCGACGGCCTCCGGATCGGCGGGGAGTCGCCACCAGTGGAATGCGTCGCTCCTGACGAGATGGCGCCGGCGATCCTCCGGAGCCTCGACGCCGCGGCGCGCACCGGCCGACCCGACGCCGCCGCCCGAGCGTGGGTCGGCGAACGGTTCGTCTGGGAGGCCAGTGGCCAGCGCCTGGCGTCCGCCATCTCCACAGCCATCGGCCGACCCGCCCCACAGGCGGAACGATCTGCGGTGCCGCCATGCTGACCATCGCGCTGCTCGGTGCCGATGGGGCCGGCAAGACCACGGTCGGCCGCCGCCTGCCGGAGGAGCTGTCGGTTCCCGTGCGCTACGTCTACATGGGCGTCAACGGAGCCGCGGCCACCCACGGGCTGCCGACGACGCGCCTCGTCCGCCGGGTGAAGCGCGCCGCGGGCCGCTCCGTCCCCGAGGGCGGCCCACCGCCCGTCCCGGACGTTGCCGAGGTTGCGGAGACTGCGGGCGGGTCGCCACCGCGGCGTGCACCGGCCCGGCGCGCCCTGCGGAGCTTGCGCGCCGCGGCCGGCACCGCCAACCGCATCGCCGAGGAGAGCTACCAACTTGCCGTCGCGCGTTGGCACGTGGCGCGGGGACGCGTGGTGGTGTTCGACCGCTACGCCGGCGCGGACTACTGGGCTCACGACATGGCGGCCGGGCGGAGCCGCCCGTGGCACCGTCGCGTGCACGGCGCATTCCTCCGCGTCGCCTGCCGCGAGCCCGACGCGGTGATCGTGCTCGACGCACCGCCCGCGCTCCTCTTCTCGCGCAAGGGCGAAGGCACGCTCGCGTCGCTGGAGGCACGGCGATCGGAGTACCTGGCGTACTGCGGCCAGGTGCGCCACGGGATCGTCATCGATGCGTCGGCGCCGCTCGAGGACGTGGTCGCGGCCGTCGTCGACGTGATCGAGACCGAGCTGTGCCGCCGGTCGCGACTCCTGGAGGTGGCCGCATGAGGCGCCGCGTCCTCGTGACCGACGCGAGCCGTCCGAGCGCGCTCTCGGTCATCCGCTCCCTCGGTCGCGCCGGCTTCGAGGTGATCGCCGCCGACCCCTCGCCGGTCACCGTCGGCGGGGCATCGCGCTACGCGACGGCCGCCGGCGTCTATCCGTCTCCCTTCGAGGGTCCCGTCGAGCGGACGGCGGCGGCGATCGGCGAGATCGCTTGCCGCCACCAGGTCGACCTGGTGGTGCCGGTGACCGACGACGTGATCGTGCCCCTCGTGGCCCATCCGCCGGAGCTGCCCGACGGGTGTCAGATGGCCATGCCCGGCCCCGATCAGCTGGACGTCGCGGGCAGCAAGCTCGCAACCCACGAGCTCGCCCGGACCCTCGGCATCGACGTGCCCGACTCGGTGGTCGTGCGGACCTCGCTTCCGGCGCCGGGCATCGTCGAGCGACTCGGCTCGCCGGTGGCCGTGAAGCCGGACCGCTCGCGCCGCGTCGGGCCCGACGGCCGGCTCGTGAAGGGCCAGGTGCGCTACGCGACGTCCGACGCCGAGCTCGCCGCCCGCGTCGCCGAGGCCGGGCAGCCGGTCCTCGTCCAGTCGTTCCATCCGGGCTCAGGCGTGGGCATCGGCCTCGTGCTCGACGACGGTCGCCCGTTGTTGGCCGTCCAGCACCGGCGGCTGCACGAGGTTCCCCTCAGCGGCGGGGCCAGCGCGCTGCGCGAGACGGTGCCTGTCGACCCGGTGCTGCTCGATCAGGCCACGGCCCTGCTCGGCGCCCTCCGGTGGACCGGCGCGGCGATGGTGGAGTTCAAGGTCGGGCCGAGCGGAACGCGCCTGATGGAGATCAACGGTCGCCTGTGGGGTTCGCTCCCCCTCGCGGTGCGGGCCGGCGCCGACGTCCCCGCCGTGGCCGCCGCGGTGCACCTCGGCGACCGCGCCGACGAGATGTGTTGGCCGGACACCTCCTATGCGTCGCCCGTGCGGGCGCGGAACCTCGATCTCGAACTGGTGTGGATCGCGTCGGTCCTGCGCGGCCGGCGTTCGACCATCGACACCGGCCTGTCCCGGCGCGACGGCTTGGCGGCCATCGCCCAGCTGGCACGCCGCGGCCAGGCCGACGACCTCTTCGACGACGACGACCGGGGGCCGGCGCGCCTCGGGGTGCGGGCCGCCATGGCCCACCTGGTGCGGAAGGTGGCGACCCATGGCTGACCTGGCGCGAGCGGCGCGCACTCGAACGGGCCGTCTGGCAACGGCGGGCCTGGCCTCGTTCCTCGAGGCCGTGCCGCCTCGGGTGGCGAGGTTCGCCGTCCTGACCTACCACCGGGTAGCGCCGGCCGCCGAGCGGCCCGACCTGCATCCCGGTCTGGCGGTGGAGCCCGCCGAGTTCGAGCGCCACGTCGAGTGGCTCGCGGCCCGCGCCTGCGTGGCGTCGCCCTCGGCGGTGATCGCCGCATGCGCCGGCGGGACCCCGGTCGCTCCGGGCTCCGTGCTCTTGACGTTCGACGACGCCTACGCCGACTTCGCGGAGCACGCCTGGCCCGTACTGCGCCGCCACCGCGTCCCCGCCCTGCTCTTCGTGCCGACGTCGTACCCGGACACGCCCGCGACGTTCTGGTGGGACGAGCTCCACCACGCCCTCGCCACCACCGAGCGCGAAGCCATCGAGCTCTCGACCGGGGTCGTCGGGCTCGAGGGCACCGCCGCTCGCCGGCGTGCGTTCGCCGAGTTGCGACGGCAGGTCGCGTCGATGGAGCACGACGCGGGCATGGATCTGGTCGCCGAGGTCGTGGCCGCGGCCGGAACGCCGCGGCCGGCGCCGGCCACGTTGGGTTGGGACGCCATCCGGCGGATGGCCGCCGAGGGGCTCTCGGTGGGCGCGCACTCGCGGACCCATCCCCGGCTCGACCGCCTCGCCGACGACCGGCTCGAGGGCGAGGTGGCCGGGTCCGTCGCCGATGTCATCGAGCGCGTGCCCGGCGCACTGCCGGCGTTCGCATACCCGGGCGGCGGCCACGACGACCGCGTCATCGAGGTCGCGGCACGAGCCGGGATCGTCGCTGCCTTCACGACCGAGCGCGGCCTGAACGCTTCGGCACCGGCGGACCCGCTGCGGATCCACCGCATCAACGTGGGCGCCGGCTCGACCCTCCCGATGCTCCGCGCCCAACGACGGGCGAGCGCGCACGCGCTGCTGCGCCTGGCATCCATCCGACCTGCGGGCCGCGCCCGCAATCACCGACAGCACCGACCCGCAAGGAGACCGTTGTGGAGCTGAGTGGCATGTTTCCGATCGTCAGGCGCTGGGCGCTTGTGATCCTGATGTCGACCGTGATCGCGAGCCTCATCGGCTTCGGCCTCGGC
>JAOBWM010000047.1 GCA_025463365.1 Acidimicrobiales bacterium
ACCGACAGCACCGACCCGCAAGGAGACCGTTGTGGAGCTGAGTGGCATGTTTCCGATCGTCAGGCGCTGGGCGCTTGTGATCCTGATGTCGACCGTGATCGCGAGCCTCATCGGCTTCGGCCTCGGCTCGACAGCCACGCGCACGTACGAGTCGCGCTCGGTGGTCCTCATCGGGCCGCTGAGCACCGACACGGACACGATGCGCTCGTCGGGGGCCATCGCGCAGACCTATGCCCAGCTGGCGACCAGTGGGTCGATCCTGCGGACGGTCTCGCGCGACACCCATGTGCCGTTCGACGAACTGCGATCGGGCGTCCGGGTCACCGCCAACAGCGCGACCCGCTTCATCACCGTGTCGGCGCGCAGCCACGACCCGGACACGGCCCGATCCGTCGCCGCGGCGGTGACGCTGCAGCTGATCCGACAGGGGAAGCAGGACCAGACCCGACCGGAGGGACAGCTCCGGCTGATCGATCCGGCGTCGCGGCCAACGGCACCGATCAGTCCTCGCATGGATCTGATCGTGTCCCTCGCCGCGCTGGCCGGCCTCCTCGGCGCGCTCACGCTCGTCCTGCTCCTCGAGTACCTGAGCGACGCGGCGGAGTCCGTCGAGAAGGTGGCCGCCTCCAGCGGGCTCACCACGGTCAGCACCGTGGGCCGAGTCCGGCACTCCTCCGGCCGCCTGATCGTCGACGGGCCTCCGGCACGGATGATCTCCCAGCACCGGCTGATCGCGACCCAGGTCGAGCTGGCCGCGAACCCGCTCCGGGCCGTGCTCGTGACCGGAGCGACCGACCACGACGGGTCCGCCGTGCTTGCCATCAACCTGGCCGTGATCCTGGCGGGGCGGCATCCGTCGGTGCTCCTGGTTGACGCGGGTGCCGGCGACGTGACCACGATCGCGGGGCTCGAAGGCCAGTCCGGCCTCTCCGACCTGCTCCTGCGGAGCCCGTCGAGCCCCATCGACACCTACGACACCGACCGGTTCCCGGTGCCGGTGCTCCCGGTCGGCGTCGAGGGCGACGGCGAAGGGATCACCGAGGACCGCGCCCGATCGATCATCGAGGCGGTGGCCGCCGAGGGCGGGATCGTGGTCGTGCACGCGGGATCCGCCATCGTGAGCTCCGCAGCTCTGGTCTGGGCGCGGGCGGTGGACGCGGTCGTGCTCGGCGTGCGCAGGTTCCAGACCCATCGCTCCGACATCGTCGAGGCCACGACGAACCTCCGCGCCGTGGGCGCGCCCCTCGTCCTGGCCGCGCTGCACGACGCCCGGGTACCCGGGGACGACCGCGGTGCGAGCGGCACCGCTCGGTCCGCCGACGGAGATCCCCGTGACGATGCCGCCGACCGCGCCCAACGTGGCGACCCCGCGGACGTGGGCCACGACAGCGAGGCCGGGTCCACGGCCGAGGGCGACGGCTCGGGCACCCAGAGCCGCACGACGCCCCACGCCACGGACCACGTGTCGCAGGGCGCGCGATGACCTCCACGACCCTCTTGGCCGGAACCGGCGAGGACATGCCCGACGATCCCGGCGAGTTCCCGCGCCCCGCGACCGCTGGAGCCGATGCCCACGCCCCCGTCGTCGCCCCGCCGGGGCCCCGGGTCGCGTACGTCGTCTCGAGGTTCCCGCGGCTCACCGAGACGTTCATCCTCACCGAGGCCGTCGCCATGGTCGCGGCCGGGGTGCGGCTGTCCCTGCACCCGCTGCGACACGAGCGTCATGGTGTTGCGCAGCCCGACGCCACCGCACTGGCCCACCTGGTCGACCCGTCGGGCCTCTTCTCCGGTGCCGTCGCGCGCCGCCAGGTCGCAGAGCTCGCCCGGCACCCACGCGTCTACCTGCGGACGCTCGCGGCCGTCGTGCGGGGCACCTGGGGAAGCCGCCGGTTCCTCGTCGGGGGCCTTGTCGCCTTCCCGTATGCGGTCGATCTCGCCCGGCGCCTGGAGGCCGACGGCGTCGAGCACGTGCACTGCCACTTCGCCTCGCACCCGGCCGTCGTGGGCTTCGTGGTGCACCGGCTGACGGGCATCCCCTTCAGCTTCACCGCCCACGGCTCGGACCTCCACCGAGATCGGCACATGTTGCGGGAGAAGGTGGAGGAGGCCGCGTTCGTGGCCACCGTCTCCGAGCACAACCGCGACGTGATCGTGGCCGCGTGCGGGCCCGGCTCCGAGGCCAAGGTCGCCGTCGTCCGCTGCGGCATCGACCGGGCCCGGTTCCCGGCGCGGGCCCGCGACCGCGGCGACGGGCCGTTCCGGCTGCTCTGCACCGGCACGCTCCACGAGGTGAAGGGCCAGCGACACCTCGTCGACGCCAGCGCGATCCTCGTCGCCGCCGGCCGCGAGGTGCGCGCCACGCTGATCGGCGACGGCCCCGACCGGAGGGCCCTGTCCGCCCAGATCGCATCGCTCGGCCTCGAGGACGTCGTCGAGCTCACCGGAGAGCTGCGGCAGCCCCAGGTCGCCGAACTCCTCGCCGAGGCCGACGCCGTGGTCGTTCCCAGCGTGCCCAGCGCCGACGGACGGCGCGAGGGACTGCCGGTGGTGGTCCTGGAAGCCCTCTCCGCAGGCGTACCGGTCGTGGCGAGCCGGCTCTCCGGCATCCCCGAGGCGGCCCGCGACGGTGAGACCGGGCTGCTCGCCGAGCCGCGGGATGCGGCGGGTCTGGCCACAGCCATCGGTCGGCTGATGGACGACCCCGACCTCGCGGTCCGGCTCTCCGCCGCCGGGCGAGCCCTGGTGGCGGCCGAGTTCGACCCGGCGGCGTCGGCCGCTCGCCTCCTCGACCTGATCGGCGGGTCGACGTGATGGCCCCGTTCGTCCTGTGGGGGTCGATCGGCCTCCTCGCCCACACCTACGTGGTGTTCCCGCTCGTCGTGTTGGCCCGCGGCCGGCTCCGCGGCCGGCCGCTCACCACCGGCGAGCTCCACCCACGCCTGTCGGTCGTGATCGCCGCGCACGACGAGGCGGCATCCATCGGCGCCAAGCTGCGCACCGTCCTCGACTCGGACTATCCCGCCGACCGCATGGAGGTGATCGTCGCCTCCGACGGCTCCTCCGACGAGACCGCCGCGATCATCCGCGACTGGCCCGACCGCCGGGTCCGCGGCATCGAGCTCGGCCGGGTGGGCAAGGCCGCGGCCCTCAACGCGGCACTCGACGCGACCGACGATCCCGAGGTCGTCGTGTTCACCGACGCCAACAGCCTCCTCGAGCGGACCGCACTGCGCGCCCTGGTTCGCCCCTTCGCCGATCCCGAGGTCGGCGGAGTCGCCGGCGACCAGCGATACCTGCCACCCCAGGGCCGGCCCGACGCCCGCGGCGAACGGAGCTATTGGAACTTCGACCGGGCCATGAAGCGGGCGCAGAGCCGCGCCGGGAACGTGATCGGCGCGACCGGGGCGCTCTACGCCGTGCGCGCCGAGCTGGTGGAGCCCGTCGCCGATGGCGTGACCGACGACTTCACGACGTCGACCGCGGTGATCGCGGCCGGGCGCCGCCTGGTGTTCTGCCCCGAGGCGGTTGCCTGGGAGCCGGTGGCGCCGTCGACCAGCCACGAGTTCGAGCGCAAGGTCCGGGTCATGACCCGCGGCCTCCGCGGCGTGGTGGCCCGGCGCGAGCTCCTCGACGTCCGCCGACACGGCTTCTACGCGTATCAGCTGGCCACCCACAAGATCCTGCGCCGACTGATGGGTGTTCCCCTGCTCGGCCTGGTCGTGGCGTCGTTCGTCGGCCGCCGCCGCTCACCTCTGCATCGCGCCGTCGCGGGCATCCAGCTGACGGCGTACGCCGCGGGCGCGGTGGGGCTGGTCGCCCCCCGGACGGTTGTGGGGCGGACGCGCCCCTGCCAGCTCGCCGCGTACTTCTGCATGGTCAACGCGGCGGGCGTCGTAGCGGCGACCAACGTGGTGCGCGGCCGTCGGGTGGCCCAGTGGGACAACGCCCGCACGACCGCACCTCTCGGGGTCGCGCCATGACGGCGTCCGAGCTCAGGTCCGAGCTGCTCGAC
Organism: Acidimicrobiales bacterium; assembly: GCA_025463365.1. GTDB lineage: Bacteria > Actinomycetota > Acidimicrobiia > Acidimicrobiales > Iamiaceae > Aquihabitans. Next base: position 4,013 of record JAOBWM010000047.1, read on the forward strand.
GGTTGGCGCGCCCGGAGGCTGCGGAGCGCCGGCGTGGCGGCGATGGGCCTCGTGTGGGGCCTGCTCGTGGCCGAGGCGCCGGCCACGGTCGTGATCCCGGGGCTGCTGCTCCTCGGGGTCCTCCTGGTGGGCCACCCGCAGACCGCCACCACGTTGGCCATCGTCCTCCTCTTCTCGAACGCCGGGGTGATCGCCGTGAAGTACCACGGCCTGCCGGGGCTGGCGGCGGGGGTCCTGCCGCTCCTGCTCTGCATCACCCTGGCCCACCGCGTCTTCGTGGAACACCGTGGGCTCGTCGTCCCCCATGCCATGCCGTGGCTCGTGATGTTCACCATCGTCCAGGCGGTGGGGACCGTGGCGTCTCGCGATCCCCAGCTCAGCGCGGCGGCGCTCAACACCTTCCTCGTGGAAGGTTTCGCCCTCTACCTCCTCGTGGTCAACACCGTGCGGTCGTTCGAGGCGCTGCGGCTCGCGGCGTTGGCGCTCGTGCTCACCGCCGGGGCGCTCGGGTCCCTCACGCTCTTCCAGGAGGCGACGCACTCCAACTCGAGCCGGTACGGCGGGTTCGCCCAGATGAGCAAGGCGACGATCGACACCTCGCACGGCCGGACCGGACGCCAGCGCCATGCCGGCGCCATCGGCGAGCAGAACCGTTGGGCCCAGTGCCTGGTCCTGGTGGTGCCGATCGCCATCGCGATCGGCACCCGCGACCGTTCCAGGACGATGCGCATCGTGGCGTGGACGTCGTTGGCGGGGATCGCGAGCGGCATCGTGCTCACGTATTCGCGCGGTGCCGCGGTCGGCCTCGGCATCACCTTGCTCGTGGCCGTGCTGCTGCGGTGGGTGAAGCCATGGGTCGGGGTCGCCAGCGCGGCGGCAGCCGTGATCCTGCTGGCGATCTTCGCCCCCGCCTTCCTCGGGCGCGCCTCGACGCTGGTCAACTCCAGCGATCAGAACGCCGACCCCTTTGCGGCCACCGCTCCCGACTCCTCGATCACGAACCGGTCCACGGAGGCGGCGGCCGCCGCCGCGGTCTTCGGCCGACACCCCGTGGTGGGCGTGGGCACGGGGCTGTTCCCGACCTACTTCCAGGTCCAGGCGCGCACCCAAGGCGCGTCCCGCATCGTCGGGGTGAACCGAGAGGCCCACGACCTGTACCTCGGCCTCGCGGCGGAGACGGGTGCACTCGGTCTGGGGTCGTTCTGCGGCTTCGCCATCGCCACGGTCCGGGCCTGTGGAACCGTGCGCCGGCGCCCACTCGGCGGACGCGAGGACGTGGCTGCCCTCGTGACCGGCTTCGCGTTGTCCGTGGTGGCCTACCTGGCCACCGGGCTGTTCCTCCACTTCGCGTACATCCGCTACTTCTGGTTGTTCGCCGCCCTGGCGGCCGCGGCAGCGATCGTCGGGCGCGAGCCGGCTGCGGCTGGAGGTCGAGCCCCGGCGATGGAGGTGGCACGACATGGGTGAGCCGCACCTCCCACCCATCGACACGACCAGGTTCCGGCGGCCACGAGGGGCCTCAGACGGCAGTCGGGTGACGACATGACGACCACGACCACCACGACACCTGCCGGTCGCGACCAACCCGGCACGACGCCAGCACCGACGCCGACCCAGGCCCGACCCGACGGCGGCCCCATCCCCGGCTCCGCGGACCAACGTGGCGTCCAGCGCGGGCTGGTGCCCCGGGTGGCGTGGGCGGCCGCTGCCGTGGCCGTGGTCGTCGGCGTCGTCCTGCGGTTCGTCGCCACGTCGGACCTGTGGCTCGACGAGGCGCTCACCGTGACGATCGCCCGCCTCCCGTTGCGTGAGATCGGCCCTGCGCTGCGCCTCGACGGGCACCCGCCGCTGTACTACGTGCTGCTCCACGGTTGGACCGCTGCCTTCGGCACGAGCGACCTGGCGGTGCGGTCGCTCTCGGGCATCTTCGCCGTGGCCGCGCTGCCCTTGATGTGGGCGGCTGGACAGCGCCTCGGAGGCCGATCGACCGCCGCGCTCGCCACCTTCCTCCTCGCTACCTCCCCGTTCGCGGTGCGCTACGCCACCGAGGCCCGCATGTACTCGCTGGTCACGCTGCTCGCCCTGGGCCTCGGTCTGGCAGTGGCACGCGCGCTCGAACGGGCCACCCCCCGCCGGCTCGCCGAGGTGGCGCTGTGCACCGCAGCCCTCCTCCTCACCCACTACTGGGGCCTGTACCTGGTGGCCGCCACGGTGGCGGTGGCCGTGGGCCTGGGCTGGAGGAGGCCGGCGCAGCGGGCCGCGGCCGTCCGAGTCGCCATCGCGGTGGTGCTCGGGTCCCTGGCCTTCGTGCCGTGGCTGCCCACGTTCGCGTGGCAGGCGCGGCACACCGGGACGCCGTGGGGGCGGTCGGTGGACCCGGCGAAGGCGGTGATGGACACGGTGATCGACTTCGGCGGAGGCAAGTGGCTGGGCGGGCGCCTGCTGGGCCCTCTGCTCGTCCTGCTCGTCCTCCTGGCCCTGTTCGCCCGCGCCATCGACCGCTACCGCCTGGAGGTCGACCTCCGCACGGTGGCAGGGGCGCGACCGGAGGCGGCCGTTGCCGCCGCCACGCTCCTGCTCGGCATCGCCGCAGCAGTGGCCGCATCATCGGCCTTCCAGCCGCGGTACACCGCCGGGATCCTGCCGTTCGCGCTCCTGGCGGCCGCCGTCGGGATCGAACGGCTCCCCCACCCACGGCTCCAGCAGGCAACGGTCGTGGCGGTCTGCCTGCTCGGCCTGGCCGGAGCAGTGCGGGCCGACATCGAGCCGCGGACGCAGGCCGGAACGGTGGCCGCCGCCGTCCGCCGCGGGGCCGAACCCGGCGACGTGATCGCCTACTGCCCCGACCAACTGGAGCCAGCCGTCCACCGGCTCCTCGGCGGTGCCGCGGCCGAGTTCACCTACCCGGCCGGCGATCCGCCGGGCCGGATCGACTGGGCCGACTACCGCGGCCGCATCCACCGCAGCGATCCGCTCCGCTTCGCCCGGCAGCTCGAGCAGCGCGCCGCGGGCCACGCGATCTGGTTGGTGACCGGCACGAACTACCGCGGGTTCGGCGGCGACTGCGCCGCCATCCGCCGCCACCTCGGTGAGGCCGGCCGGCGCAGCGAGCGGATCTTCGGGCCCGACCACGACGCCTACGAGCGCGAGACCCTCACGAGGTTCACCGCGCGGTGACGGCACTCGCAGACCACCTCGTCCTCCGCCCGGCGCCACCGCACCACGAGATCTCCGCGCCCGTGCAGCCGGCCGGCGGACGCTGGCTGCGCCTCGGGATGGTCGCCGTCGCACTCGTCCTGCTCCTCGGGACGGCGTGGTTCGCATTCGTGGTCCCGGCCACCCCCGGGCGCCGCACCCGTACGAGCGGTGCCCTCGTCGACCGGCTCTGGCTCTGGCGGGTCGCGGCCGAGCACGCCCCGGTCCCGCGGTCTCCCCTCGTCGTCGGGATCTCCCTCATCGCGGTCAGTTCGGCCATGTTCGCAGCGTGCGCGGCGGCGGTGGCCATGGTGTGGCGGCGCAACAGCCGGGGGCTGCTGGCGATCATCTACCTGATCGCGGCCTCCTGCTCCCTCCTCACCGTCGCCGCCCTCCCGACGCAGACCAGTGACGTCTACGACTACACGCTGTTCGCCCGGGTGGTCACGGACCACAACGGTCGCGCCTTCCGCGACGTGCCCGACCGCTATCCCAACGATCCGATCTACCCGTATTCGAGCCACCAGTACACGGGGCGGCCCGACAACAAGCTCCCGGTCTGGACGGCGACGTCGATCGGTGTGGCCGCGGTCGCGGGTGAGGACCCCGTCGCCAACCTCCTTGCCATGCGATTCGCGCTCGCCTGCGCGGGTCTCGGCAGCATCTTCCTGCTCGCGCGGATCCTGCGGCGCGTCCGCGCGCCCGCCCTGCTGAGCGGGGTGGCCCTCCTCGCGCTCAACCCGATCGTGCTCGTCTACGGGCCCAGCAAGACCGATTCGCTGATGGTGTTCTTGATGCTGGCGGGGATCGCCGCCGCGTTGGAGGATCACGAACACGGGGCCACCGCGCTGCTGGTCCTGTCCGCGCTCGTCAAGCTGATCTCGGCGCCGGTCCTCGTGCTCTACCTCTGTCTCCAGGTTCGGCGGCGGGGGTGGCGAGCAGGGCTCGACGTGGCCGTGGCCCTGGCCGTGGCGGTCGGCACCTACCTGCCGTTCTCCGGTCTGTCGCTCGCGCGCGAGCAGGTGCACCTGATCGGCTCCAGTGGATCGTCGCTGCCCTCGACGCTGAGCCCGGTGGCCGGAGCGCTCTTCGTGGTGATCCTCCTCGCCTCGATGGTCCGGCTCTGGCAGGCGGGCGGGCCGGCGATGTCGACCGAACGCCAGGTCCTCTCGCTGCTGTGGTGCTCCGTGCCACCGGCGCTGTTCGTCGCGCTGTTCCTGACCCGGCTCGGGCTGCCCTGGTACCTGCTCACCGTGGTCGCCGTGGCCGCCGTGGCCGGAGGGTCCACCGTGGTGGCGGTCGTGCTGACCGTCTCCTGGTCGTCGTTCTTGTTCGGCTGGTGGTACGCCGTCAGCACCCGGACCCACCCGCTCCCGGACCTCTTCCGGGAGCGATTCGGCCTGTACCTCGGCCCGCCGGTCCTCGTCGCCCTCGCGCTCGCGTTCCGAGCGTTCCGGGTCTACGGCTCCGACGCGCTCCTCGCCGTCGACCATCGCCCAGGAGACGGCGACGAGCCCTGCCCCGTGTGCGAGGCCGAACCCGCCGAGGCCGACGAGTCCGACGAGGCCGCGGAGACCGACGAGTCCGACGAGGCCGCGGAGACCGACGAGGCCGGCGAGGCCGAGAGCAGCGGCCACGACTGCGTCGCGAGCAGCGCGTCGTGATGCGACCGGTACCACCCGCCATCGCCCTGGCTCTTGCGCTCGCCTTCGGCGCCGCGGCCTGCAGCAGCGACTCGAGTGGATCAACGGCGCGCGCCGGCATCGACGGGGTGGCGCCGGGGCCCCCGATCACCGCACCAGCGCTGGCGCCGGCCGAGCGCCCGGCACGCCTCGGCACGACCAGCCGGGTCGGCGACTACGACGTGACGCTCGAGCGGTACGAGCCCGACGCGACCGCAGGTGTCGAGGATGCCGGCCGCGGCAACCAGCCCCCCGCGAAGGGCCGGTATGCGCGCCTCACGGTCCGGGTCGTGAATCGCGGCCGAGCCCCCGTCGTGCCGTCGATGGATCTGCTCTTCGCGGTCCTCGGCGGGGACGGCAGCACCAACCGCCACTACGACTGCACCGCGTGGCTTGCCCGCGAGACGCTCCTCGATGGAGCCCGCATCGATCCGGGGGGCACCAAGGAGGGCGACGTCTGCTTCGATCTGACCCCTGCGGCGGCGGCCGGCACCAGGCTCGTCGTGACCACGGCACGGACGCCGTTCGCCGTCTTGTTCACGTCCTACTGGGTGCCGTGACACGAGGCGACGCTCGCCATGTCGCGCATGTGGCGCATGTGGCGCACGTGGCGCGCTGTGGCGGACGTGGTCAGTTGAGGCCCCATTGCGTCGCGGCCACCACGCGGGCGTTGCGGAACTCCACGTAGACCAGCGCGTACGGCGCACAGCAACCGGTCCACCGACGGACCTGGTCGGTGTACCGCCCGATGGTCGACTCGCTGATCACCGTCCCGGGCGATCCCAGCTCGGCCTCGACGCGCGCCGCCGACATGCCGCGCTCGACCTTGCGGAACGAGACGAGGCGCACGTCTGGACCGGCGGCCAACGTGGTGGCTGGGGGACTCGTCGTCGTGGTGGTCGCCGTCGAGGTCGGGATGGTCGTCGGCGCCGCCGCCGCCTCGAACCACGGGCCGAGGAACGGGCGACACGGCGTCGATCCGACTCCGCCGGCGGCGGTGGCGATCCCACCGACGACCGCCTGGCTGGCCGCGAACCAGCGGGGATCGTCCGCGCCGAACCCGTTCGCCCGCCCGGCAGCCGCCACGAGCTGCTGGGCCTGCGCCGGGCTGCGGATGTCGGAGCACCGGCTCGCCAGCAGCTGGACGGCCACCGAAAGGTCCGGCAGGGCGCCGGGAGGAGCAGCCTGCGCCAGCTTCCCGACACCGAGGTCGCTGACACCGCGACCGTCCGCTGATCGGTCGGCGGCGCTCCCGCCGCACCCCGCCACGACCATCACCACCGAGAGCAGCGCCAGCCGTCCCGCGCACCGGCAGGTCGTGCCGTCGTGAGGGGAGCCGCGGCGCGCCGTCACGCGTCCGTCCAGATGCCCGCGCACCGCCAGCAGGTCACGACCACATGCTCGTCGGCGAATCGCGCGGACCACCGCGTGACGTGGTCGATCGTGTCAGCGCTTCCGCCGCACGACGAGCAGCGCAAGGTGGTGGCCGGAGGCGCCAGGACCCGGGGGGCGGGCTGGACCGGTCGGACGTCGAACACGTCGGACCCCGGTCCCAGCGCCGCGACCGCACGCGGCGCCTGGAGCGCTCGGCGCGGCGGCCCGACCTCGTAACGGCGACGGACCTCGAGACCGGTTCGCCACGCGAGGAGTGCCACGACCAGCGCGGCCGCGGTCGCCAGGACGAGTTCCAACAGGCGTTCGAGGCGGTCCGGCACCGCGTCCGCGTAGGGCACCGTGGCCGCGAGCGCACCCACCAGCCCGCAGACGGCGGCCACGCCGACCTGACCCGCGAGGCCGTACTCGCGCCCGCCGGCGCGCTGCAGGAGCAGCCACGCGCACCCGAGGATCGTCACCACGCCGCACGAGGCGACGACCGCCTCGCGTGTCATCGAAACACCGGGTCCGGCCGGTGGGGGCCTGGGCGTGGCCCGCTCTGAGCGCGGCGCGGGCACCCGTCGGAGCGGTCCATGGGCGAACGTTCGCGCCGCCCTGACGAGGTCGTACCCCCCGATCGGAGTAGACGGCTTCACCCTCGGGGCGGTGCTTGCCGGTGCGCGCCGGTCGCACACTGTCCGCACCGTCCCGAACCCTGGGACGCCGAATCTCTCTTGGGGGGTGCGCGTTGAACCGTGCGGGTGGTCAGTCGACGACTTCGCCGGCGACGAACCGATCGGGCCTGCTGCGGCTCGCGGTGGTCGCCCTGCTCGTGGCCGGAGCCACCGTGTCCGCGCTCGGCGCCACGCCGGCCGCCGAGGCGCTCGCAGGCGACGTCGGCCACGAGGATCTCGCCTACGTGGAGGCCTCGACCCCGACGGCATCGAGGGCCGAGAGCAAGGTGTGGTTCAACGACGGCACCTGGTGGGCCGTGATGGAGAAGGCGGGCCCGCCCACGAGCACCGGGAAGCCCCAGGACGACTTCGCCATCTACCGACTGGACCCGACCACCGAGACGTGGATCGCCACGAGCACCCTGGTCGACACGCGGGGCACCTCCAAGGCGGACGTGCTCTGGGACGGCACCAGCCTCTTCGTTGCCTCGCACAAGTTCGTCAGCACCGCCACCGGCGTGCCCGAGGCGCCCGGCAGCAACAACGAGACCAAGGTCTTCAAGTTCACCTACTCGAGCGTGACCAAGACCTACAGCGCCGTCGTCGGGTTCCCCAGGATCATGAACCCGTTCCGGATGGAATCGCTGACCATCGACAAGGACTCGACGGGGGTGCTGTGGGCGGCGTGGGTCCAGGCTTCGAACGTCTCCTACCAGTCGTCCGCCGACGGAGGTGCGACGTGGACCACTGCCACCGCCCTGGCCGACCCCCGCGCGTCGACGAGCGCCGACGACATCGCCAGCGTGGTCGCGTTCGGGGGCAACAAGGTCGGGATCCTGTGGTCGGACCAGAAGGCCGGCAACGACGGCTTCTGGTTCTCGGTCCACACCGCCGGAACCCCGGCCACGTCCTGGTCGGCGGCAGAGGCCGCATCCACCGGGGTCGGGAGCGGTGACGACCACATCAACCTCAAGGCGGCACCCAACGGCCACGTCTACGCCGTCGTCAAGACCCGCACCGACACCAAGTCGAACCCGCTCGTGGTGCTGCTCGACCGCGGCGCCGACGGCGCGTGGCACCGGACCACGGCGTGGATCGGCAAGACCAACGTCACCCGGCCGATCATCCAGGTGGACACCGCGCGAAACCTCCTCGAGCTCTTCGTGACCGGCCCCGAGGCCCCCCAGACCAAGGGCGAGAGCGGTGGGACCATCTTCCGCAAGACGACCCCGCTCGCCACGCCGAGCTTCGTCACCGACGGCGTCGGCGAGGCCGTGATGCAGCGTCCGGGTTCCTCGCGCATCAACGACGCCAGCGGGACCAAGCAGCTCCTGACGGCCACCTCGGGCGCCGTGGTGATCGCCGCCGATCCCACGACCAAGCACTACTGGCACTTCCACGAGGCGGGCCAGCCGGTGGCGCCATCGGCTCCGGGCGGGTTGTCGGCCAGGGCGGGCCGCGGAAAGGTCACCCTCACCTGGACGGCGTCCACCCCGGGCACGCTCCCGATCACGGGCTATCGCGTCACCGCGACCCCCGCCCTCCCCGGGACCGGGTTCGTGGACTTCCCGGCAAACTCCCCAGGCACCCCCCACGACGTGGCCGCCGCCAACAACGTCCAGCGGGTCTTCCACGTCGCCGCCATCGCCGGCACCGTCGGTCCGGCCACGGACGCGGCGCCGGTGACCCCGGGTGGCTACGTGCCCTTCCTGTCCACCGACACCTTCGCCGATCAGCAGGCCAAGGACTTCCTCGGGCAGATCGCCGCCACGCAGGCGCAGAAGGATGCCGTCCGGACCCGGTTCGTGACGAACGACGAACTTGCCTCGAAGGTCATCGAAGACCTGTTCCTCTCCTCGCCCTCCCAGGCCGGTGCCAACGACGGCCAGGGCGCTCGCGTCGCCCGCCTCTACTTCGCCTACTTCCTCCGTCCGCCGGACCGCACCGGCATGGACCACTGGATCAACGTGTACCGCAGCGGCCGCTCGCTCCAGTACATCTCGCGGTTCTTCGCAGCCTCGAACGAGTTCAAGACGAAGTACGGGTCGCTGACCAACAGCGGGTTCGTCGACCTCGTCTATCGCAACCTCTTCAATCGCGTGCCCGATCCCAGCGGCAAGGCCTTCTGGCTCCGGCGGCTCGATGCCGGATTCCCCCGGGGTTCGTTCATGACCAGCCAATCCGAGTCCAACGAGTACCGCACCAAGAGCAAGACCCGCGTGTACGTGTCGCTGGTCTACCGGGCGATGCTCGGCACCCCGCCCACCCGGGCCGAGCTCGAAGGAGAGCTCGCCAAGGCGGACCCCGTCGTGGACCACACCATCGAGGACATCCTCACCACCAACCGCTACCTCGCACGGATCGGGACGCTGTAGCCCCCCACACCGCGTCCGCAGGGCCGGCCCTCCCCGGCCCTGCGGACGAGGTCGATGACCACAACGAGGAGAGAACCGCATGACCACCACAACGAGCACGACCGACCAGCACCGGCAGCGCCGACGCTGCCGGGTCCTCTCCGGCACCGCGGCCGGGGCGGCCCTGGTCCTGGCGGTCGGAATCCCGTCGTTCGGACCCGCGGCCGCCGCCGACCGCACCGAGCCCACCTACGCCACCGCCAACGTCGACGGTGCCCCCGGCGAGTGGACCGGTGCGGACGTCTTCGGTCCGCTGTTCTCCGACCACCCGCCGCACCGCCAGCTGGCGACGGTCTCGCTCCGCTACGACTGCGCCACCTCGGTGCTCTACGCGTACGTCGCGGCGGACCCAGGTGTCGTGCTGCAGACCATCGACCCGGGCGAGGACTACCTGCGGCTCGGTTCCAGCGGCAAGCTCGTGGACGGCACGACCGGAGACGACGGGATCGCGCCGGACTTCGCCTGGGTGGGGCTCTCCGACACGGGCGCGGCCGGCTGGGAGGCCTCGGCCATGGTGGCCGAAGGGTCGTACCCCGGCCAGCTCCGCGTCCACGCAAAGGTGCCCGACGGCAGCGCCGATGGCTACGAGGTGATCGATCTCCAACCGCGCTACCACGACCTCACGATCGACTGTCCGGAAGATCTCGGCGTCTCCACGTCGACGTCCTCCACCACATCGACGACGGTCGACTCCAGCACCACCGAGGGCGTGGACGTCAAGCCGGCCAGCCAGGACAAGGTCCCAGCAGCCGTCGCGGCCGCCCCGGCGAGCGGTACATCGGCCTTCACCGGCTGACCCCGGCCGGACGTCCGACGGCGTCGACCGCCCTCTGCGGTATGGCAACTCATCTCCTCGTCGTCGGATAGTGGCACGTGGCCGGGGACGGGCCCGGGCCCCAAGGAGATGGACATGGAACACCGACGTTCGATGACGACTGCCGCCGCGGCTCTGCTCGGTACCGCCGCCCTGCTTGCCGGAGCCGCCCCATCGGCGTCGGCGCATTCCGCGACGCGCGTCCCCACCGCCCGCGTCGTGGTCCGCGGGCTCAACAACCCCCGCCAGGTCTGGCGCGACCACACCGGGAAGCTGTTCGTCGCGGAGGCGGGCACCGGCGGGTCGACCTGCATGGGAACCGGTGAGGACGAGCAATGCATCGGTACCACCGGCTCCATCGCCCGCATCCACTACCCGGGGTCCACGGTGAACGGCACCTTCGAACGCGTGGTCACGGGCCTGGTGTCGACCGCCGGACCCGACGGCAGCTTCGCGGTGGGGGCCGACGGCGTGAGCACCGACGAGGGCAGGATCTACATCCAGGAGACCTACGCGCCGCCGGATGTCGTGCCCGCGCCCATCCCCTCCGACCAGCTCGGAAAGCTTCTGCGGGCCAAGTCGTTCCGGACACCGGAGATCGTCGCCGACATCTCGAAGGTGGAGTTCGAGACGCCCAATCCCGACGGCTACATCGATCCCGCCACCGGGCAGCCCGAGCTCGACTCCAACCCGTACGCGGTCCTCGCGACGCACGGTCGCCAGCTCGTGGCCGATGCTGCGGCCAACGACATCATCGAGGTCCGGCCCGGATACGAACCGCGGGTGTTCGCGGTGTTGCCCCAGCATGGGTCGGCGTCCACCGACCGCCAGGCGACCCCGACGTCGCTGGCGCTCGGGCCCGACGGGACCATCTTGGTGGGCGAGCTGGCCCACGAGGAGGAGGGCGACGGGCGGGTCACCGTCCTGAGCAGCTCGGGCCAGTACCTCGGGTACATCGGCAAGGGTGGGTCGATCATCGATGTGCCCGGCGGGCTCACCACCGTCACCGGCGTGGCCTACCGGAGCGGCAAGCTGTACGTGTCCCAGCTGTTCGCCGGCATCGGGGATCCTCCCGGGTTGCTGACGAGGATCACGTGGTCGGAGCATCCGACAGTGACCTCGATCCCCGTACCGTTCCCCGCCGGCGTAGCAGTGGACCCGGCCAGGAACGTGTTCGTCGCCGCCTGGAGCATCGCACCGGCGAGCGGGGCGTTCGGCGCTCCCGACAGCTCCGGCCAGATCTGGCGCGTCCGCTTCTGAGGCGCTGGTGGTCTGGGGCCGTGCTCCCGAAGGCCGTTCGTGCCCGCCGCCCATCCCGCATGGCGGCGGGCACGAACGCGCCTGGACCACGGCCCCCGAGACCAAGAGGTCAGAGCCCATGAAAACCGACGGACGCCCCGCCGTCGGCAGGGCGTTCGCTCGGCCTCCGGGGGTGGATCCGGCGGCTCTCGCACCATACCGAGAGGCCAGGGTGAGCGGACATACCCCACTTGCCGGAAAACGCTCAAGCTGTCGGACAGTGCAGCCGACCGCGTGCACGACCGCATTCCGCCCACGAAAGCATCCGTTCCATGAAGCACCTTCGCACCCTCGTCGCGCTTACCGCGCTGCTGGCGACGGCAGCCTGCCACCCGCCCTTGCCCATCAGGACGACACCTCGTGTCGCCCCATCGGGGTCCCTGTGGATCAGCCCCCGGGAGATCGCCGCCCTGCCCACCTCTGGACAGGCATGGTCCGCCATGTACGGCGCCGCCGTCAGCCAGTGGGGTGCTCCCACGGTGGCGGACCAGGACTCCCGCGATGACACCGACACCCTTGCCGGCGCCCTCGTCGCCGCCCGGCTCAACGACGAAGCCCTGCGCACCAAGGTCCGTCGCCACCTGATGCAGCTGGTCGCCTACCACCCGTACACGCGGGTCCTCGCCCTCGCCCGCCAACTCCCCTCCTACGTGATCGCCGCCGACGTGGTCGGGCTCGACGCGGCCTCCCGTAGCGCTTTCAGCGCCTTCCTGCGCAGCGCGACCACCCACAAGATGGCAGGGCACTCCGGTGGCACCGACCTCGCCTCGACGGCACTGCTCTCGGCCAACAACTGGGGCACCATGAGCCGAGCCGCCATGGCGGCGATCGACGTCTACGTCGGGGACCGCGGGAGCCTCGCCGCCATCGCCGATACGCAGGACGCCTGGCTCGGCGGCTCCTCGCCCAACCACCTGCGGTACTCCGTGACGACCTGGCACGTCGGCCCGATGCGCGGGATCAACGCGCCCGGTGCACAGCGCGACGGCCACTCGCTCGACGGCGTGCTCCCGGAGGACCAACGCCGTACAGGCGAGTACCAGTGGCCCGCCCCGCGGGGCACCTACCCGCACGAGGCGTTGCAGGGGGCGGTGGTCGCCTCGGTGATCCTCCACCGGGCCGGCGCGCTGCCCTTCGACGCCGGCGACCACGCCCTCGCTCGGGCCGAGCACTGGCTCACGGTGATGAACGCCAACCCCGCGTCCGGCGACGACCGGAACACCCCCTGGCTCATCGATCAGTACGGGCGGGGGTCGTTCGTCATCAGCTCGCCGACGTCCACCGCGAAGAACATGGCCTGGTCGGACTGGACGGCGAGCGCCTGACCGCTCGCTGCGCCTGGCGCGAGGGTGAGGGTGGGTCACCCTCGCGCCGGGTTCCTCCGGTTCCCGCCATCCCTACGGTCGGTGCTCGATGGCCACCCACCGCCGTGCCGCCCCCGGCCGTGGCGGATTCGCGTCCGACACCGGAGACCACCTCCCGCAGCTCGACGGTCTGCGCGCCATCCTGATCGGCCTCGTGGTGATCCACCACCTGTCGTACCTGGGGCCTGCGTCGTGGGTGCCGCGCGGCGGCTGGCTCGGCGTCGATGGGTTCCTGGTGGTCAGCGGTTTCCTCGTCACCACGGCCGTCGTCGACGAGGTCGACCGCACGGGTCGCCTCGAGCGAGCGCGCTTCGTCGAACGGAGGCTCCGGCGCCGATACCCGACCCTCGTCGTCGTCGTGCTCGTCGGCGCCCTCCTGGCGGTCACGCTGGAGGGCGAGTCGGTGATCCGCACGGCCGAATCGCTTGCCGTCTCGGCGGCGCTGATCACGAACCTCTCGGTCGGGTTCGGGGATGTCGTCGTGCCGGCGCTGTTCCCGATCTGGGCGGTCGCCCTCGAACTGCAGTTCTGCGTGCTCTTGGCCTTGGCCCTGGCCGGGCTTCGCAAGCTGCGTGCCGCTCGCTGGATGTGGGTGAGCGCGATCGGTGCCGCCATGGTCGGCTCTGCCCTCCTCCGCGCCACCCTGTGGCACGGTCCGGGCTCGTATCCCGGTCCGTACGTGTTGCCGTGGACCCGGCTGGACACCCCGGGCTGGGGCGCGCTCGCCGCGCTCGCGATCCACTGGGGCTGGCTCGATCCGGACCGTCGACGATGGGTGCGGCCGGCGGCCCTCGTGGCCGGCCCCGCGGCGACGTTGGCCATCGCCTGGGAGGTCGGGCGGCGCTCACCCACCGACGCATGGATCGCCCACGGAGGCCTTGCCCTCTTCGGTGCCGTGCTCGCCGTGGCCATCGCGGCCTTGGTGCTCCGGCCGGAGAGCCTCGTTGCCCGCCTGCTGTCCGCCGCACCCTTCGTGGCAGTCGGCCGGCGATCGGCTGGGATCTACCTCTGGCACCTCCCCCTCTTCATCGCCACTGCGAGCGTGCTCCCCGATGGCTCCCCGGCGCGATGGGTCCTCGCCCTCGCGGCCACCGGCGTGTGCGCCGAGCTGACCCACCAGTTCCTGGAACGCCCGTTGCGCGGCAGCGACGATGCATCAGCGACGCCGTGGGGTCGGGGCCGCACGAACCGCGACGCGGCTTCGCGAACTCCCAGATCGCCGAACCGCCCCGGCGCCCGCCGGCGACGGACCCCGCCGCTCGCGCCGGCACGAGGCGGTGGCGCGAGGTGAATTCGCGGCGAGGCCACCGCCTCCCGCCGGTGCTCAGGCGCCGCACCTTCGCCCTCGCCGTCGTCTCGTCCCTCACGCTCGCCGGGACGGCCGCGTGCGGTTCGAGCGGGCCATCGATGAAGGCCGCAGCGCGCCCGGCCGACCACCGGCCCGCGGCTGAGTACGTGACCGCGCTCACCAACGTGTTCCGCAACACGGGGGTCCTCCCCGACGCGTCGAGGGCGCGGTGCTCGGCGCGCGCCCTGGTGGCCGCGCTCGGACCGCCTCGGTTCGTCCAGGCCCACGTGCAACCCGACGACATCGAGGAATCGTTCTCCCTCGCCTCGATGATGGAGGGAGGTGAGCCGGTCCCGCTCATGGCCCGCCGGCGCCTGGGGACGGCGCTCGACCGTTGCGGAGGAGCAGCTCCGCTCGCCGTGTGGCTCACCGTCCGTCCCGTCGACGACACGGTCGCCATCGGCCCGCTCGTGGCCTGTGCGGCGCCGTCGCTCCGAGCCGCAACCGTCGACGGGCTCATCGACGCGTCGCTCGGTCCCGTGGAGCTGCGCGGGGTAGCCGTCCGCCGCCTCGCGAGGACCGCGCCGACCTGCGCGATCCCCTCGCAGCCCTGACGGAACCGGGAGGGGTCGGTTCCGCCAGGGCGGCGATCTAGCGCGCCATGCCCGACGGGTGGCGGAACCGTCGGCGGCGAGGCGCTCGGACCAGCTGGCGGGCCTCGCGCGGTCCGGACAGCTCCAGGTCGCGGTAGATGGCGCGCACGAGGGCCGGCCGGCGCACGAACGCCGACTCGTGGTCGATGATGCCGTTGAACACGACCGAGACGGCCACGCCGTGCACGGGATCGGCGAAGGCGAAGGACGACCCGACGTTGCCCGAGTGGCCGAACGCGGCCGGGGA
This sequence comes from Acidimicrobiales bacterium, assembly GCA_025463365.1. Classification (GTDB taxonomy): domain Bacteria; phylum Actinomycetota; class Acidimicrobiia; order Acidimicrobiales; family Iamiaceae; genus Aquihabitans. Next base: position 19,017 of record JAOBWM010000047.1, read on the forward strand.
CACCTCACCCCCGAACCGATGGCCTTCGAGCTCGGTCATGAACCCGAGCCCGAACGAACACACGCGATCGAGGACCTCGTCGCGCGCTGGGGCCCGCTGGGTGGTGACCAGCTCGGCCAGCGTCTCGAGGCTCGGCAACCCCGCTCTGGGCGTACCCGACAAGACGTCGAGGCACGCCGCGTAGAAGCGGTCGAGATCGGGAGCTGTCGTGTACGCGCCATGGGCGAGGTTGGTCTCGCAGCACACGCGTTCGGTGCGCTCGAACAGCATGGGAAGGGCCCGCCATCCGCGGAGGTCGAGGTTGACCCCGAGCCGGTCGAGCACGTCGTCGAACTCGCAGCGGGTCATCCCGAAGTGGGTGTCGTGCATCCCGAGCGGCCGCAGGACGGCGTCGCGCACGTGCTCCCCGGCGGGAGAACCGGTGACGGCCTCGATCGCCAGAGCCAGCACGTGCCACCCGAGGAGCTCGGCGTACCCGGCGTCGGCGCCCACCCGCCATCCGGGGGGCCGCCCCTGGGACGCGAGGTACGCGTCTCGTGCCGCGGCCGGGATCATCTCGACCGCGAGGCCCGACACGCGGTGCAGGCCCGCCGTGTGGGTCATCACGTGGCGCAAGGTGACGCCCCCGCGCAGCGCGCGCAGCTGCGGGAGCAGCGCCTCCAGCGGCTCGTCCAGGTCGAGCCGGCCGTCGTCGACGAGCTTCCCGACGGCGGCAGCGGTGAGCGGCTTGCCCGTGCAGTACACCCGGAAGATCGTCTCGGGGACGACGGGCCGACCGAGTCCGTCCTCTCCGACGGCGCGCTCGTAGCGCCTCCCGTCCCGAAGGGAGATGCACACCTGGGCGCCGCGGGTGAACAGGCCTTCGGACACGTCTTCGGCCAGCCGCGCGTCGAGGAGGTGCAGGCCCGTCACGTCGGGGACCACCCGGCACCGAGGACCCTGGCCGCAGCCGCACGGGCCGCCAACGCCACCGCGGGATCGGCGAGCGCTTCGCCGAGCGCCGCCAGGGCCAACCCCGAGTGGCCGCACGCCTGCTCGGCGCGGTGGAACTCGGGGCTCTCGCTGATCCCGGCGAGGAGGGCGAGGGCGCCTTCGGATCCCGTCACCGTCGCACCGTCGGCGAGCGCGTCGAGGACGGTCATGTCACCGCGCCGGACGAGGGCCATCTGCCGGTAGGAGGCGGCGACCTCCACATCGGCCTCGGGTCCGCCCCGGGTGCCCATCTCGTGGACCTGGCCGTCGACGAAGGAGATCCAGAACGGCAACGGTCCGAAGGGACCCCTCGTGTACTGGTAGCGGACCACGAGCGTGGCGCCGGGGATCGGTGGCAGGAGCTCGAGCTCCGGACGATCGAGCAGGTCCATCGGCGCCGGGGCGCCGCGGTGGCTCCCGTCGCCGTCGCTCACCATCGTCGCATCGAGCGCGTCGGCACCGTCGGCGGCGCCGGCCAGGAGCTCACGGGTGAGCTCGGCCGACTGGTGCACCACGAGGTCGACCTCGCCGCCGACATCCGCGGCGATCCGCAGGGGCGCCCCGTCGGCCACCTCGACCGTGCAGGCCCGGTCTTCGAGCCCGAGCCAATGGGACCGGTCCTCGTCCGGATGCAGGACCACCCGGATGCGAGCCGAGAGCCCGGCCGTGGACACCGGCAGCCGTTCCAGCGGCCGGTTGATGTCGTCGACCCGGAGCCCCGCCAGCAGATCGGTCATCGGCGCTACTTCGGAGCCTTGACCGTCACGACGACGTCGTCGCTCGCCACGTGGCCGCTGGCGTCGTTCACCACGACCCGGAAGGTGAGCGTGGTCGGGTCCGACGGGGTCCTGAAGGTCGTCTTGGCCGACCTGGGGTCGGCGATCACCACGAGCGGCCCGTCGACCTGCAGCCAGGTGAAGCCGAGCGGTTGGCCGCTCGGGCCGTAGGAGGCGCTGGCGTCGAGCGTCCCGACGCCGTTCGTCGTGGCCGTGTGGTCGGGCCCGGCGTTGGCCACGACCTCGGTCGGCGTTCCTCCGAGGTCGTCGTAGTGCGTCCAGTACTGGCGGGTCGTGTCGTTCGTCGCCAGCACCACCAGGCCCGTGGTCCCGTTGACGTTCTGCTTGGTCGACGTCGCGTTGTTGATGTCCGGGTCGGAGGCGTCGGTCAAGACCGCGGTCCCCTTGCCCGCCGCGAACCGGATGTCGGAGAGGGGAGCCGTCTTCTCGTAGATCGAACCGCCGGACTGCCCGCTGGTGGCGAACATGTGGACGTTCTGGTGCTGGCTGTCGATCAACACGATCGGTCGGGTGTGGTTGTCGCTCCCGAGGCCGTACACGTGGCTCGTCCACCTCCCGGTGGAGAAGTCCCGGTCGAGGAGCTGGACCAGTGGGGACGAGCCGGTCTTCGACGTCTTCACCGCAGCCAGGACCCGCCCGCCCTGATCCTGGACGCTCTTGAGGTTGATGTGGTCGTCGGCCGAGTCCGTGCCCGAGTAGGCCACCTCGGTCGGCGTCCAGGCCGTCGACGAGTCCCCGTCGACGTGCTGGGAGAAGTACATCTTCTCGTCGACCTGGTTGCTCCACATGATGCCGATGCGGTCCCCGTGGAACGCCGAGACCGACGAGATGTCATCGGCCGTGAGGGTGGTGCCACCGACGGGGAGGGCCGCGGGCGTCGACCACGTCGTGCCGCCCGGGGTCGACCAGGCGAAGTACACCTGCTTGCCCTGCGTCCAGGTGGCCCAGAGCCGGCCGGTCGAGTCCTCGTCGATCACAAGCGTCTCGGTGCGCACGTTGTTGATCTGCACCGGGAAGCCGGCGTCGAGCGTGTACTGGTTGCTCGACGAGCTGTAGCTGTAGCGACGGAGCTGCGACGGGTAGCCCGAGGAGACGCTGCCCGAGCTCGAGGTGGTCGAGTCCTGGAAGACGTGGGAGGCGACGAAGAGGTGGGTGCCGTCCCACAGCGCGTCGGCCCGGCTGTTGTTGCGGGTCTCGAGCTGCGTCGGTGTCCGTACCCACGTCTCGGCGCTCGTGTCGAGGTAGCTGACGAAGTAGTCGTCGGTGCCCGAGTCGTAGAGCGATGCCCACCACCGGCCGTCGTTCCACCAGAGCTTGCTCTCGGGCTTGGAGCCGCTGGGAGACCCCGACGAGCCCTGGTACGAGGGCCCCTCCCATCCGATGTCGCCCGGATCGGCCGTGTTGGAGACAGCGGCCGCCGTCGCGCTTCGACTGACCACGATCGATGTGGCGTGAGCGGTTCCCGAAGCGAGCACACCGGATGCCGACGCTGCCAACAGCGCCGTCAGGGCGAGCAGGGGACGAACCCACATCCTCGGCCGACGGACGGACTTCGACAGCATGGAAAGGTCACCTCGAGCGATCGTGGCCACATCGGCCTCGTCAGACCTTCGACCGTAACGATCCGGCTTCGCCCCCGAACCGGCCGAATTGCGTACCTGATGTCACCCTGACGTTGCGGTCACTCACCCCGTCAGCCCGCTCGGCGCCGGCCGCGGCATCGGCCGGCGGTTCGGCTCAAGGCCAGAACGGGCAGCCGACCAAGAAGAACCAGTTCCGGCCACCCCTCACCTGCACCTCATGACCGCTATCAGACCGGAACACGCCGGTCACACCGTCATCCCCGACGTGCGCGACGAGCGTGAGTCGACCAGCGATCCGCCTCCCCCGCCACGCAGGTGGCACGAGGTTCGCCTCGAGTCTCGCAGGCTGCGCCCCCGTGTCGCTGCATCGGCCTACCGGCCCGTGGATGCTTCGACGATCCGAAGGTCGTAGAGGACCTGGAGGGGGTGGATCGACGGCGTAAAGCCGAATCGCACGTAGAAGTTGCGGGCCTCCTCGCTGATCGCATCGACGAGCATCACTCGCGCTGCGATCAGCTTGCCGCCGCTGACCGCGCTGAGCAGCGCCTCGCGGAGCAGCTCCGCTCCCCACCCTTGACCCTGGACGGCGAGGTCGATGGCGAACCGCCCCATCCGAACCGCAGGGATCGGCTCAGGTGCGCGCCGAGCCATCGACGTGGGTGTCGTCTCCCGTGAGATCGAGCCCGACGCGAGGCAGTAGTAGCCGGCGATGACCTCGGCATCGGACGGACCATCCATCAGCAAGTAGGTCACCGCGTCACGCGATTCCATGCTCTGGCCCGCCTGCGTGGCGAGCCACCGGTTCAACGAAGGTTCGCCACAGTCGAACGCGTTGCGTTGGGCCTTCGACGGAGCGATCTCGTCGAACCGTGCGATCCGCACGAGTCGTCAGCGGGTGATGCGTTGCGGACGCGAGAACAGCTCGCCCAGCCGAGGATCGGGCCGCACTGGCGCATCGAGCAGCGTGACGAACTCGTCCCACGTCGCCTCGTCGAGGACGAACGAGTGCTGATCCGCGAGCACCTCGTGGGCTCGCTCCACCGCGGACGCCGTCAGGAAGTCACTCACGCTCTGGCCCGTCTGCGCAGCCGCATGACGGATCAACTCGTCGTCCGCAGCACGAAGCCTCAGGTTCAAGCGGGAATCCTTCGTGGTTGCAGCCATGGCGAGCCTCCTCTGGGCCGAATCCCATCACGTCCGATAGCAGACGTTGTACGTCGCCATTGTACATACGAATGACGTACGTGCCAACGGCGACGCCGAACACCGCTCGAGCGCCTGGCGAGTCATCCGCGCCGAGCGAGCCCACGTCCTCGACGCCGCCTACGCCACCAACCCCAACCCCACCCAACCGCTTCCGCCATCGCCGACCAACCCCACCGTCGCGCCCGTGCCTCAAGATCCTTGACCGGCTCCGCTCCCCTGCCCCGTACCTCCGCTGTCCTTGGCCCGCAGGTGTTCACGGACGGCGGGCAGGAAGGGGCTCCACAGGAACCACCTTCCGAAGGATCGTGTCAGCGACGGCGGACCAGCCAGTTGGACCGTGCCAGCGGCGACCGCCGCGGCAAGGGTGTCGATGCCCGAGAAGACCCGCATCATGGCGACGCCCTCGGTGGTGACGACGATGTCGCTGTCGAACCCCGGATGCTTCACGCACACCGACGGCTCCCCACGGTCGAGCACCAGCCAGATGACGACGGCCCCATGACCCCGGTAGTCGAACTCGATGACGACACGCCGGTCGGGTAGCCGCGATCGGTCGACACGGCGGTACATCCACCACGTGAGCCCGACCGGGTCGACCTCGGCCGGCTCGGGCTCGCTGAACATCCAGCGAACCGCCCACTCACCCAGTGCGATGATCACCGGCTCGAGGTCGCGACCGGCGGCGGTGAGGTGGTACTCGCTCCCCCGTCCGCCTGCAGCGGGCCGCCGCTGCAGCACGCCCTTGCGGTCCAAGTGCCGCAGGCGTTGCAACAGCAGCGTGCGGGAGATGCCAGGGAGACCCCGCTCGATGTCGTTGAAGCGGGTGTTGCCAAGAACCATCTCCCGCAGGATGAGCGGCGTCCACCTGTCTGCAAGGACCTCGCTACCGAGGGAGACGGGGCAGTACTGGCCGTAGTCGCGCACGCTTGAGAGTACAGATCTAGTACTAGGCGCGCCGAGGCACCGTCCTTACGTTGGGAGCATGGCAACGACCAGCGAGGCGACGATGGACCGGGAACGAGAGCTCGTGGCCTGGGCCGCCGAGATCGGAGCCCAGGTCGGTGAGCATTCCACCCGCCACGACCGCGACGGCACCTTCGTGACCGAGGCGTACGACGTCCTGCGGGCATCTGGCCGGGCTGCGGTCGGCGATCTGGCCCTCGAGGTCGGCGCCGGGGCGGCTTGCTACCGGACCCAGCCCATCGAGCGTTGCGTCCGCGATGTACGAGGCGCCAAGTACCACCCGCTCACCCCCGACGAGTCACTCGTCCACGCGGGTGGGGTGTCCCCCCTCGGTCGCCCGGCCGACGAGCGATGAGCGTCGTCCGCGTTGCCGCCGTCCAGGCCGCTCCGGTCGTGCTCGACCGCTCCGCGACGGTCGACAAGGCCTGTGGGCTGATCGACAAGGCCGCCGGTGAGGGGGCCGAGCTGATCGTCCTCCCTGAGAGCTTCGTGCCTGCCTTCCCAGAGTGGGCGTGGCGAACGTCTCCCTGGAACCCGAAGGCCGCGGCCCTGAGTGCCGTGCTGGCAGACCAAGCGGTGGTGGTCGGTGGAACCGATACCGATGCCCTGAGCACGGCCGCCCGGCGGGCCGGGGCGTGCGTGTCCATAGGTGTCACCGAGCGCGAACAGCACGGCTCGACGTTGTACAACACCCAGCTCCTGTTCGGGCCCGACGGCCGTCTGTTGCACCGACACCGCAAGATGTCCCTCACCGGGGCGGAGCGACTCGTGTGGGGCCAGGGCGACGGGTCGACCTTGCACGCCGTCGACACGGCGGTCGGTCGGGTGGGCACGCTCATCTGCTGGGAGAACCTCATGCCGTTGGCCCGCACCGCTCTGTACGCCGACGGCATCGACCTCTACTTGGCCCCGACGTGGGACGCCGCCGACGCGTGGGTGGCGACCCTTCGTCACGTGGCCCGCGAGGGGCGGGTGTTCGTGATCGGCGTCAACCAGTTCGTCCGGGCCACCGACATGGGCCCCGCCCTCCCCCACCGCTCGGAGCTCTATGGCGACCTCGATGACGTCCTGTCGCCCGGCAACACCACGATCGTGGCGCCCTCAGGCGATGTCATCGCCGGTCCCCTCGTCGGTGAGGAGGGCATGCTTGTCGTCGACCTGGACCTGGCCGATGCCCAAGCAGCCCGGCAGATGAACGACCCGGTCGGGCACTACGCCCGCGGCGACGTCCTTCAGCTCGTCGTGGACCGTCGTCCCCGCCCAGGGATCACCGAACTTCGAGCATGAACCCGGCCCATTTGCCGAAGATCCGCACCGACGCCACCCTTGCGACGTTCGGTCTGCTTGGGCGAGCGCCCAGTACGGCCGAGGTCACCCTGTGGACCGAACGCCCGGTCGGAGGGCCACACCACTGCCGAGCCCGTTCATGGCTCTGGTACTCGGCGGAGCACGCCAACCGGGTCAGAACAAGCTCGGCTGATCAGCCGCAACGGGTGTCGGTGGCGCTGGGTTGACGAAGCCCATCGGTCGGGCCGACTCAGCCCGCCGATGTCCTGGAACGTGCCCAGCCCCGGCGCCCCGGGCCGGCGTTGGGGCAGCGTCATGCGGGCAGCCAAGACCGCGTCGGGACATGCAGGACGGTGCCCCTTCGGAGTCTGTTGGGATCGACGCCACCACGACGAAAGGCGCCAGGGGGTGCATTGGTGGCCACCTCGGCGCGGATTTTCCCACGTTCCGTGGTCAATTGAGAAAGGGCTTGCACTCTCCGTGATCCTCACTTAGAGTGCACTTCGCCACCAACTAGCCACACTCCGTGGGGGGAACCATGTCCAGCACCTTTCGAAACAAGCGAGCCTCACGAGGCTCCATCATCACCGGAGCACTGGTTGCCGGGGTGGCTGCGTTGTCGCTCCTGGCACCGTCGATCGGCGCCGCCGGCAACAACCCGCCCGGCGCCAACGGGACCGTCAAGGTCGACGGGGTCGTCTTCGACACCGCTCCGGACAATCAGCCTCACGTTGGCTGTAGCTTCCAGGTCGACTTCTACGGCTTCGACCAGGGCGCCTACAACGCCACCGTCGACTTCGCCGTACAGCCCCCGTCGGGGAAGTTCGCCCCGCTGCTCACCGATTCTGTCTTCATCGGCCAGGACGCCGCCGGAGGTGGAACCGACCTGGATGCAGAGCGTACCTACGACCTGACCAGCCAACTCGCTGCGTTCGATGCGCACCCGAAGCAGGGGTACCACGTCAAGCTCACCGTGAGCGCCCCCGGAGCCGACGGCAAGATCGCCACCAAGCACAAGGTCTTCTGGACCAACGGCTGCGTTGCGCCGCCTTGCGATGGAGAGATCGACCCGTACACGGGCGCCTGCTACAAGAGCTGACCACGCTCGACAACCGAGTACTGACCGAGAGGCCGGGGTCTTCTGACCCCGGCCTCCGCCGATTTCCCAGGGCCCTACGGCGTACCGCCGATCGGGAGGATCCGACGAACGACGGTGCCGACAAGTTGGTCCGGGCCAATGGGGCCGAAGCATCGACTGTCGAAGGACTCGCCCCGATTGTCGCCCAGCACGTACAAACCGCCCGGCGGGACGGCGACCGCCCCGCGAGGCCCACAGTTCGCATTCGTCACGGTCCCCCTCGGCAGGTAGGGCTCGACGATCACCCGACCATCGATCCGGACGTGACCATCGCCGCCGATGACCACCGTCTGTCCTCCGACCGCGATGACACGCTTCACCAGGAACTTCGGCCCCTCGTTCATCGAGACCGGTCGTTCGAACTCGACGACATCGGGCGGAGCAGGAGCGCCTGTCGCCTTCGCCACCAGTACGCGGTCTCCCGGATCGAGCGTCGGCGACATGGATGCCGAGGGGACCGCTGCGATCTGCACCACGTACGTGACCAGCACCATGCCGACCACCACGAGCGAACCGAGCACAGCCGGAAGTGGCCAGCCTCGGGCGACGGCAACGACGCCGGACCGCCGCCGGCCGCGACCGACATCGGCGAGGTGAGGTCCGAGCCAGGGGTCATCAGCCACCTCCTGGGCACGGAGCTGCTCCGGCGGACCCGTAGGACCCTCGGGCCCGAGCTCGATCCCGAAACCCTCGGAGATCACCTCGGAACCACGACTCGACTCGAGCTCCACCTCGCCCTCCAGCACGACCACCACACCGCGACCAGCCGCCACATCGACACCGAGTCGTGCATCACTCGCGCGCAGAACAGTCGCAAGGACCCGGATCTCGAGGAGCTCCGCACCGCCAGGCGCGTCCCACCAGAACTGCCCCGCATCGAGTTCGATCCGCGTCAGAGCGGGGGACGAACGGGGTAGCCGAAATGCGATCGCTACACCAACGAGCGCCAGCAACTGCGGTGCACCCACCACCGAAGCAAAGGGCAACGGCGCCGGCCACGCGATCAGGTCTCCGAACAGGCCCAGCTGGCGATCGAGCAACTCAGGAACCCGCCCTCCCCCGCTCCCACGCGTTGACAGCCCCGCCGTACGGATCGCATCTGCGGTCGATGGGATGTGACCACCGTTCACGACCCACACCAACACATAGACGAGGATTCCGCTGGCCACCATCGTGAGACCAAGCCGCACGAATCGAGGATCGAACGACCACTCGCGCCGACCAGCTCGACGGATCAACGCCACGCTGACGATCACCACCGCAGCGACGCCAACGATCACCGGGCCATCTTGACACCTGACCCAGGCCAACCCTCGGACCGATTCGGCCTGGGCCGCGGGTTGCGGTGGAGCGCGGGTCTTGTCGAGCGTTGACCGCTTCGGCCGTCGCCTCATCTGGCGCCTTGGATCAAGGACGCAGGCGCGCGCACCGTTTCAGGAACGGCGAGCAAGGCCGCCGTGCAACGAACAGGCCGGCTCAACGGGTCTCGGGAGGCGGTAGTCACGACCTCCCGACTCCCGCCCCGTGTCCGTCGGAACCGCCAGGCACAATTCGGAGCGACACGAACGAGAACGTCCAGGTCCGGGGTGGGACCCGATGGCATGGCCACCGAGCCGACCTGGCCACGAAACCGCAGGTC
>JAOBWM010000049.1 GCA_025463365.1 Acidimicrobiales bacterium
ACGTCCCTCGCCCACGGCTACCAGAGCGAGGTCGGCGAGCGTGGCCTCACCCTGTCGGGCGGGCAGCGCCAGCGCGTCGCCCTGGCGCGAGCGTTCCTCACCGATCCGAAGCTGCTGATCCTCGACGACGCGACCTCCGCGGTCGACAGCCGCGTCGAGGCCGAGAACCACGCCACGCTGCACCGCGTCCTCGCCGGCCGCACGACCCTCCTGATCGCGCACCGGCGATCCACGCTTCGCCTCGTCGATCGGATCGCCGTGCTCGACCACGGCCGGGTGGTCGATGTCGGCACCCATGCCGAGCTCCAGGCCCGGTGCCCGCTCTACCGGCAGCTGCTCACGGGACCGGGCGACGACCTCACCGAAGCGCTGCCCGAGGCGGACGCCGACACGCGCCAGCCCGACGGCACCACGCCCGCGCTCTGGCAGCGCGATGGAGACGAGGACGACGCGGCTGCCGCCGCGCTCCGCGCCCTCGGCACCAAGGACCAGGCGAACATCGGCGTCGGCATGGGTGGCGGCGGCGGGGGCGGCGGTGTCGGTTCGTGGGGCGCCGGCCTGGCCGCGACGCCGGAGATCCTCGCCTCGGTGGCGGCCCTGCGGCCGGCCACCGACGAACCGGACCTCCCCCTCGCCGAAGCCCGGGCCGCCGATCCGGGCTTCCGGTTCTCGCGCTACCTGCGCCCCTGGCGAGCCCAGCTCGCCGTCGGGTTCGGCCTCGTGGTGCTCGACGGCATCGCGTCGCTGGCCGGTCCGCTGCTCATCCGCCATGGCATCGACGCGGGCGTGACCCCCAAGGTCACCGGAGCGCTGTGGGCCGCGAGCCTCGTGTACCTCGTCGTGGTCCTCGCCGACTTCTGGGTGATGACGGGCGAGACGTTCGTGACCGGGCGAACCGCTGAACGCGTGCTGTGGTCCCTGCGGGTGAAGGTCTTCTCCCACCTCCAGCGCCTCGGCCTCGACTACTACGACCGCGAGATGGGCGGCCGGGTCATGACCCGCATGACCACCGACATCGAGGCCCTCACCCAGCTGCTGCAGACCGGACTCGTCAACGCGGTCGTGGCCCTCCTCACCTGTGCTGGGGTGGGCGTCGCCCTGGTGGTGCTCGACTGGCGCCTCGCCGCCATCGCCCTCGCGGTGGTGCCGCCCCTGGCCGCCGCCACCGTGTGGTTCCGCCGACGGTCGGCCGCCGCCTACGACGACGCCCGCAACAAGGTGGCGGTGGTCAACGCCGACTTCCAGGAGAGCCTGTCGGACGTGCGCGTCGCCCAGGCCTACGTGCGCGAGGAGCAGAACACGCGCCGGTTCGCAGGCCGGTCGCGCGCCTACCTCGATGCCCGTGTCGGGGCTCAGCGGCTCGTGGCCCTGTACTTCCCGTTCGTCGAGTTCCTGTCGGGCGTGGCCGGTGCCGCGGTGATCGGTGGCGGCGCCGTGTTCGTCCGGCACGGCTCGCTGAGCCCCGGCGAGCTCATCGCCTTCCTCCTCTACCTCGACCTGTTCTTCTCACCGATCCAGCAGCTCTCCCAGGTGTTCGACACCTACCAGCAGGCCCGGGTCGCGCTCGACCGCGTCGGCGAGCTGCTGGCGGAGCCGTCCTCCATCCCCGAGGCCGCGGACCCCGTCGACCCGGGTCGCCTCACGGGCCGCATCGAGCTGCGCGGCGTGCAGTTCGCCTACCCCACCACCGGCGTCACCGTGCTCGACGGCGTCGACCTCGTGATCGAGCCCGGCGAGACCGTGGCCATCGTGGGCGAGACGGGCGCCGGCAAGAGCACGCTCGAGAAGCTCGTCGCCCGCTACTACGACGTGACAGGTGGGGAGGTCCTGGTCGATGGGCACGACCTCCGCTCGCTCGACATCGCCGCGTACCGCCACCAGCTCGGCGTCGTGCCGCAGGAGCCGTTCCTGTTCGCCGGCACCATCCGCGACAACCTCGCCTACGGCCGGCCCGACGCATCCGACGCCAGCGTCGAGGCGGCGGCGCGCGCCGTCGGCGCCCACGAGGTCATCGCCACCCTTCCCGGCGGCTACCTCCACGTGGTCGGCGAGCAGGGCCGGTCGCTCTCGGCCGGTCAACGCCAGCTCCTCGCATTGGCGCGCGCCCGCCTCGTGGACCCGGCGATCTTGTTGCTCGACGAAGCCACCGCCAACCTCGACCTGGCCACCGAGGCCAAGGTCACCCGAGCCATGGGCGTGGCCGCCGACGGGCGAACCGCGCTGGTCATCGCCCACCGCCTCTCCACCGCGGTCGGCGCCGACAAGATCGTCGTGATGGACCAGGGCCGCGTGGTCGAGGTCGGTACCCACCTCGGCCTCCTCGCGACCGACGGCGCCTACGCCCGCCTGTGGCGCAGCTTCACGGGCGAGCCCGAACCCGAACCTGAACCCGCGGTGGCCGCCGCCGACTGACCGAGGGCGAGGTCAGACCTGGTGGAGCTGCAGGGGCCCGAACGCATCTCATCGAGGTCACCGTCCCACCCACTGCCACGCATGGCGAGCGCCTCCTCGAGGGTGGCGACCCGAGCCATCTCACGCAGGGCCATGTTGACGGCCTCTCGCTTCGTGTGGAGTCCGTAGCGGCGCATGATCCATGCACACGCTTCCTCATCGATGTCGGTGTTGGTGCGCGCCATACACCACCGATACACCAGCCATACACCAGGCCGACCGGCCCGAGATGGCGTCCAGATCAGCTGGTGATCTTGGCCTTCACGTACGCCTGGAGGGTCGCAAGGTCGCCGGGGAGGTTGTCGTAGGACTCCTCGCGGTCGAACAGGTCGGCGAGGTGGGCCGGGAGCTCGGGGCGGATCCCGATGGCGGCCTCGACCGCGTCGGGGAACTTGGCCGGGTGGGCGGTGGCGAGGCAGACCATGGGCACGTCCCGGTCACGTCGCGCGGCCCGGGCCGCGGCGACGCCGACCGCGGTGTGCGGGTCGACCACCACGCCGGTGCGGTCGTGGGTGCGGCGGATCTCGGCGCGGGTGGCGTCGTCGTCGACGCTGGCGCCGTCGAAGACCTCGGTGACCGTGGCCAGCCGGGTGTCGCCGGTCTCGACGCGACCTTCGGCCCGGAACTCGGTCATGCGGTCGGCGAGCACCAGCGGGTTGCGCTCGTAGAGCTCGAACAGGAGGCGCTCGGCGTTGGAGGAGACCTGGATGTCCATGCTCGGGCTGATCGTCGGGTGCACACCGGTCTGCTCCATCACCCCGGTGGCGAGCCAGCGGGTCAGGATGTCGTTGCTGTTGGAGCCGACGACCAACTGGCTGATCGGGGTGCCCGTGCGGCGCGCGACCCAACCGGCGAAGACGTTGCCGAAGTTGCCGGTGGGCACCGAGTAGGCCACCGGGTCGCCGGCGCCGACCGTGCGGGCGGCGGTGACGTAGTAGACGACCTGCGCCATCACGCGGGCCCAGTTGATCGAGTTCATCGCCGAGAGCCGCACGTCGGACCGGAAGGCGGTGTCGGCGAACATCGCCTTCACGAGGTCCTGGCAATCGTCGAAGGTGCCGTCGACCGCCACGTTGTGCACGTTGGGTTCGTGCACGGTGGTCATCTGCTTGCGCTGGACGTCACTCACCCGGCCGGCCGGATGCAGCACCACGATGTCGAGGCTGGCCCGGCCGCGGCAGGCCTCGATCGCCGCCGAGCCGGTGTCGCCGGAGGTCGCGACCACGATCGTGGCCCGCTCGCCCCGCGCCGTCAGCTCATGGTCGAACAGCCGGCCGACGAGTTGGAGGGCCACATCCTTGAAGGCGATCGTCGGACCCCAGAACAGCTCCAGGAGGAAGAGGCCGTCGTCGATCTCGCGGACGGGGCACACGTCGGGGTGCCCGAAGGTGGCGTAGGCCTCGGCGACCATCGTGCCGAACACGTCCTCACCGAGAGACGGCGACACGTAGGGCGCCATCAGGGCGGTGGCCATCTCGGCGTAGGTGGCACCGACGGGCAGCGACGGCTGCGCGGGCCATTCGTCGGGGACGTACAGGCCGCCATCGGTGGCCATCCCGGCGAGCAGCACGTCGCCGAACTCCAGGACCGGTGCCTCGCCACGCGTCGAGATGTACTTCACGTGGCACCGTCGGCGTCGTCGCCGACCACGCGCAGCACCGAGGTGATGTGGTGGATCACGTCGAGCTCGCTGAGGTCGCTGAGCGTGGATTGCACGTCCGCCTCGCGTGCCTGGTGGGTGATGAAGATGAGGCGGGCGTCGGCGCCGGCCCCTTCCTGCTCCAGCGAGCGGATCGACACGCCGTGGCGCTCGAACACCTCGGCCACGGCTCGCAGCACGCCAGGTCGGTCGACGACGTCGAGGTTGACGTAGTAGCTGCTCTGGAGCTCGTCGATCGGCCGGATGGGGCGCCGGGTGAGTGCGAGCAACGTGGCGTGGGTCTTCTTCTCGAGGTTCACCGCGGCATCGACGACGTCACCGAGCACGGCCGACCCGGTGGGGTCGCCGCCCGCGCCGCGGCCGTAGAACATGAGGTCGCCGACGGCGGCTCCCTCGACGAACACCGCGTTGAAGGAATCCCGCACGCCGGCGAGCGGATGCGACCGCGGGACCATGGCCGGGTGGACGCGGACGGCGACCTCTTCAGGGCCACCGGGGACCGGCACGAGCTCAGCGATGGCGAGCAGCTTCACGACGTACCCGAGCCGATCGGCGAAGGCGATGTCGGTCGCGGTGATCGACGAGATGCCCTCGTGGTACACATCGCCGGCCACGACCTTCGCCCCGAAGGCGAGCGAGGCCAAGATCGCGGCCTTGGCCCCGGCGTCGAAGCCCTCCACGTCGGCGGTCGGATCCCGTTCGGCGTATCCGAGCTGCTGGGCCTCGGCGAGGGCCTCGGCGTAGGAGGTCCCCTCCTCGGACATCTTGGTGAGGATGTAGTTGGTGGTGCCGTTGACGATCCCCATGATCCGGCGGATCTCCTCGCCGACCAGGGATTCGCGCAGCGGCCGCAGGATCGGTATGCCGCCGGCCACCGAGGCCTCGAACAGCAGGTCGACCTCGGCGGCGGCGGCGGCCTCGTAGAGCTCGGCCCCATGGTTGGCGAGCAGCTCCTTGTTGGCCGTGACCACCGGCTTGCCGGCGCCCAGCGCGGCGAGGATCAGCTCGCGCGCCGGCTCGATGCCGCCGATCACCTCGACGACGACGTCGATCGACGGATCGACCACGACCTCGGCCGCGTCGCGCGTGAGGACGTCTTCGGCGAGGTGGATGGGCCGCTTCCGCGTGAGGCTGCGGACGGCTACCCGGGCCACCTCGAGGCGTACGCCGGTGCGACCGGCGATCTCGTCGGCGCGCGCCTCGACCAGTTGGACGAGCGCCGCACCCACGTTGCCGCAGCCGAGCACCCCGAGCTTCACCACGCGTTCGGTCACAGCGGGCGAGGCTACCGGGTGCTCCCGGAGGGCCCGAAGGCCGATCGGCTCAGGAACAGGCAGACGTTGCGTTGCGGTCGTAGAAGCCACCGGTGAACACGTCGGCCTCGTCGTAGCGCCGGTAGCAGAGGCCGCGCAGCAAGGTGTCGCCGTTCTCGCGCAAGATCGGGGGAACATCGACGTACCGCGGCGGGCTGGCGCTCATGGCGGCGTACATCTTCGGCGAGGTCTTGGCCGTGATGCTCCCGTGGCCGAACACGTAGTCCCAGAGCGTGTCGAACTCGCGCTGGGTCACGGGCACCGAGCCGAGGGAGGACTTGAGGCGGTTCTCGTGCTCGACGACGTCGGCGGCGAACAGCGCGTCGGCGTCCCACTTCTTGGCCTTGTCGGCCGACGTGCAGGCGCCGAGGCGGATGAGGTGGCCGTAGCCGACGGTGCAGTTTCCGTAGGCGTTGTAGTACGGGGTCGTGGCCACCAGACCCTCGTACATCTTGGTCAGGGTGACCTGCTGCGGGCTGGTGTGGCGCTCGGAGATCGGCGCGCGGGTGGCCGGGGCGGCCGACATCCCGTTGGCCCACACCGGCTGGCCGGCGGTCCCCTTGACGACGAAGTTCCCGTCGTCACCGAAGTTGGCGGTGGCGCCTCGCACGCCCGACGTCGGGGTGGACCAGACGGTCTTGCCGGCGGTGGTCTGGACCAGCAGCACGCCATCGCTGCGCATCACGAGCTTGGCCCCGGCGTTGCCCGGGGTCTTGGTGGTCCAGAGCGACCGGCCCGACGGCGAGCGCTCGACGAGGTTGCCGTCGCCCTGCATGACCAGCTTGAAGCGTCCCGACGGTGAGGCCAGCGACGTCCCGGATGCCAGGACGGCGCCGCTCTTGATGACGTTCGATGGGGGGAGGGTGGTGGGCAGCGGCTCGCATGCGGTGGTGGCGAGGACCGCCAGGGCGCCAGCCACCAGGGCAAGGCGCCGCCGCGATCCGCGGCCACGCAGCATGATTTTCCAGTCACTCTCCGTCGTCATGGTTCCCCATCGGTCGGCGGCGGCGAGCCGTGAGGAAGTCAGTGGCGTCTTCGCTCATCGCTGCGCGTTCCCACCCGCCCGGGCGACGGGGGAGCAAGATCAGCCCATGTCTTCGGACGTCGCCGGCCGCCCGCCGTGGAACCACAACATCGCGTACCACCGCCTCGTGCTGGCTGCGGCCCCGGCGAGGCGCCATCGCGCCCTGGACGTCGGCTGCGGCCAGGGGCACCTCCTCCCCCACCTCGCCGCCGCCTACGACGACGTGATCGGCCTCGACACCGACGAAGCCGCGCTCACCGAGGCGGCCCACCGCGTGGGCGAGCTCCCGAACGTCACGCTCATCCGAGGCGACGTCACCAGTGCGGAGCTGCCGCATGCGCTGTTCGACCTGGTGTCGGCGGTCGCCGTGCTCCACCACCTCCCCTTGCGGTCGGGGCTGGCCCGCCTGGCGGACCTGGTGCGTCCCGGGGGATGCCTCGTGGTCGTCGGTCTCGCCCGGTCGGCGTCGCCGCTCGACTACGCGTGGGGCGCCGCCGGGCTCCCCGTGTCCAAGGTCCTGCGCCTCGTGCGCGGCCACACCCCGGTCACCGCGCCGATCGTGGACCCCACCCAGACGCTCGCCGACATCCGCCAGGCCGCGGCCGAGATCACACCGGGCGCCCGGATCCGCCGCCACCTCCTCTTCCGCTACTCCCTCACCTGGACCCGCCCGCCGGACTGACCTGGGTGGTCGGTCAGCCGACGTCGGTGGCGAGGAGGTCGTCGTCCGTTTCGCGGCGCATCACCAGGCGAGCCCGGCCCCCGGCCACGAACACCACGGCGGGGCGATGCAGGAGGTTGTAGTTGGAGCCCATCGACCGGCCGTAGGCACCGGTGACCGGCGTGGCGATGAGGTCGCCCACCGCCACGCCCGGCGGGACCTTGGCCTCGGCGACCAAGACGTCGCCCGATTCGCAGTGCTTGCCCACGAGTCGCACCGTCTCGGTGCGATCAGCGGTGACGGCCCGCGGCGCGAACGTCTCGTAGCCGCTGCCGTAGAGGGCCGGGCGGGGGTTGTCGATGAAGCCGCCGTCGCACGCCACGAAGGTCCGGATGCCGGGCACGTCCTTCACGGTCCCGACCCGGTACAAGGTGATGCCGGCGGCGGCGGCGATCGACCGGCCGGGCTCGGCGGACACGCGGGCGGTGATGCCGGCCTCCTCGCACGACCCCCGCACGACGTCGCCCCACTCGGTGATCGACGGTGCCGACTCGCCCTCGATGTAGGCCACCCCGATGCCCCCGCCGACCGACAGCTCGGGGAGGGCGCACTCGTTCACGAACGGGGCCAGCGCCTGGACCGCCTGCTCGAAGAAACCGGCGACGAACACCTGCGAGCCGATGTGCGCGTGGATCCCCACCAGCTCGACGCCGGCCATGTCCCGGGCACGGGCGACCGCCGCCGCCGCGTCGCCGACCTTCAGGCCGAAGCCGAACTTGGAGTCGTCCTGGCCCGTCATCACGAACTCGTGGGTGTGGGCCTCGACGCCCGGGGTGATCCGCAGCAGCACCTTGGGCACCCGGCCGTCGGCCGCGTGCAGGCGATCGAGGCGGTCGAGCTCGTCGAAGCTGTCGACCACCAGTCGGCCGACCCCGACCTCGCGGGCGCGGATCAACTCGTCGTCGCTCTTGTTGTTGCCGTGCAGCACCAGGCGTTCGGCGGG
Organism: Acidimicrobiales bacterium; assembly: GCA_025463365.1. Taxonomy (GTDB): domain Bacteria; phylum Actinomycetota; class Acidimicrobiia; order Acidimicrobiales; family Iamiaceae; genus Aquihabitans. The sequence goes on from JAOBWM010000049.1 coordinate 8,113, forward strand.
GACGCCGGCCAGCAGGGCAACGTGCAGCTCGCCGCCGCTCGCCACGTCGAGGTGCATGCCCTCCTCGTGCACGAGCCGGGCCATCGCCCGGCACAGGAACGCCTTGGTGGCGTAGGCCACGCCGTCGCCGAACGCGGCCACCGCCTCGCGGCACCGCGCCCGCAACTGGGCTTCGTCGTAGACGAACAGGGGCGTGCCGAACTCCTCGGCCAGCGCCGCGAGGTCACACCCGCCGACGAGCAGCTGCCCATCGGCGCCGACCTCGGCTGAATCGGGCAACAGGCCCCACGGCAGGACGCTCACATCGACTCCGGGGCACTGACCCCCAACAGGTCCAGCCCGATGGCGAAGCCGATCCGAGCGGACTCCACCAGCCACAGCCGGGCCTGGGTCAGCTCGGGGCTGACACCGTCGCCCATCACGTAGCAGTCGTGGTAGAAGCCGTGGAACCGGTCGGCCAGCTCGCGGACCCACGTCGCCACCTTGTGCGGGGCGCGGTCGGCGGCGGCGATGCGGATCACGTCGGGCAGCTCCGAGAGCGACCGCAACACGTCGAGCTCGCGTTCGTGGAGGAGCAGGCCCAGGTCGACGTCGGTGATCGGCGACCGCACCACGCCACGCTCCGCCGCCACGCGGTTGATCGACGCGATGCGGGTGTGGGCGTACTGCACGTAGAAGACGGGCGACTCCTTCGAATGCGAGCGCACCTTGTCGAGGTCGATCGTGACGGCTTGGTCGATCGAGGTCAGCAGGGACAGCAGCCGGGTGGCGTCGGGCCCGATGTCGGCGACGACGTCGTCGAGGTTCACGACGTTGCCGAGCCGCTTGCCCATCCGGCCGCTCGCCAACGAGATCATCTGGCCGAGCCGGACCTCGATGCGATCGGCATCGATGCCGAGGGCGCGCACGCCGGCGACGAGGCTGGCGACCTGGCCGTGGTGGTCGGCCCCCCAGACGTTGATGACGCGGTCGAACCCGCGGATCAAGAACTTGTTGCGGTGGTAGGCGATGTCACCGGCGAGGTAGGTGTAGTCGCCGTTCGACTTCCGCAGGACCCGGCGCTCGCGGGGATCGCCGAACTCCTTGGACTCGAACCAGAGGGCGCCGTCCTCCTCGGTCACGAGGCCCTTGGCCCGCAGCTCCTCGACGGTCTCGGCCACCGCCGAGCTCTCCTCGATCGAGGCCTGGCTGTACCACTCGTCGTAGTGGACGTGGATCGACTCCATCGTGGCCCGGATGCCACCAAGGATCCGCTCGGCGGCCCACTGCCCCGCCTCGGTCACGTCGTCGGCGCCGTCGTACTCCTTGGCCAGGTCGGCGACGTACTCCCCCGGGTACCCGCCTTCGGGCACCGGCTCGCCCTTGTGGTGCGCCAAGAGGCTGGCGCCGAGGGCCCGGATCTGGCCGCCCGTGTCGTTCACGTAGTACTCGCGGCTGACCACGTGGCCCGTACGGGTCAGCACGCGACCGAGCGCGTCGCCGTAGGAGGCGAACCACCCGTTGCCGACGTGGATCGGGCCGGTCGGGTTGGCCGACACGAACTCGATCTGCACCCGTTCGCCGCCACCGGCATCGGTGGTGGCGTAGCCCTCGGTGCCACCGTCGACGACGTCGGTCAGCACGTCGTGCAGCCAGGTCGGCGCCAGGCGGAAGTTCACGAAGCCGGGGCCGGCGATCTCGACCGCCACGACGTGAGCCGGCGGGTTGGCGGACAGCTGCTCCACGAGTTGCGCAGCCAGCTCCCGGGGGTTGCGGCCGGCGGCCTTCGCGGCGGCCAGGGCCACGTTGCTCGACCAGTCCCCGTGCTCGCGACGCGCCGGGCGCTCCAGGTTGACCTGGGCGGGCAGGGGGTCGACGTGCAATGCCGCGAGGGCATCGAGCACGGCGTCGGCGAGGGCATCGCGGATCACGACGGGGAACCTTCCTGGACGGAGCGGTGGGAGCGGAGCAGACGGGTCAGCGGTTCAAGACCGCTTCGACCCGCGTGAGCAGGTCGAGCGGTTCGAACGGCTTGGTGACGTAGTCGTCGGCACCGGCTTCGAGCCCGGCGCGCACGTCGGCAGCCTGGGCCTTGGCCGACAGGAGGAGCACGGGGATCGACGCCAGCTCGGGATCGGCCTTCATGGCGATCACGAGGTCGATGCCGCTCATCACCGGCATCATGATGTCGCTCACCACGACATCTGGGCGGCTCTCGCGGGCGACGTCGAGGGCCTCCGAGCCATGGGTGGCGGCCAGCACCGCATAGCCCTCGAGCTCGAAGTTGACGGTGAGGAGCTTCAAGATGACGGGGTCGTCGTCGACCACCAACACGATGGGGGGCGGCATGGCCCCGACCCTACCGGCCGTGACCTGCGCCTCCGGAACCGGTTGCGCCGGTGCGCGGCGGCCGGCGCGGTGACCTGCACGGTCGGGCCGCACAACCGAGTTGGGCACCCCTGGCCCACGATCTAGGGTGACGGCCCCCGCCCTCGTAGCTCAGGGGATAGAGCATCGCCCTCCGGAGGCGTGTGCGGGCGTTCGAATCGCCCCGAGGGCACCATCTCCACCGGCGCGGCGATCGCTCGCTACCGTCGGGGACGTGGCCACCACCCAGGCGGGATCGAGCGGCACCGACATCGATCCGGCACCGGCCACCGTCACCGCGATCCGGGTCTACGCCGGATACTTCGCGCTCCAGGCCGTCGCCGGGATCGGGTTCTGGGTCCTGGTGGCCACGGTGCCCATCGTGCGACGGGCGTTCGAGATGTGGCCGAAGCAGCACGCGGTCACCAACTCCTTCCTCTTCGCCGATGTCGTGATCGGCATCGCCGGTTCGGCCGTCGCGGCGTGGGGCCTGTGGGTGTGGGCTCGCTGGGCCCGACCGCTCGCGCTCTTCGTCGCAGGCGGCATGGTCTACGCCACCGTCTACCTCGCCGGGTGGGTCGCGTTCACCGGCGTCGGCGGCGGCCTGCTCGCGCTGATGGTGGTCCCGTCGACCCTGTCGGCGTGGACCGCGTTCCAAGCCTGGCGGCTTCGCGCCGACACCTGACCAAAACGGCATGCGGACGGCACGCACACGCCGCCGGGGCGGGCCGTCACACGCTCGAAGATGTCACCTGCCATTCAGGGGGTGGCATGCATCCGATCGGCCAGGTACCGTCGCTGAACAGGGGGAGGTCCGTCACCGATAGGGGACTTCCATGTCGACCACCCATAGGTTCGGGAGAGCTGCCGTCGCGCTCGCCGCGGTAGCGGTCCTTGCAGCTGGCTGCGGATCATCTGATTCGTCCTCATCCAAGGGATCCAGCGGCGGTTCGGCATCCGTCTCCATCTCCGCCGCCGAGCTGACGAGCGACTTCTCGGCCATGAAGAAGCTGAAGCCGGTCGCGGACGCGGGCAAGGGCATGGTCGCGGTGCTGCTGCCAGACACCACGTCGTCGACCCGGTACGTCGACTACGACGAGCCCTACCTGAAGCGCGCCCTCAAGGCGGCCGGGCTGAGCAGCAGCGAGTACAAGGTCTCCAACGCCCAGGGCTCCGATGACACCATGAAGACCCAGGCTGATGCGGCCATCACCCAGGGTGCGTCCGTGCTGATCATCGATCCGAACACCCCAGCTGGCGGGGCTGCCATCGAGGCCGATGCCAAGTCCAAGGGCGTCGGGGTCGTCGACTACGACCGCCTCACGCTCGGTGGATCCAAGGGCCGGACCTACGTGAGCTTCGACAACGTGAAGGTCGGCCAGCTCATCGGCAAGGGGGAGGTCGAATGCATCACCGCGTGGAAGGTCTCCAAGCCCAACATCTTGGTGATGGACGGCGCCGCCACTGACAACAACGCATCGCTGTTCGCTCAGGGCTACAACGGGGTGCTCAAGCCGCACTTCGACAGCGGTGAATACGTGAAGGTCGGCGAGCCGGCGGGCACCTGGACGCCATCGGTCGCGGCCACCACGTTCGAGCAGCAGTACACGGCCCACCCCAAGATGAACGCCGTTGTCACACCAAATGATGACAACGCCAATGCGGTGATCGCCCAGTTGCAACGGCTCCAGATTCCCGCCAAGACGTTCCCGACGACGGGTCAGGACGCATCGCTCCCGGGCCTGCAGAACGTCCTCAAGGGCTACCAGTGCGGCACGGTCTACAAGCCCATCTCCCAGGAGGCGCAGGCCGCGGTCGCGGCAGCGCTGTACCTGCGGGCCGGCCAGGCCCTTCCCAAGTCGCTGGTGAACGGCACGACGAAGGACTCGGAGAGCAACACCGAGGTCACCTCGATCTTGCTCACCCCGATCTGGGTCACCACGGACAACATGGCCAAGACGGTGGTCGCCGACAAGTTCCGCTCGGCCTCTGACATCTGCATCAGCCAGCTCTCAGCTGCCTGCTCCTCGGCGGGGATCCGCTGAACAGCGGCCGATCCGTGCGCGAGGAGCCCGCAGTGGCTGATCCGGACCTGCCCCTGCCCGAGGCCGGTCCGGAACCGCTGCTGCAGCTGCGCGGCATCGTCAAGCGGTTCGGCGCCGTCGAGGCGCTCCACGGCGTCGACCTCGAGGTCCCGGCCGGCCAGGTGACGGCCCTGGTCGGCGACAACGGTGCCGGCAAGTCGGTGCTCATCAAGTGCATCGCCGGCATCGTGACCCCCGATGCGGGCCAGATCTCCTGGCAGGGCCGCCCCGTCTCGATCCACACCCCGCGCGACGCCGCGGCTCTCGGCATCGAGACGGTGCACCAGGACCTGGCGTTGTGCGACAACCTGGACATCGTCCAGAACATGTTCCTCGGGCGCGAGAAGCTCCGTCACGGGCTGCTCGACGAGGAGAGCATGGAGCGCGCCGCGCGCGAGACCCTCACCGGACTGGCGGTCACCACGGTGCGGTCGGTCCGCCAGCCCGTGGCCTCGCTGTCGGGGGGCCAACGGCAATCAGTGGCCATCGCCAAGGCCGTGCTGTGGAACTCGGGGCTGGTCATCATGGACGAGCCGACCGCCGCGCTGGGGGTGAGCCAGACGGCGATGGTCCTCGACCTGGTCCGTCGGCTCGCCGACGGTGGCCTGGCCGTGATCCTGGTGTCGCACAACATGAACGACGTGTTCGAGGTTGCGGACCGCATCGCGGTGCTCCGCCTCGGAAGGATGGTCGACGTCCGGCCCGCGGCGGAGCTGGACCGCCAGATCGTCGTCGACCTGATGACCAGTGGCGCCTCGTCGCGCACGGCCGTCCCGGGCTCCTCGCGCTCCACCGCCGATCCGGCTCCTTCCGACGATCTGGCATCGACGGATCCACCCTCGGCCACCGTGGGGGCGACGGCGACCGCGAACGACGAGGCGAACGGGTCCGACAGCCAGGCGGCGTTGGCCGCCGCCCCCGAGGTGATGGCCGATTCCTTGGCCGAGTACGTGCGCGGTTGGTACCTGCGGGTCAAGGGCGGCGACAGCGGTGTGCTGCCGGTGGTCGGCGGCCTGATCCTCATCTCCGCGCTGTTCCAGATCCTGAACGGCAGCTTCCTGACGGCCGGCAACCTGGTGAACCTGCTCGTGCAGGGCGCGGCCTACATGTTGTTGGCCATGGCCGAGGTGTTCGTGCTCCTGCTCGGTGAGATCGACCTGTCGATCGGCTTCGTCAGCGGCATCGGCGGCATCGTCGTGGCCGAGCTCGTCAAACAGCACTGGAACTACCCGTGGTGGGCCGGCATCGCCATCGCGCTCGCCGCGTGCACGCTGATCGGTCTCCTCCAGGGCACGATCATCACGCGGGTCGGGCTTCCGTCGTTCGTCGTCACCCTCGCCGGGCTCCTCGGGTGGCAGGGGGTCATGTTGATGATCCTCGGCACCGGCGGGTCGCAGCCCATCAACAACTCGGTGATCAACGACATCTCGAGCGGCAACCTGACGGCCGCGGCGAGCTGGGCGGTCATGTTGGTGCTGGTGGCCGCCTTCGCGGCGCGGACCTGGCTGCACGATGCCCGGCGCCGCGCAGGAGGCCTGGTGGCTCCCCCGGTGAGCCTGACGCTGGTGAAGATCGCCGGCGCGCTCGTGGCCGGCGTGGCCGTGATCTCGATCTGCAACACGGACCGGGGCCGGTTGATCCCGATCCGCGGGTTGCCGTGGGTCGTGCTGGTCGTGCTCGGGGTGTTGGCGGCGTGGACGTTCCTCCTGGGCCGGACCCGCTTCGGCCGCTACATCTACGCCATCGGCGGCAATGCCGAGGCGGCCCGGCGGGCCGGCGTCAGCCTCGCCGGGGTGCGCACCACGGCGTTCGCCCTCGCATCGTTCACGGGTGGCATCGCCGGCATCGTCTACGCCTCGCGGCTGCGGTCCGTGTCGACCGCGCTCGATGGCGGCCAGCTCGTGCTCTACGCCGTCGCCGCCGCCGTCATCGGCGGCACGAGCCTGTTCGGAGGCCGCGGCAAGGCGCTCCACGCGGTGCTCGGCGGCCTCGTGATCGCCGCCATCGACAACGGGATGGGCCTGCAGGGCTACAGCGCCGCGGCCAAGTACACCGTCACGGCGCTGGTCTTGTTGGCCGCGGTCACCATCGATGCCATCGCCCGCCGCGGAAGTGCGGCCGTCGCCTGATCGGGAGACGTCGCGTGGTCCATGAGGCGCACCCCAGGGTCGCGCCCGTCACCATGCGGCCGACGCCAGCCCGCCGTTGCGCTGCAAGGCGCGAAGCCGTGGCCGACCAGGTGGACGCGGCCTTCGCCGCCGCCTGAGGCGGCTCGACAGCCTCGGCAGTTGTCGGCGGCTTTCAGCCGCAGGAGCGGCCCTCGGGCGGATCACCGGGGATCATGCCGACCACCTCGGCGGGCTTGGGTGCGGTGGTCGTGGTCGTGCGGGGCGCGGTGGTCGGCGTGGTACCCGACGACGGCACGGTGGTCACCGGGCCACCGCCCTTGCCGACGTCGGTGAAGTCGCTCCCGATGAACAGCACGACCTCGCCTCGCCCGAGTGAGCGGTCTTCGGCCAGCACCGCTCCTCCGTCGACGCGGGAAGCCAAGCGCAGCGCCACACCATCGGTCCCGGCGGAGTACCGGATGGTGGTCTTGGGTTCGTTCGGGTGCTTCTGTTCGGCCCCGTTCCCCCAGTGATCGACCTCGTAGCCGCCGGCCACCAGCTTGTCGGCCACCTTGACGGCCAAGCCCTGGCGGCCCGAGCTGTTGAGGACCGACAGCTTGACGTCGGCCGCCGCGACCTGATCGGCCGACCCCGAGCCACCTTCGGCCCGACGAGCAGCGACGTCGGCCGGCGCGCGGAAGAGGTCGAGGATCGGTTGTGCCTTCGCGGTGTCGAGGTCCAGCACGGCAGCGCCACCGCTCGTCGTCCGTGGCGTGGCCGGCAGCGTGTAGGAGAGCAGCGAGTCGGATCGGAACGAGGAGAACCGTCGACCCAGCGCCAGCAGGTCGCCGACGCTCAGGCCCTTGTCGATGGTGACGTTGGACGTGCCCGCATCGACCAGGCGCTTGAGGGTGAGCGGGTTGCGGATGCCCTTCGACTTGGCCCGGTCGATGAGGCGGCGCATGAACAGCTGTTGGCGCGAGATCCGGCCGAGGTCCCCGGTGCCGTCGTAGCTGAAGCCGCCGTGTTGGAAGTACTCGAGGTGCCGGGCCCGAGCGAACGCCAGGGCGCCGTACCCGTCGAGGGTCGTGCACCCGGGGTGCAAGACGTCGAGGCCGGAGTTGCGATCGCGCATGGCCCGGTCGAACCACATCGGGACCCCGCCCACCGCCGTGACCATCTGCTGGAAGCCATGGAAGTCGACCTCGACGTAGTGGTTGATCGGGATGTCGAGCTCGTTCTGCAACGTGTCGACGAGGCGCTGCGGTCCGCCACCGGCGTAGGCGGCGTTGATCCGGCCCTCGCCCGTGGTGCCCGCCAGCTTCACCCAGAGGTCACGCGGGAGCGACAGGACCTTCGCCTGGCGGTCCTTCGCGTCGATGCGCAGGACCATGATCGTGTCGGCCAGCGGCTTGTGGTCGTCGAGCGCCCGCGGATCGGTGGGATCGCCGCCCTTGCGGGTGTCGGAGCCGACGATCAAGTAGTTGGCCGGGCCGCCACCGTCGAGCTGGTCGAGCGCGACGTTGGTGCGGTCGATCTGGTGCAACTTCCACGCCGCCCACCCGACCGTGGTCGCCGCCGCGATGGCTGTGGTGGACAGCACGACGCCCGTCGCCAAGAGGAGCCGCTGGCGCCAGCTGCGCCGCGGTCGACCGGCAGGAGCCGGTTGGTCGACGGCATCGACCTGATCGACGCGCGGGGAGCCAGGAACCATGACCGCCCCACGCTACGCGTCGTCCCCCACCGACCCGAAGTCACCACCTTCGAGCTGACCAACTTCCTGTCCGATTCGACGGTTTCCAGCGCTATCCGACGTTTTGGACATGTCTCAGCATCCTTGATCGAGTTCCGCACCCATAGGGTCGGCGAATGCGACCTCGCCGGCCTCTGCTGGTGCTGGCGATCTGCCTGGTCGGTGCCTGCGCCCCGGGAGTGGCCCCCCGCTCAGCGGACGAGAGGATCACCGCCTCGATCAAGGCGGAGAGCACCGCTGCGCGCCGAGCCCACCAGTACGCCGTTGCCCGCATCCTGGCTGATGGCCGGGTCACGAAGGCCGAGTACGAGCGGGCGTTCGGTTCGTGGAGGCAATGTTTGGACCGGCTTGGCGTCGACGTCGAGACCCCGATGCTCAGCCCGATCGACGGCGTGCGGCTCGTGGCGGACACGAAGGTTCGTCATCACGGCACCGGGGACCCGGGCAAGGACATGGCCTGCCTCGATGACCACCTCGGACGAGTGGAGGCCGCGTACGCCATGCGGCCACGACCGATGGCCGGGCCACTGCGCCGGGCCATCGTCGCGTGCCTGCGCGCCCGTGGCCACCGGGTCGGGCGGTCGGATCGAACCATCGATGACTTCGCCCGGATGGTCGGCGACGAGCACATCGGCGACTTGAGCGAATGCATCGACGACGTGATCTTCAAGCTCTATCCCGGCTTGCCGGGGTACTCGCTCGGAGGTCCGTCCCATCTCTCGGCGACGGGGGCCGATCGTCTACTCCCCGTTCGCACCGCTCCACCTCGTGTGCGAACTGGTCGTGCGGCGCTTCGTGCAGATCACGGCAGTCGCCTTGGTCTGCTTGGTCATCGGTCCCGGTTGCAGTCGGGCGCGTCCACCATCGCTCGATGAGCGGGCTCACACTGCGTTGACCGCATCGGTGCCGCGCTCGCTCACCGGGCTCGACCTCGCCAGCGTCCTGACGTCGCTCGTGGTGCTCCCGGCTGTCGCAGGCGCCGCACTCTTGCTCCGACGCCCGCTCGACGACCTCAAGGGCGCCTGACCGCAACGCCCAAACGCTGGACTACTTGTCGTACTTCTTCTCGGATTCGGCCTTGGGCTCGCGGGGGAGGCCCAGCACGCGTTCGCCGACGATGTTGCGTTGGATCTCGGCGGTACCGCCCCAGATCGTCTCGGAGCGGGAGAAGAAGAAGGCCGACATCATGCCGCTGGTCTTGTAGGTGTCGCGGCCCTTGGCCCGCATCACCGCAGGCCAGGAGCCCGATTCCGGGGCGGTGTCGACCAGCATCGAAGCGGGGCCGAAGATGTCGAGCGCCAGCTCCATGGCCTCTCGGTGCATCTCGGACCAGAACATCTTGTTGGTGACGCCGAGGGAGATGACGCCGAGGTCCTTCGTGCCGTTGAGCGCCTGGGTGAGCGAACGGAGCCCGTTGATCTTCAGGATCTGGATCTTGGTGTAGTAGCGGGCGAGGCCTTGGCGGGTGACCGGATCGTCGATCTTCCCGTTGGCCTTGGCCTGCTCCACCATGAGGTCGTACTCCTGCTGGAAGCGGCGGTAACCGGTGGTGGCCGACATGCCCCGCTCGTGGCTGAGCGTGCTGTTGGCCACCTTCCAGCCACCGTTCACGCCGCCGACGACGTTCTCGGCCGGACAGCGAGCATCGGTGAAGAAGACCTCGTTGAACTCGGCGGTTCCATCGGGCTGCACGATGCCGCGCACCTCGATGCCGTCCTGCTTCATGGGGACGAGCAGGTACGAGATGCCGGCCTGCTTCTTGACGTCCGGGTCCGTGCGGGCGAGGAGGAAGCAGTAATCCGCGAACTGGGCCTGGGTGGTCCAGACCTTCTGGCCGTTGATGACCCACTCGTCGCCGTCGAGCACAGCCGTGGTCTTGAGCGAGGCCAGGTCGGAGCCGGAATCGGGCTCGGAGAAGCCCTGGCACCACGCCATCTCGCCCTTCATGATCTTGGGCAGGAACGCTTGCTTCTGCTCTTCGGTGCCGTGCTGGAGGATCGTCGGGCCCACGAGGGTGTCGCCGAAGAAGTCGGCGCGCAGCGGGGCCTTGGCCCGGGCGAACTCCTCGGCCAGCACCACGTTCTCCATCGTGCTCAGGCCCTTGCCGCCGTACTCCTTGGGCCACGACGCACAGATCCAGCCGCCGCCATAGAGCTTGGCCGGCCAGGCCTCGTTGAACGCCTTCTTCTCCTCGGCGGTCTGCTCGAAGCCTTCGTCGAACCAGCCGTCGGGGAGGTTCTCCTCCAGCCAGGCACGGATCTCCTTGCGGAACTGTTCGGCTTCGGGCGGGTAGCTCAGGTCCATGCCCCTATCTTGACCCGAGGGTCAAGGGGCGTGCCACCCGGTCTGCCGTCCTACGATGCCGCTCATGACGGTGACCGAACCTGCGCCGAGCAGTCCCCCGCCGGTCGACTACTCCCACCGGGACTTCACCCGGGAGGAGGGCCGCTGGACCCACCAGTGGAAGGAGCTCTACGACGAGGTCATCACGTCGGGGCTCTGCACCGGGTGCTCGGCGTGCGTGATCGCCTGTCCGCACGACGTCATCGGTTACGAACACAAGGAGGGCGGCTACCGCCCCTTCCACATCGAAGAGGAGCTCGGCGCCGGAGATTGCACCCATGGCCAGAAGGGCTGCACCTCGTGCACCCGCGCCTGCCCGCGCTTCCGCGACTGGGAGCCCACCGCAGATGAGCACCTCTTCGCCCGCACCCGCGAGATCGAAGAGATCTCCGGCATCTCCGAGCAGGTGCTGCTGGTGCGAGCCGCCGACGACCACGTGCACGAGCTCGGCCAGGACGGCGGCCTCGTCTCGGCCATCCTCATCTGGCTGCTCGACGAGGGGTACATCGACGGCGCGCTCGTGAGCTACCTCGAGGGCGACGGTTCGACCTGGAGGGCCAAGCCCGGGGTGGCCACCACCAAGGACGAGATCCTGGCGGCAGCCGGCAGCCGGTACACGTACTCCGCCAACTGGCTCGCCCTCGACGAGGCGACGGACCGGGGCCTCAAGGACCTCGCGCTCGTGGGGATGGGCTGCCAGACCTCCGCGGCGCCGGTGATGTGGGCCCGCAAGATCGGCAAGATCGGCAAGCCGATCAAGTTCAACATCGGCCTGCTGTGCTCGAAGACCTTCGACGACCGCATCTTCGACGAGCTGTTCGACGCCAAGTACGGCATCAAGCGCGAGTCGATCAAGAAGATGAACATCAAGGGCGTCTTCCAGATCTGGACGCACGACGGCGAGTACCACGAGGTCCCGCTCAAGGAATGCCACGCCTGGACCCGCGAGGGGTGCAACCACTGCCCCGACTTCGCCGCCGAGCACGCCGACATCTCCACCGGTGGCATCGGCAAGTTCAACGACTACACGCTGACCGTGGTCCGCACCGAGCTCGGCCGCGAGGTCATGACCCGGATGATCAAGGCCGGCCTGGTCGAGGTGAAGCCGGCCGAGGAGGATCCGGCGGCCATCGCGCTGATGGATCGCCTCTCGCGCGTCAGCCGCAACCGCTGGCCCGAGGCCGCCATCGGCTTCCCCACCCGCATGCCGCCTCCCCCGCCAAAGAAGAAGAAGAAAGCGGCCGCGGTCGTCGCCGACGCCGGGCCCAAGCCCGAGGGCGCGCCCTCCGATGGCACCGGCGAGCCCCAGAAGGTCGACGCCGACCTCAAGGCCGCCGAGCCCGCCGCCGCGATCCCGCTGGCGGCCGAAACGCCCGTCGCCCCCGCGGCTGACACCCCGGTGGATGCCCCGCCCACCCCCGACGCCTCCGAGCCGGCCGACGCGACCGCGCCGACCACACCGGCCCCCGCCGACCCCGATCCGGGACCGGACCCCTCCCCCGGCATCACCCCTCCCTGAGGGACGCGGCAATCGATCAGGCGAGCAGGCCGTGGAGGAGGGTGTCGATCATGGCGTCGACCTGGGCGTCGAGCGGGGGCGCTGGCATGTTCGGCTTCGACACGGCCACGGTGACCACGCCGTGGAGGGCGGCCCAGATCACGTAGGTGACGAGGACGGCATCGCCGGCGTCGGCGCGGAGACGGCCCGCATCGATCGCGCGCTGCACGAGCTGGGCGGTGCCACCGAACGAGCCGGTCTCCAGGACACGCTCCGACGCGTACATCCCCGGGGTGTGATCGGCATGGCCCATGAACATGATCCGGTAATGCTCGGGGTTCTCGACGCCGAAGCGCACGTAACCCCGGGCCAGTTCGGCGAGCGCCTCGACCGGATCACCGCCTGCCCGCAAGATGGGTTGCACCAGGGCCGCGTCGATGGCGTCGAAGTGGCGGGCGCACACCTCGAAGATGAGGTGGGCCTTGTCGGGGAAGTGGCGGTAGATCGATGGCGGGGTCACGCCCACGGCATCGGCGACAGCTCGGATGGAGACCGCGTCCTCCGAGCCCGAGGCGGTCAGCAGAGCCTCCGCGGCGCTGATGATCGCCTCACGCGTGCGATCACCCTCGCCACGGCGGGCTCGCCGGCGCGCTGCGGGCTCGACGCTGGTCGGTGCCGGCACAGCCGTCGGGGAGGTGGCAGGGGTCACCGGCCCACCTTGGCACCATCGTCCACCGACTCACCGTCACCCGACGCCCTGTCGCGCGGGTGGACAGCACCGGTGGCACCGACCCGGTCCGCGCCCTCAGCCGGGCTCGGCTCGTCGTCGAGGTGGACGTGTTCGCTGATGCCATAGCGATCGTGGAGACGGCGGAGCGGGCCGGGCGCCCACCAGTTGGCCTCGCCGGCCAACCGCATGAACGCCGGCACGAGGGTCCCGCGGATGACGAAGGCGTCGAGCAGCACGGCAAGCGTGAGGCCGATGCCGAAGAGCTTGATGAAGCTCACCTGCGACGTGGCGAACGACAGGAACACCACCGAGATGAGCAGCGCAGCCGCGGTCACGATGCGGCCGGTGCGTTCGAGGCCGAGCGCCACGGAGTGCATGTTGTCGTTCCCGCGATCGTGCTCCTCCTTGATCCGCGAGAGCAGGAAGACCTCGTAGTCCATCGACAGCCCGAAGGCGATGCAGAACATCAAGACCGGGACCGTTGCGGCGAGCGATCCCGTCGGGGTGAACCCGAGCAGTCCGGCCCCGTGGCCCTCCTGGAAGATCCAGACCATGGCGCCGAAGGTGGCCGACAAGCTCAACAGGTTGAGCACGAGGGCCTTGATCGGCACGACGATGCTCCCGAACATGGCGAACAGGAGGACGAACGTGATGACCGCGATGATCGCGAGGGCCAAGGGCGCATCACCGAAGATCGACGCCTTGGCGTCGACCAGCTGGGCCGACTGCCCGCCCACCTGCACCTTGCCGAGCGGGCTCGGCACAGCCCGCAGGTCTCGGGCGAACTGCTCGCCGGCATCCGACAAGGGCTCGAGGTCGGGCACCACGGACAGGTAGGTGGCGTTCGGCTGGCTGAAGCGCGTCGTGAGGCTGGGGCTGGCCGAGGCAGGCACCACGAGCCGGCCGGGCTTGCACGCGACCCCGCCGACCGAACCGGCTGACCCGCAATAGATGCCGGTCTCAGCGTCGACGCGCGTCACGCCGTCGACCTTGGCCAGCCGGCTGGCGTAGGCGTCGACGTCTTCGGCACGGGCGGCCTCGCCGGGCACATCGGTGGCCACGATCGCCGCTGCGCCCGCCTCCTCCGAGGAGAAGTTGCGACGCACGACGTCCTGCACGTCGCGGGCCTCCTTGCCCGCGGGCAGCACCCGGTCGTCGGGGAAGCCGAGCTTCATGCCGGTGGTCGGCGCACCGAGCACCAGGAGGACCGCGATCACCGCGACCGTGATGCGCACCGGTCGATGCATGACCGTGGTGGCCATGCGATGCCAGAAGCCGCCGCTGATGTCCGAGCCGGCCTCGGGGACCGGACGGCGCCGCCGCACCGGGAGCGCGTCGATGCGCGTGCCGAGCGCGGCGAGGATCGCCGGGAGGACGACGACCGCGTAGACCCCCGCCAGGGCGGCGACGGCGAGGCCGGCGTAGGCGAAGCTTCGGAGGAACGCGATGTCGAACACCAGCAGGGCGCTGAGCGATGCCGCCACGGTGAGCGCACTGAACAGGACCGTCCGCCCGGCCGTCATCACCGTCCGGCTGAGCGCCACGTCGGGCTCGTGCTGGACGAGCTCCTCCCGATACCTGCTGACGATGAACAGCGAGTAGTCGATCGCCAGCCCGAGGCCCATCGCCGTCGTGAGGTTGAGGGCGAACACCGAGACCTCGGTGAACTCGTTGACGACGAACAGCACGAGGAACGCACCCACCACCGCGAGGGCACCGATGGCGAGGGGCACGAACGCGGCGACCACGCCTCGGAAGATGATCAGCAGCAGGACCAAGGTGATGGGCCCGGCGATCAGCTCCGCCCGCAAGAGATCCTTCTCGATCGTCTTGTTGACCTCGGCGAAGACCGGGCCCTTGCCGCCGACGCGGACGGTGATCGGCGATGCGGCGTCGTGGCGGTCGTATCGCGTCGCCAGGTCGTCGGCGAACGTCACGAGCTTGTCGTCTTCGTCGGCGTAGCGGGCGAGGACCAGCGCCTGCTTGCCGTTCGTGGACGCCAGCGGGTTCCCCTTGGGGAGGTCCCAATACGAGATGACCTCGGTCATGCCGAGGCCTTGGGACCGCTCCTTGCCGATCTCGGTGGCCAAGGCCTTGCCCGCGGCCGCGACGTCCGGGGCATCGACGTTGCCCCGGCGCGCCGTCACCAGGAGGAGGATGTTGGGCGTCCCGGCACCGAAGCGGTCGCCGAGGATTCCTTGGACCTTGGTCGACTCCGCCCCTGGGTCGTCGAACCCTCCCGTGGACAGGCGGTTGGCCACCCCGCCGCCGACGGCGCCTGACACCAGGAACGCCAGGCCGGCGACCACCAGGACGAGGCGCTTGCGCCGGATGCAGAACTGGGCGATGCGTGCGAGCACGGCGGCGACCTCCCGGCCAATCGGTGAACCGCGTTTACGTAACGCTGTTCACTCAAGTGCCGGAGGTTGCGGGTGTCCAGATGACGTCGGTCACCGACGGGCGGAGTCAGGCGGCTGGGGCCCTCAGGACGCAGGAGTCGTACGCCTTCGTGAACGAGGACGGGAGCTTGCCGCCGTTCAGGCGCAGGTCCTCGTTGATCGTGCGGAAGGTGCTGAACTTCACGTCCTTGGTGATCTTCCCGATCACGCAGGTGCAGTAGCTCCGGTAGGCGCCGTAGGCGGTCTTGCCGATGACCTTCTTGACCGCTGCGGTCTTGGCCGTGAGCGACTCGGTGTCGGTCACCTTGATGGCGGTGTTGTCGTCGAGCGCCCGCTGGGTGGCGCAGGACGAGACGAAGCTCCGCTTCACCGACGAGGTGTAGGTGCCCGGGTCGCGCTGCCCGCTGCAGCCGGCGAGCAGGGCCACCGACAGCGCGGCGACGGCCACCAGGACCGGCAGGCGACGGCGACGGTTCGAGGTTGCGGGCACGCGGAGCTCCTTGTTCACGACCCCGTCACGCTAGCGGCGCGCCCCCGACCGGCCGAAGTCGGCGGCTCGTCGTAGGCGGGCTCGCTCCTCGTCGACCAGGGATTCGGACCTCGATCGGCTCGGTTCGACCGGACCCGTTCAACCACTTGCTGGCCAGGGCACCGGCGGGGTGCCCGCCTGGCCTTCCGTCGGTTCTTCCGCTGCTCGGGCGTGTGACGGGTCCTGGCGCTCGGACCTCGATCGCTCGGTTCGACCGGACCCGTTCACGGCTCGAATCGGAGGTAGTCGGGTTGGCCACCGACCTGGGGACGCGGGACGGGGGTGCCGGTGAACCGACACCCCCGACGCCATTCCGACCGACGCTCCCCCCGAACCGTCTGCCGGACATCTCCCCCCACACCTGAGGTGCGGAGCGAATGTCTGCCTTTGTGGGGCTTCCTTCGCTGAGGACCATTCAACACCGAGACGTGACGGAGGTCATGGGCCAAACGGCCTATTTTCGAGTAAACGTTCGGATACAGGAGTACCGGAGTTCAAACCTCTGGAGGCGGAGGATCTCGGCGGACGATGCACAAGCTGCCGGCGGGGCTGTCCGGATCGAGCATCAGACGGATCGGCAGATCGTGCGGCTCACCGTCCGCATCCACCTCGATCACGATCGGATCGTCCCGCTTGGGCTCGAGGACCTCCTGCAGGCCGAGCACCGATCCCCGGACGACGGCACCTAGGATCGACTTGCGGCTCCAGGTGGTCAGCCGGGAGGGAAGCGGCCGGTCACGCAGGTATTCGGGCGGCTCCCACGCATCGAGGGCGGCCAGCACCTCGGCGTCGTACACGGCGTCCAGTTCGGGCGGGCCCGAGGCCGGTTCGTCGTCGGCAGTGGGCCGATCGTCCTCCATCGGCTCGAAGCCTACGAGCGGATCGTGCCGAGCGGCCGCGCGTACCGGTGCTCGTCGAACGCCACGATGCCGAGGTCGACGTGGATCGTCCGGCCGGTGGGTGACCAGCCCCGTGCTTCGTAGAACGCCTGGGCCGGGAGGTTCGTGGTGAGCGTCGTCAGCTCGGCCCAGCCGAAGCCGGACCGCGCGAACCCCTCCTCGGCCGCGGCCAGCAACCGGCTGCCGCCTCCCCTTGCCTGGGCCAGCGGGTCGACGTACAGCTCGTACACCTCGCCAGCACTGGGCCGGCCTCCATCGAGGTCGTCGGGGTGGACCGGGCCGGTGTCGGCGTACCCGAAGACGGAGCCCGGCCTGCCCCACACCCAGAGCCGGTGGTCCGGCGTGGGCGGCAGGAGGGCCCGCCCCAGCCAGAACGTGGCCGGCGGCACGATGCCCCGCTGGTCGAGGAACCCGTCGGGCAGGATCCCGCGGTAGTTGGCGCCGAAGGCACGCCACTTCACCGCGGCGATGGCCGCGGCGTCCGACGCCACCGCGCGCCGGATCGGCTCGGCGCCGTCGGGTGCGGGCGCGCCGGCGAACGGGGGTGGGAGCGCGAGCCCGAAGCGCCGGCGGATGAGTGCAGCGGCACGGCGATCGGCAGACGAGGCATCGGCGGCCGGTGGGTCGCCCGGGCCGGTCACGAGCCGGAGCAGCTCCGCAGCAGGGTCGGCGATGACCATCACAGACCCCGACCGGCCGAGGCGGTCATCGCTCGGTGGCGAGGTCGTAGACCCGGCGCTTCGGCGCGCCGAGCTGGGTGGCCACCTCGGTCACGGCATCGCGGGTGGTCGCCCCCATGGACCGGGCGTCGGCGAGGGCGGCCACGATCGCGTCGTCGGTGACGGCCGCGGGCGGCTCGGCGCCGTCGAGCACGAGGACGTACTCCCCTCTCGGCTCGACAGCCGCGGTGTGTTCGATCGCGCCGGCGAGGGTCCCGCGCCAGTGCTCTTCGTGCAGCTTGGTGAGCTCCCGGGCGAGGACCACCCGCCGCCCCGGGCCGCAGGCCGCGGCGAGGTCGGCAAGGGTGCGGGCCACGCGGTGGGGCGCCTCGTACAGGACGACCGTGCGGCGCTCGTCGGCGAGGGCGGTCAGCCGCTCGGCACGTCCCGAACCCTTGCGCGGCAGGAACCCCTCGAACGCGAAGCGGCCGGCTGGAAGCCCGCTCGCCACCAGCGCGGTCACCGCTGCGGAGGGTCCCGGGATGACCTCGACCACGAAGCCCGACGCCACCGCGGCGGTGACGAGCCGCTCGCCGGGATCGGAGATGCCCGGCATGCCGGCATCGGAGACGACGGCCACCCGCTCGCCACGGCCGAGGCGGGCGAGCACGTCGTCGACCGCGCCCTCCTCCGTGTGGTCGTTCACGACCCGGAGGGCGGTGGCGCGGATGCCGGCGTGCTGCAGGAGCCGTCCAGTGCGACGGGTGTCCTCGCAGCAGACGAGGTCGGCGCCGGCGAGGGCCTCGACGGCGCGGGGCGTGAGGTCGCCGAGGTTGCCGATGGGCGTGCCCACCAGCACCAGCCGGCCGCCCTCAGACGTTGAAGCGGAACTCGAGGACATCGCCGTCGGCCACCTCGTAGTCCTTGCCCTCCACCCGGAGCTTGCCGACCTCACGTGCCTTCGACCAGGAGCCGATCTCCAGCAGCTCGTCCCAGTGGATGACCTCGGCCCGGATAAACCCGCGTTCGAAGTCGGTGTGGATCCGACCGGCGGTCTGCGGCGCCTTGGAGCCGGCACGGAAGGTCCAGGCCCTGCTCTCCTTCTCGCCCGTGGTGAGGAAGGTGCGCAGGCCCATGAGGTGGTAGGCGGCGTGGATGAACCGTTCGAGGCCACCTTCGCCGAGGCCGAGGGCCTCGAGCATCTCGTGGCGCTCCTCGCCCGTGAACTGGGCGGCCTCGGCTTCGAGTTGCACGCACATGCCGATCACCTCGGCCCGGCCGCCGAGCTCGGCCTCGACCGGGGCGATGATCTCGGGGATGCGCTCGAGGTCGTCCTCGCCCACGTTGACGAGGGCCAGCACCGGCTTGTTGGTGAGGAGGAACTCCTCGCGCAGGACGGCCCGTTGGTCTGCGGTGAGACTGCCGCGGTAGATCGGGATGCCCTCGGCGAGCAGGGCGTGGGCGGCATCGAGGGCCTCCACGAGCGCCACCAGACCCTTGTCCTGCTTGGCGGCCTTGCGGCGCTTCTCCACCCGCCCCTCGACGGTCTCGAGGTCGGCCAGCGCCAACTCGATCTCGAGGACGCGCAGGCACTCGAGCGGGTCGTCGGGACCGGGGACGTCGGTGTCGACGAACGCCCGCAGCAAGAACACGACCGTGTCGACCTCGCGGATGTGGGCCAGGAACTGGTTGCCGAGGCCTTCGCCGGTGCTCGCACCCTCGACCAGCCCGCCGATGTCGACGAACTGCACGCTGGCCGGCACGACCTTCTTCGACGCCGACATCTGCGCGAGGAGGTCCAGGCGACGGTCGGGGACCTTGGCCACGCCGACGTTCGGATCGGTGGTGGCGAAGGCATAGGGCGCGGCGAGCGCGCCTCCGCCGGCAAGGGCGTTGTACAGGGAGGACTTGCCGGAGTTGGGCAGGCCCACGAAGCCGAAGCGTTCCATCGGCGGCGAGGCTACCGGGCACCCCTCCCCGGCCTCGCAGCCGCTTCAGGTTGCGAGGTCGGTCGCCAGGTCCGTGAGGAGGCGTTCCACCACGATGGCGACGCCGTCCTCGTCGTTCGAGGCGGTCACCTCGTCGGCAGCGTCCTTCAACACGGGGTGGGCGTTGCCGACGGCCACGCCGTGCCCGGCCCAGCGGATGAGCTCCAGGTCGTTCGGCATGTCGCCGAACGCGACGACGTCCGCCGGCGCGATGCCGGACTCCGCCAGGAGCCGCTCGACGGCGGACGCCTTGTGCACCGAGGGGTGCGACAGCTCGAGGAACGCCTCGCTCGTGGAGTGGGTGACGAGGGCTCGATCCCCGACGATCTCCTGGACCCGGGCCGCGGTGCCCTCGGGCGCTTCCCGCAGCCGGAGGATCAGCTTGGTGACCGGCTGGTCGAGGAACGAGCGGATCGGGCCGATCCGGATCCCGGCGATCTTCCAGCTGTCGAGGAGCTCGACCTCGCGAGTGGCGATGGCTTCGTCGACCGCGAACTCGAACCCCTGCTCCACGCCGAGCAGGGCGTCGGGCAGCGCGGCCTCGAGGTCGTCGACGAGGCCGCGGGCCACGTCGGGGTCGAGCTCGATCCGGCTCACCAGCTCGTGGCGGGCCGGGTCGTAGACGGTGGCGCCGTTGGCGCACACGACCAGCCCGCGCTCGCCCAGCTCGTCGATCACCGGCGGGATCCAGCGTGGCGGGCGGCCGGTCGCGATCACTACGAGGATGCCGGCGTCCTCAGCGGCGTGGATGGCCGCTCGGGTGCGGTCCGACACCGACTTGTCGGTCCGCAGCAAGGTGCCGTCGAGGTCGGTCGCGATCGCTCGGTACGCCATGGCGGCCGACCGTAGCGGGGTCGCCGAACCCCTCCCCCCCTCGCTCTGGCGTAGCTCCACGTCGGTATACGACCGGGATCTACGCCAGAACGGTGGGGGTTGGGGGGTGGCGGCCCCAAGTACCCTCGGCGGCATGGAGGCGATCGAGGCGCTGGAACGGGTGGCTTACCTGCAGGACCGCGGGCTCCTGCCGACGCAGAAGACCGCGGCGTTCCTGAAGGCGGCCGAGGTGCTCCGCACGCTGCCCGAGGGCGAGCTGGAGGAGCGGGTCGCGGCGGGCACGCTCACGGAGCTGGCCGGCATCGGCAAGAGCACGGCCGAGGTCATCACCCAGGCCACCGCAGGCAAGGTCCCCAAGCGGATCGTCGATCTCGAGGCCGCCACCGCCATCGGCATCGGGCCCGGCGCAGAGCTGCGGGCCGCGGTCAAGGGCGACTGCCACACCCACTCCACCTGGAGCGACGGCGGTGCCCCGATCGCCACCATGGCCCGGGCGGCCATCGAGCTCGGCCACGAGTACCTGGTGGTCACCGACCACTCGCCTCGCCTCACCGTGGCCCACGGCCTCAACCGGGAGCGCCTCCTCGCCCAGCTCGACGAGATCGAGGCCCTGAACGCGGAGCTGGCGCCCTTCCGCCTGCTCACGGGCATCGAGGTCGACATCCTCATCGACGGCACCCTCGATCAGGACCTCGACCTGCTCGAACGGCTCGACGTCGTGGTGGCGTCGGTCCACTCCAAGCTGTCGATGGACGCCAAGGGCATGACCGAGCGGATGGCGCTGGCTGCGAGCAGCCCCCACGTCGACATCCTCGGCCACTGCACCGGTCGCAAGGTGAAGGACGAGGGTGACCTGCTGAAGGAGATCCGCCCCCAGTCCTCCTTCGACGCCGAGCTCGTCTTCGCGGCATGCGCGCAGTTCGGGACCGCGGTGGAGATCAACTCGCGACCCGAGCGCCAGGACCCGCCCGACGAGCTGCTCGCCCTGGCCCTCGAGTGGGACTGCTTCATCAGCATCGACACCGA
Source organism: Acidimicrobiales bacterium (assembly GCA_025463365.1). Lineage (GTDB taxonomy): Bacteria > Actinomycetota > Acidimicrobiia > Acidimicrobiales > Iamiaceae > Aquihabitans. Next base: position 29,309 of record JAOBWM010000049.1, read on the forward strand.
CGCCCACTCGCCGGGTCACCTCGAGTTCGTGAACTACGGCTGCGACAAGGCCGCGAACCACGGCATCGAGACCGACCGCATCGTCAACACCTGGAGCGCCGAGGACCTGCTGGCCTGGACCCGCGACCACGCCACCACGTAGCGTTGCCCTCCTTATGTCGAAGAAGACCGATAAGCGCAAGACCAACGCCAGGCGCAAGAAGGCGAACCACGGGACCAAGCCCAACGCCGGACGCGGCTGACCCCACCTCCTCGTGAATCGGCCGCCCCGGCGGCCCGTCCTGCGGCGCAGCCCCGGCTGCGCCGCTGTCGCGCCCGGACGCAGGTGACGCGGCTCGGCCGCCGCCGACTCCGGGCGGATGTTCAGGACTTTTCCCACGGGGCTGGTGTGGAACGTCGCTAGGCTCCCGCGATCAAGACCCAGCGACGCGCCTTCCGGCGCCGTACGCGGTGGGCGTCCGGGATCTGCGTCGAGCAGGGTGGACCCACCGGACTCGGCGGCCTCTCCGATCTCGACGCGCCCGAACGCACCGGGAGCCGTCCGCGATGACCGGCACCACGATCGAACTGCGCGGCGTCACCAAGACGTTCCCCGGATCGGCCACGCCGGCCGTCGCTCCGCTCGACCTGACCATGGGGGACGGCGAGATCACCGTGTTGATCGGGCCGTCGGGGTGCGGCAAGACGACCACGCTGCGGATGATCAACCGGCTCACGAACCCGACCGCCGGCGTGATCACCATCGACGGGACCGACGTTCGCGAGCGGTCCCTCACCGAGCTGCGTCGGGGCATCGGCTACGTCATCCAGCAGATCGGGCTGTTCCCACACCGCACCGTCGCCCAGAACATCGCGACGGTGCCCAAGCTCGTGGGTTGGGACCGGGCCCGGATCAAGGCGCGCGTGGCGGAGCTCGCCGAGCTCGTCGGCATCGAGCCCGCGATGCTCGGGCGCTACCCCGCGGAGCTGTCAGGCGGCCAGCAGCAGCGCGTGGGCGTGGCACGCGCCCTTGCTGCCGATCCGCCGGTGCTCCTGATGGACGAGCCGTTCGGCGCCGTCGACCCGATCGTCCGGGCCCGCCTGCAGCGCGAGCTGCTCGCGCTGCAGGCACGGGTGCACAAGACGATCGTCCTCGTCACCCACGACATCGACGAAGCGGTGCTGCTCGGCGACAAGGTGGCCGTGCTCAACGTCGGTGGGATCCTCGAGCAGTTCGCCGCGCCCGACGACCTCCTCGCTCACCCGGCCAACGAGTTCGTCGCCGACTTCGTGGGCCACGAGCGTTCCATCAAGCGCCTGTCGCTCAGCCGGGTCGAGGACCTCGACCTCGGCACCGGTCCGGTCGTCGATCGGAGCGCGTCGGTCGACGAAGCCCACGCCGTGCTGGCCCGCACCGGCAGCACCTGGCTCGGGCTCACCGCCGACCAGCAGTTCCTGGGCTGGGTCCCTGCCGCCGAGCTCGCCGTTGCCGGCGCCGGCCTCGACGGCCTCGACGCCCTCGAGGTGCGACCGCCGGCCGCGCAGGTCCACCGCGATGCGACCTTGCGCGAGGCCCTCGAGCTGATCCTCACGTCGTCGTCGTCCACCGCTGTCGTCGTCAACGACGACGGCACCTACGGCGGGACCGTGACCCTCGAATCGATCCGAGGCGGGCTGGCCCGATGACCGCCGCCGCATCATCCACCGGGCCCATGCACCGGTGGCCCGCCAAGCGGGTCGTGGAGGTCGTCGCCGTCGTCGCGCTCGTGGCCTTCGTGCTGTGGGCACGGGCGCGGATCCACGGACTCAGCGAGGAAACGCAGGCCACCAACCCGATCATCCGCTGGGAATACCTGTTCAAGCGCCAGCGGACCCCCGGCGAGCTGTGGACGCGGGGCAAGCAGCACCTCGAGCTCACCGTGGTGCCGGTGGCCATCGGGCTGGGGCTGTCGTCGGTCCTCGCCGCGATCGGCCTGCGGTTCCGGTGGCTGCTCGCGCCGATCTTCACCTTCGCCGGCTTCCTCTACACGATCCCGAGCCTGGCCCTGTTCGCGGTCCTCGTCACCTACAACTCCAACTGGACCTCGGCGGTCATCGCCCTCACCACGTACACGCTGCTGATCATCACGAGGAACATCGTCGAGGGGATCGACGGCGTGCCGCAGGCCGCGCTCGATGCCGCCGACGGCCTCGGGATGAACCGGCTCCAGCGCCTCGCCAAGGTCGAGATCCCCCTCGCCCTCCCCGTGATCCTCACCGGGGTCCGAGTCGCCACGGTGACGACGGTCGGTCTGGTCGGGATCTCGGCGGTGATCCAGCTGGGTGGTCTCGCCTACCTGATCTTCGACGGCTTCAACCGCTCGTTCACGACCGAGCTCGTGGTCGGGAGCGTCGGCATGATCCTGCTCGCCATCGCGCTCGACCTCGTGCTGCGCGGCGCGGAGTGGGCCGTGACGCCCTGGGCCCGGCGGACCGTCCGATGACCTCGCTCATCGCCGCCACGAGTGCGGAACCGACCAACGCGTGGCAGTGGCTGACCGACAGCTCGACACGGGAGATCAGCCACTCGATCCCGCACAACCTGTGGCTCACGATCGAGCACGCCGGAGGCGGCGCTCTGATCGCGGTGGCCGTCGGCGTCCCGCTCGCGCTGGTGCTCGCCCACTACCGCAAGGCCGAGGTCCTCTCGGCCTGGATCGTCAACCTCGGTCGGGTGATCCCGACCATCACGATCCTCGCCGTGTTCGTGGTGGCCTCGCTCCGCAACGGGTACGGGTTCGCGCCATGGCCGATCATCTTCGCCCTGGCGCTGCTCGCCCTGCCCCCGGTGTTCGCCAACACCTACACCGCGATCCGCCAGGTGCCGGCCGACGCCGTCGGGTCGGCGCGAGCCATGGGCTTCGGCGAGCACCAGATCATGACGAACGTCGAGCTCCCGCTCGCCCTCCCACTGATCATGGCCGGCATCCGCGTGGCGGTGACCCAGGTGGTCGCGACCGAGGCGCTCGGCGCGCTGTTCGGCAGCGAAGGCCTCGGCATCTACATCAGCTACGGGCTGTCGGTCTCGGACATCTACCAGGTCCAGGGCGGGGCGATCCTCGTCGCCGGGACCGCCATGGCCGCTGATGTCGTGCTCGGCCTCGTGGCTCGCGCCGTGGTGCCCACGGGCATGCGCCGCTCCGGTCGTCGGGCGCTGCGGACGCCCCGCTGGCGTGCCCTCACGACCGGGCCGGTGGTCCACCCATGATCTCCCCCGCCAACCGCGAGGGACCCGCCCATCCCCATCCACACCCATGCATCAGCCCAACCCGGAGGACAATCTCATGACCACCAACTCCCGCTCCCGCCGCTGGCGGGGCGTCGCCGCCATCGCCCTCGTGGGCGTCTTGGCCCTGGCGTCGTGCAGCGACAACAAGTCGGACGGGTCGAGCGCCACCGGCACCGGCTCCGGCGCGAAGGACACCACCATCCGGATCAGCTCGCAGGACTTCAGCGAGCAGAAGACGCTCGCCCAGGTCTACGGCCAGTACCTCGAGGCCAAGGGCTTCAAGGTTCAGATCCAGGACCCGATCGGCACCCGGACCCAGATCTTCGCGGCGCTCAAGGGCGGCAAGGTCGACCTCGAGCCCGACTACAGCGGCCCCGCGCTCCTGGAGCTCAAGGGCACGCCCACGTCGGATGCCAACAAGACCTATGACGACCTCGTCACCGCGCTGAAGGCCGAGAAGCTCGACGCCGGCGCCAAGGCCGAGGCCGCCGACGCCGATGCGCTCGTGACCCTGAAGAGCTACGCCGACGCCCACAACCTGAAGACGATCTCGGATCTGTCGACGATCGACACCAAGCTCACCCTCGGCGGCGCCGCCGAGTGTGCGGAACGGGAGCAGTGCCTCAAGGGCTACAACGGCCCGAAGTACGCGCTGGGACTGGCCTTCAAGGCGGTCGACTACGGGCCCCCGCTGGTGGCGGCCCTCAAGGCCGACGAGATCCAGGTCGCCCAGTACGGCACCACCGCCCCGGAGATCTCCCAGGGTGAGATCGTCGCCCTCGAAGACGACAAGGGCCTCCTGACCCCGGCCAACGTGGTCCCCGTGTACCGCTCCGCGGTGGCCAGCACCGAGCTCACCAAGGCGCTCGATGCGCTGAGCAAGGAGCTCACCACCAAGGACCTGGCGGACTGGAACCAGGCGACCGACGTCGACAAGAAGGATCCCATCGACGTGGCCACGGCCTGGCTGCAGGCCAAGGGCCTGATCTAGCCCCTCGTCGCCTTCGCAGCATCACACCGGCCGTCGTCACCCTCGGGTGGCGGCGGCCGGCCCGCGCCTCGGCCTGCCCTCAGCCCCGGCCGGTGAAGGCCGTGAAGAACATCTGCTGGGTGGCCCACGCCACCAGCTCGGGCCCCTCGACGCCACCGGGGTCCCACAGCGCCATCTCGACGGAGGCGTAGCCGTCGCCGGCCTGGTGGGCCCGGTTGTGGGCGAGCAGCCACCCCGGCGTGGCGGTGCCGAACAGGTGGACGGTGAGGTCTGCGCTGGGACCGAACCACTGGTCTTCGCCGGTGGAGCCGATCTTCTCGAACACCGCGCTCGGCATGATGTCGACGGTGACGATCGCCGCCAGCGGATCGAGGCGGCCGTCGGCGGTCACCGGCGGGTGCTCCCACCGGTACCAGGTGGCGACCTCGGCCTTCTCCCGTGGTGAGTCATCCCACGGCGGGTGGCCGAGCGCGGGTCGTCCTTCGAGGATGTGCACCCAGAACGGCATCGGCTCCCAGGGTTCGAACCCCGACTCGGGCGGCGGCGGATCGCGGAACGAGGGGCACTCGTCGGGGCCGGGCACCTCGGGCATGGCGAGCTCGGTGAACGTGAACCCAGGCCGGGTGCCGCCGAACACGGCGAGGGCGGTGAAGCCGGCGGCGGCATCAGGGGCGCGGACGGTGGCCTGGGCCTGGGACATCGACCGGCCCCGGCGGAGCACCTGCACCTCGATGACGACGGGCCCCTCGGGCACCGGGCTGGCGAACACGCCGTGGATGGTGCGGAGCTTCTGCGTGGCGGCGGTCCCGTCGATGCCGAGCTCAGCCTCCATGGCCCGGGCGGCGATCGCGGAGATCACCCCTCCCTGCGGGACCACGGCCAACATCCACTGTGGGCCGATCGTGGCGGTGTAGCGCCCGTCGCCTTGCGGCGTGACCACCGTCGCGTTCCAGGGATCCTCCGGCATCGCCGGAAGCTACGGGATCGGTGCGTCCCCACCGTCACGGGTTCCGGCCCCGGCGACCGATCGGAGCCAACCGACCACCGGCTCGGACCGGCCACCGAGGCCGTTCATCTCGGTGAGCGCCTCCGGCTGGGCGGCCAGCCGGTCTGCCAGCGCGCCGGCGATCGCGGGCGTCGTCGCCAGCGCCGCGAACGGCGCCTGCTGGACGCGGATCGTGAACAGCACGGCGCCGGTCCGCGGCAGGAGCCGCAGCGTCTGGCGCTCGCTGCGCAACCAGAGGTCGGGAGCATCGGGCGGCCCGACCGCGGCCAGGGACCCGGCGGCCGGTCGCTCGGGTGCGAAGAGGTCCGGCTCGTCGTGGATCGACCAGTTGCGCCGGGCGACCAGCACGCCGGGGCGCAGGCGGCCGAGGAAGCGGTCGACCCTCGCCTCGAGCTCGTCGCCATAGCGCGGCACCGGGTCGTGGATCGCAGTCGCGCTGCCGCCGAGCTTGTCGGCGAGCCGCCAGTGCGAGGGGAAGCACAGCACCGCGGCATCGAGGTGGTGGCCGCCCTCGCGGGGGACCATCACGACGAGATCCTCTTGGGTCCGTCGGCCGGCCGCCTCCAGTGGATGCGGGGTGTCGGCCACTGCTTCGGCGGCCAGGTCGGGACGGTGTCGGGATTCCCACGCCCGGACGGTCTCGAGGACCTCCGCGCCGGCCGCCACCGTTTCGGGCAGGGCCGCGAACACCTCGGCGTGGCGATCGTCGAGCAACCGACCGCGCTCGGCCAGCTCCTGGGGCCGGCGCTCGTCAGGCAGCAGCCAAGCCGCATCAGGGATGCGGGTGAGGCCCATGGCCAGCCACGGCGGGCCGTCGGCGACCAGCGCAAGCTCGTCGAACCAGGACGGCGCCCGGAGGTGGCTCGGGCGGGGTGGGCGGTGGTCGCCGCCGTTCACGGCAGCGGGAACGGGTCGGGTGCCAGCCAGAGCGACCCCGCGACGAGCAGCGCGACGACGAGCCAGCTGATCACCACTCGCTCGGTGGTCCGTCCATCGGGCACGAACCGGGCGACGAGTTCGTCGATGCCCAGGCCGGTCCGGAACCGAGCCGAGCCTTCGCGCGCCGTGACGACCACCAGGCCGACGACGAGGGCGCCCACGATCCGCAGCAGCAGGTCGATGATCCCGTCGGGCAGCGAGGTCCGATCGAGGGCGTACCAGGCACCGAGCAGCACCGCGCCGATGCCGATGATGGGCGATGCCCGCACGATGCTCACCGCCAGGTTCCTCGCGAACCGAGCCGGGGCGAGAGCGCCCGGCGACAGCCGCTGCTCGGCCCAGCCGCCCGCCACCCCGTGGCTGGCCCGGAGCCGGTGTGCGACCGAGTCGCCGAACGTGGCGAGCCACGGCAGCGCCACGAACACGACCAGGGCGGTGACGAGGACGGGCGCCGCCGATGCGACCGCGACTGCGAGGACCGTGAGCGGGATCGTGACCTTGCGCCGACCCGGGCGATCGGGCCCGACCGCCACGGGAAGCCGAGCGTCCGAACCGGGGACGGAGTGCGCCGACGTCAGCGGTCGGATCGGTGGCAGCGACACGGCGGCCGCCACGGTGGGCCCGGGCCCCATCGTGACGTCGCCACCCGGCGCCGCCATCGGGGCGCGAGCGACGATCACGGTGGCGCCGGTCCGATCGTGGTCGGTGACTTCGTGATCCATGACCTCGTGATCGGTGACCTCGTGATCCATCATCTCGGCACGGAGCGGTTCCACCGGCGTGGAGATCCAGGGCGAGTCGGCCTTGCCGGCAAGCAGCTCGGGGTCGACGGCATCGACCAGGAGCGACCGGGGGCCGTCGGGCAGGCGCCGGATCCCCAGCCGGGCGAGGAAGGAGTCGAGGTCCTGAGGACGGTGGCTCGGCTCCAGCTCGAGGCCGTCGAGCAGGGCATCGCTCAGCTGCTTCGGAATGGCCGGGTTGAGCTTCGAAGGTGCCGGCAGCACGCCACCGCCATCGCGCTCGACGGCGGCGACGGGCACCCGCCCGGTCGCGAGCCGATAGCAGGTCGCGGCGAGGCCGTACACGTCCGTCGACGGGCCGAAGCGCGCCTCTCCGCGGTACTGCTCCAAGGGCGCGTAGCCCGGCGTCACCACCCGGGTCATGCCGACGGTCTGGCCCTCCTCGAAGTCGCGCGCCAACCCGAAGTCGATCACCACGATCCGCCCGTTGCGGGTGAGCATCACGTTCGACGGGTTGATGTCGCGATGGAGCACCCCGGCGGCGTGGACGGGCCGCAGGGCGGCAGCCACCCGACCGGCCACGTCGAGCACCTCGGCCTCGCTGAACGGCTCGTTGCGGGCCCGCAGGATGTCGACGAGGGTCCGCCCGTCGAGCAGCTCCATCACCAGGTACGCGGTGCCGTGCTCCTCGAAGACCTCGTACACCCGCACGATGCCGGGTTGGGTGAAGCGGGCCAGCACGCGGGCCTCGCGCAGGAACCGCTCGCGAGCCTCACGGAACCCGGCGCGAGCTTGCGGTGGCGTCAGGACCATCGACCCGTGGCGCACTGCCGACTCCGGGAACAACTCCTTGACAGCCACGCGACGCTGCAGCCGCCGATCGCCCATCTCGTAGGTGATGCCGAACCCGCCGCGACCGATGACGGCGAGCACCTGGTAGCGACCGTCGGCGAGCTTCGAGCCCGCCGGCAGCTCGGCCGGCGCCGCGATCTGCTGCCCACACCACGCGCAGACGATCCAGGCACCACCCACCTCCCGGCCGCAATGGGGGCACGGGTCGTTGGTGGCCTCGTCAGCAGCGATGGCGGTCGGTTCCTCCACGGTCGGACCAGGGTACGGGCCGACGGGTCGGCCGGGGGTGCGGGAACCAAGGCCGGTCGAGCGCCGTCACACGCCCACCGAACCCAGCCGGCCCCTGGAGGCTCCCATGTCCGATCGTCGCCGCATCCCCCGAATCCCCCGCACCGTCCGAGCGCGGCCGCCGCGCCGCCGCATGGCGATCGGCCTGCTCGCCGCTGTGGCCGTCGTGGCCCTCGCCGGCGCCATCGGAAGTCGCAGCACCGACAACCAGGGGCGGCAAGTTTCCCAAAGCGCCGTTGGTGCCGGATCCGACTCGACTCGTGCACGTACGCCTGGCAATGCGAACGCCTACTCGGCCGAGGGTGCACCGGTGGCCGCAGGCGCGAAGACGACGGGCTCCAACGCCGACCTGGGCGACACCGCCACGTCGTCGAGCTTGGACTCGAAGTCCAGCCAGGCGTCGAGCGCTCCGAACGCCCTGGGCACGCTGGGCGCCGACACCCTCCAGGCCAAGATCATCCGGACGGGATCGGTGGGCCTGGTGGTGAAGCGCGGCACGTTCGCCGAGGCGGTGTCGAGGCTGACCGCCACGGCGACCGGCGTTGGTGGGTTCGTCGCCGCCAGCGAGACGAGCCAGCTCGGATCCGACCCCCACGGCACCGTCACCCTCCGTGTGCCGGCCAAGGACTTCGACCGCGTGCTGGCCCGCGTCGACGATCTCGGCACGATCGCTTCGGTGACCACCGGGAGCCAGGACGTCACCAGCGAGTACACCGACGTCGCGGCGCGGATCAAGACGCTCCAGGACGAACGGGAGCAGATCAGCCTCGTCCTGGGCCGGGCGCAATCGATCC
>JAOBWM010000053.1 GCA_025463365.1 Acidimicrobiales bacterium
CTGCTCCGCCTCGGCGAGGCCTACGACGACCGGTGGACGCTCTCGGTCGACGGGCGCGACGCCGGCCCGCCCACGGTCATCGACGGGTACGCCACCGGGTGGCGCATCGACGGCGGGGCCCACCACCTGGCCGCCCGCTTCGGCCCGCAGCGCGCCGTGCAGGTCACGTTCGCGATGTCGTTGCTGGGAGTGGTCGGGGTCTTCACGATCGTCGTCCTGCCGCCGCCGACGATCCTGACGCGGCGGGCCCTGTGGCGCCGGCGACCCGAGGTGGCCACCGGCCCCGGCGGCGACCTCGGGACCGGGCGACTCATCGGCGACGCACCCGGACGGGGGGCTCGGCCATGACCGGCGTCTCGCGCCCTGGCGAGGTGGGCGCCGTCCCCATCCCGGCCGACGCCGTCGGGCCCCCGCCCGAACCTGATCCGCCGCCGCGCCCGCGCCCGCTGCCGTGGCGCGGCCTCCTGCTCGTCGCCGCGCTCGCCGCGGTCGGGACGGTGCTCGACGGTCCGACGGGGATCGTCGTCGGCGTGATCGTGGTGGCCGTCTTGCTCGCGGGCGTGACGCGCCGGGCCATCGGCGCCGCCGGTGTGCTGGCCCTCGTGGCCACGCCGATCGCCGTCGTCGTCAACGGCATCCCGGCCCCCGACGAGGTGTCGCCGGTCTTCGTCGTCGGGTCGCTGTGGCCCCACCACCTGACGTTCGCCGGGCTGTCGCTCGTGGGCACATGGGTCGTCCTCGACGTGGTGGACCACCTACGCGCCGCTCCACCGGTTCGGCCGGAGGCCGCGGAGACGGAGACGGCGCGCCAGCCCATCGAGCGGTTCGGCCGCACCGCTCGGTTCGTGGCCGTCACGGTCGTGGCGCTGGCCGCGCTGGTGGCGCTCATCGCGGTGTCCACGCAATGACCTCCGCACGGATCACGCAGGTGCGCTCGTCGCGCCTCCTCCAGGGTTCGGCATGGATCCTCATCGGGCTCGGCATCCAATCGGCGCTCGGGGTGACGTTCTGGTACCTCGGGGCCCACGTGGCATCGAGCGGGCAGCTCGGACGGGCGTCGGCGCTGTTCACCACGATCCAGTTCGTCAACTACGCGTCGGGCCTCGGTCTGACCATCGCGCTGGCCCGCCATGCCACCCATGCCGACGCCGAGTCCGACGCGCTCTTCACGTGGGGCATCGCCGCCACCGTGCTCTCGTCGATCGTCGCCGGCTCGCTCTACCTCGGCATCGCCCACAACCCCGCGGTCAGCCTGGCCAACGGCTCGCCGACGGGCTGGCTCATCTTCTGTGCGTACACCGCGGGCACGTCGGTGGGCCTCCTGGTCGACGTGCGGCTGATGGCCGCCCGGCGGTGGGGTTGGCTCGTGAGCCGCATCGCCATCACCGGGCTGGTCCGGCTGCCGTTCGTGGGGCTGCACGTCGGCATCCGGCCGGACCTGTGGCTGTACCACCTGATGCTCGCCCCGCTGGCGATCGGTGGGATCCTCGGTGTGCCGCTCCTCGGCCGCATCGGGGCCGGGAGCTTGCGCCTGAACCGGCCGGCCACCATCCGTGCCGTGGCCCGGTACTCGGGCGTGAACTGGGTTGCGAGCCTGGCCAGCCAGGCGCCGCAGTTCGTGCTGCCGCTGCTCGTGGCCCAGAGCGTCCGCTCGTCGCTCAATGCCAACTTCTTCCTGGCCTGGACCTTCACCGGGCTGGTGTTCCTCGTTCCCGGCGCCATCGCCCAGGTGCTGCTGGTCGAAGGGTCCAAGGACGCCAACCGGGCCGTGGCGAGGTCCGCGGCCGCCGACGGCCTCGACCCAGACCTGAGCCCCGTCCTGGGCTTCGAGACCGACGTCGGCCAGGACGTGGGCCACGAACCGGCCGCCAACCGGGCCCGTGAGGCGCTGGTGTTCTCCCTCGGGTTGGCCACGCTGGCCTGGCTCGGCGCCCTGGTCGCCGGTCGGGTCATACCGGCACTGCTCGGCGACGACTACCGCGCCACGGCTCACCTCCTCCCCAAGCTCATGGCCGCGGGCATCCCGTGGGCGATCACCTCGGTCCGCCTGTCGGAGGCGCGGATCCGGCGGGACCAGCTCGCCACGGTGGCCATCACGGCCACCCTCGGGCTGGGCATCCTGGTCCCGGCCGTCCTCTGGGTGCCCCATGCCGGCACGAGCGCCGCGACCCAGGCGTGGCTGCTCGGCAACGTCGCCGCCGCGATCGTCTCGGTCGTGGTGCACCAGCGGGCCCGGCGCATGCCTCGCCTCGCCGCCGCGGCCGGCTGAACTCAGCCGGCGACGGCCAGTTCGGCCTGGACGGGCAGGTGGTCGGATCCGGCACGCGGCAGGACGCGTGCAGACACCACGGCGACGTCATCGGACACGAGCAGGTGGTCGAGCTGGCTGTGCGGTCGGTGCGCGGGCCACGTCCGGCCGCGCACGGCGCGGCGGTGGCGCTTGATGGCGCGGGTGGCGAGCGGACCCCAGAGGTTGCAGTCACCGGCTACGACCGTCGGCCGGTGGGCGGGGAGCGCGCCGCCGAGTCGGCGCATCTGGGCGAGGGCGTTGGGCATGGCGAACGAGAGGTGGTGGGCCGCGATGGTCACGGAGCCCGTGCCGACCTCGACCTCGGCGAGCAGGGCGTACCGGGTGGCGACGTCCCACCGCTCGAGCAGCCGGCCGAGGTCGAAGGTGCGCGTCTCGCGGACCGGGAGCCGGCTGAGCAGGGCGACGCCCCAGGTGCCTGAAGCCCGCCGCGGATCGGCCGTGATCTCCGGTCGCGGATCGACGAACGAGGCGGCCATCGGCACGTGGAGCAACCGGTAGCCGAGGGCATCCGCGGTCGGCGTGAGCTGGCCGGATCCGTCGGCGGGCTCCCACACCTCCTGCAGGGCGACGACGTCGGTGTCGAACGCGGCCACGACCGACGCCAGGTCGAACTGGGCGCCATCGTCGGCCATCCCCCAGCGCGTGTTGAACGAGGTGATGGTGAAGGCGGCCATGGTCGACAGAAGCGTGGCCCATGGGCCGGGGTCCCGGCCACCCGGGGTCCGGGGGTCGCCCCCGGATGTGGGAGTGTTTCCGACCGTGCCCAGCCTGGATGCCAGCCCGCTCCGCCTGCTCTGGATGACCCTGCCGGAGTCGCGCGCCGGTCGCGAGCTCGATTGGCTGGGCGCCATGCCCGATGCCGCCGTGACGGGCCTCGGCGAGGTGCCGACCGGTGATCCCGTCCCGTTCGTGGAGCGGCCCTACCGCCGGCTCACCCGCCGCTTCGTCGAGGCCGGCGCCCTCGCCTGGTTCGAGGACCTCGACACGGTCGACGTCGAAGGCGGGACCGACTGGGTCGCGTCCCTCGAGCTCTGCGCGCTGGTCACGGGCCAGGCCCCGGGCCTCGCCAAGCGGCTCGGGGCGCGCCAGGCGGTGCTCACGTGGGGGAACGACGCTCGCAACCCGCTCTACCGCCTCCCGCCGTACCGCCAGGCGTTGCAGCGCACCCGCGGTGCGGACCTCGTGGTCTGCCTGATCGAGGCGGCGCGGGACCACTGCCTCGAGCTCGGCTTCGCCGAGGAACGCTGCCGGGTGGTCCTGCCGCCGGTCGACATGGACCGCTTCCACCCGCCGGCCGAGGCGGTCGAGGAGCCGGTGGCCGCCTTCATCTCGCCGCTGGCGCCGAACAAGGGGATCGACCGCATCCTCGACGCCTGGCCGCTGGTGCGGGCCAAGGTGCCCGACGCCCGCTTGGTCATCGCGGGCCGCGGGCCGTTGCAGGGCTTGGTCGAGGAGCGGGCCGCGGCGTCGGACGGCTCGATCTCCTACGTCGGGTCGCTCCCGGGGGACGGGGTGGCGGAGCTGTTGCGGACCGCCGCGCTGTTCGTCACCGCCCCGCGTCCGACTCGGGTCTGGAACGAGCAGTTCGGGCTGGCCTACGTGGAGGCCATGGCGAGCGGGGTCCCCGTCGTCACCACCATCTGCGGGACCAACCACGAGGCCGTGCTCGAGCCGAGCATTCGCGTCGCCGACGAGGTCGGGGCACTGGCTGACGGGATGGTCCACTTCCTCGGCGACCCGGGCCTCCGCCGTGCGATCTTCGGGGATCTGCGCCGCGTGGTGGTGGAGCGCTTCGAGCGCCGCCAGCAACTGGCCGCCCTGCGCGTTGCCTTCGACGACCTCGCCTGACGCCGCAGGCGTCGGTGGCTCAGCCGGCTTGGGCGGCGGCGATCACCCGGGGCATCAGCCAGCGGGCGACGTAGGCCGCGCCGGCTCCCTGGAAGTGCAGCCCGTCGGGGCGGAGGTCGGCGCCGTCGGCCTTCTCGATGCACGGCTCGTTCGACGGGCAGACGAAGTGTTCGAGATCCACGACGGTGACCCCGGGCCGGGAGTTGGCGATGTCGTCGAGCACCCGGTTGGTGCATGTCACCCGCTCGGGCATCCCCGGCTTCACCCGTTCCAAGACCCACGACAGCGACGTCCCTGGCGCGGTCACCAACACGACGGGGGTGTGGCGCGCCCGCAGGTCGTCGATGAGCAGGTCGAGGCGGTGGCGCAGCGCGTCCAGGTAGCGCGGCTGGCACGGCATCGACCACTGCCCGTCGATCCGCACCGCTTCGTTGGGGAACTCACCGAACATGACCATGGCCAGGTCGGGGTGCAACCGGTCCACGACCGACCGGTAGCGGTGGTCGACGTTGCAGTCGGCCACGTCCTCGCGAACGTTCCCCTCGACGCCGCGGACCGGTCCGTCGGCCGAGAGGAGGTGGCACCCGGGCGAGGCCCGGTTGGCGATCGAGATCCCGAGCTCGTCCTTCTGCGTGGACATCTCGACGCCGAGCACGAGCGGGACCGAGTCCCCGGCCAGCAGCACGAGGGGCGCGCCCGGCACCGACGACCGGTCGACGAAGTCGTTGCGCTGCTGATCGACCGACGGGGGCCGGACCGCGCCCAGGGTTCCCGCGAACAACGCGATGGCGGCCAGCGCGACCGCGGCCGGGAACGCGGCGCGGGCCTGGCGCCCGACGAGCGCGCCGCCGCGGCGGATGGGTTCCTCGACGAAGCGGTACGACGCCGCGGCGAGGCCGATCGTCACCGCGATGCGGACCGCGGTCAGCGCCCACCCCGAGATCCCCGTGCGGTCCTCGTCGAGCACGAGGTAGATCGGCCAGTGGTACAGGTACACGCCGTAGCTGATGCGCCCGAGCGCCTGGAGCGGGGCGAAGGAGGCCGCGATCCCGACGGGTCCCGGGTGACGGCGGTCGGCCACCGAGGCGACCACGACGGCGCCGGCCAGCCCGGCGAGCGGAAGGGCACCCTGGTAGGGCAGGGCGCTGTTGCCGTCGAGGAGGACCCACGCCACCGCGAGCCCGAGCGCGGCCACCGCGCCGGCGACGTGTCGGGCCGGGCGGGTGCGAGCCCACGCCTGCGGACCCATGGCCACCCGGCCGGCGGCCAGGGCGGCGCCGAGCAGCACGGCGGACGCCCGGGTGTCCGTGCCGTAGTAGAGCCGCGACGACGTGACCCCGTGCAGGTGCAGCCCGACCATCAGGGCGGCCGACGCGGCGGCTCCGATGACGGCCACCACGAAGACGACCTCGGGACGGCGTCGCCACCGCAGCACGCCGGCCACCGCCAGCGGCCACAGGAGGTAGAGCTGCTCCTCGATCGACAGGCTCCACGTGTGCTGCAGCGGCGACGGCCGCAAGGTGCGGGCGAAGTAGTCGCCGCTCGACGCGACCGTTCGCCAGTTCGCGACCTCGAACAGGGTGGCGAGCCCATCCCAGCGGATCCCGAGCCGTTCGGTCGGGCCGGCGACCAAGGTCGCGTAGGCGCCGACGGCGACGAGCGTGATCACGAGGGCCGGGGCGAGGCGACGGGCGCGCCGGGCCCAGAACCGTCGGAGGCCGACGTGGCCGCCCGATCGCCAGCTCGACAGCAGCAGCGCCGTGATGAGGTAGCCCGACAGGACGAAGAAGAGGTCCACCCCGAGCCAGCCGCCCGTGAGGTGACCGGCGTGGTAGAGGAGCACCGCGGCCACCGCGGCCCCCCGCAGGCCGTCGAACGCGGCGACGTGGGGGATGCGTGCCGGGTTCGATCCGTCGCCGGCCGCGGTGGCGGGCACCGGCGAGACCGGTTCGGCGACCCGGACCGTCACGGTGCCGGCGCGCTCGCTCGCTCGAGGCGCGCCACGGCGTCATCGAGCAGGCGACGGCCCTCGACGGGGGAGAGGTCCCGCGCCCGCAGGGTGAGGGTGGTCTCGGCTCCCTCGATCGCCGCCGAGGCGAAGCACACCGCGGATCGACCCCGCGCCACCGGGAAGAAGTCGACGCGAGACACGCCGGGCACCTGCTGGCGCCCGAGGTTCGACAGGAGGATCGTGTCGCTGAAGCGCTCGACGACCGGGGTGAGCAGGGCCATGAGCGCCTTCGGCGCGTTGACCTGCTCGCCGGGTTCGTCGGGACTGGCCAGCGCGTCCTGTACGACGAGGGCGACCGGCCCGCCCGGCGCGACGTCGACCCGCCGGTACGAGGCCACGTTGCCGACCCCGGCCGGACCGCCGACGGCCACGGTGATGCCCACCTTGCGGGTGCGCTGGTCGCGCCGACCGTTGTGGGCGGCCACCGCGGCCACGCAGGCCTCGGCCAGCCGTCCGGTGATCCCCTTGCCCGTCACGGCGATCGTGCGGCTCGCGTAGGTGTCGCCGGGCCAGACGCCGGGGGTGGGGTCGACCCGGTCCGCGGGCCGGGCCAACCGGGCCAGCAGCGGCAGCTTGGATCCCGGCTCGCCGGGCGGGGGCGACGCCACCGGGCTGGGAGACGGACCGCCCGTCAGCGCGGCCAGGACCGCGACGAGCGCGAGGCCGTCGAACGCGGCGTGGTGGCCGACGACGCCCAGCCGGGTGCCGTCGGCTCCCACCACGAGGCGGAGCGGCGGCTCGGCCGCCAGGTCGAAGGGTCGGTCGAGTTCCGGGTGGCCGAGGGGCTCGCCGGTGACCACCACGGGTTCGGGCGGCGGGCCGGGCATCCACGTCTCGTCGTCGAGCCGAGCGCCGACGATCGGCACGGCCCGGTGCAGGGCCTCGATGCGGGCCGCGAGGTCGGAGATCGGTGCGGTGAGCGACGCCACCGTGACCACGACCCAGTCGGTGCGGGGATCGGGGAACCGCAGGAGCGCGAGGGCGTGGCGTGATGCGGGCGCGGGGAGGTCGTCGGGAGCAGCCACGGCGCCGGGACCGGTCAGGACGCGGCCAGCGCCGACCGCAGCCGGTGGGCCGTCGGGGCGAAGATGGCCTCGGTGTCGAGCACCGCCGACAGCACCGAGACCTCGTCCAGCGTCTGCTCGAGGGCATCGGCGAGGTCGCGGCCCTCGCTCGGCGTGACGAACGGGAGCAGCGCAAGCGCGCCCTGGTCCCGGGGGACGACCGGAGCTGACAGCGGCAGGTGTTCGCGCAGCAGGGCCACCACGGCATCGCTGTCGAGATCTGCGGATCGGCTGACCGCCTCGATGGTGGCGAGGGGTTGGCTGCTGCGCAACCGGCTGCCACGTGACCGGCGAGGGATGCGGGTGACCTGCCAGGTCATGTGGGCGGAGTCGAGCACGATCCGGACGTGGCTGCCCCGCACGGCACGCCAGTGGACCGGCACCTCGCGCATGTCGTACCCGATGCGGTCCGCGGTGGCGAGCAGCTCCACGTCGAACGCGTAGCCCCGCTCGTTCAGGAGGTGGAACAGCAGCTTGCCGGCCGGGGCCCGGAACGCCTTGAAGCCGCACTGGAAGTCGGCCACCGCGAGCCCGGTGGTGGTCCGGGCGAGCTGGTTGAACGCGCGGTGGGCGGCGTCGCTCGATGGCGTCACGCCGCTCGTGACCGCACCGGGCGCACTCCGCGAACCGATGGCGATGTGGACGTCGTCGAGCGAGGCGAGGAGCGGGTCGAGGTGCTCGAGGTCCGTGGCGAGGTCCGCGTCCATGAACACGATCTGGTGGCCGGTGGCTCGCGCCACGCCGGCGCGCACGGCCGCACCCTTGCCGGCATGGCGGCCGAGCTTGAGCACACCGGCGAGCGGCATCTTCTGGAGGAGCTCGCTCGCAACGCGCACCGTGTCGTCGGTGCTGCCGTCGTCGACCAGGATCACCTCGGTCCGCCCGAACCGGGTGGCGAGGTGGTCGGCGAGCACGGGCACGGAGAACGGCAGGCGGTCGGCCTCGTTGAAGGCAGGCAGCACGATGCTGAGGTCGGGCCGCGTCCGCACGACGTGGAGCGTACGGCGTCCGGTCCCCGACGGGATGCCGGCGAACTCAGGTCGGTCGTCCTCGTCGGGCGAGGCATGGGTCGCCTGGCCGACCGGCACCCGATCGTCGGGACCGGTCCACGCCCCCGGAGCGACGCGCAGCGACCGGTGGTGCGAGAGCACTGCTTCCTCGCAGATCTCCTCGAACCGGTCGACGGTGCGATCCCACGTGCAGGCGGCGGCGCGGCGCCGCGCCCCGACGCGCAGCCGGGCCCGCAGCGCGGGGTCCTCCGCGATGCGGCGCCACGTCGAGGCGAGGTCCTCGGGTCGATCGACGAGCACACCGCTCATGCCGTCGACGATGGAGTCGCGCAAGCCCGGCACGCGGAACGCGAGCGACGGGGTGCCGTAGGCCGCCGCCTCGGTGATCACCAACCCCCAGCCCTCGTGGCTCGCGGGGTGCACCATCAGCCACGCCGAGCTGATGAGCTCCTCCTTGTCGGCCTCGCTGATCTTCCCGGGGATCTCGACGCCGGGACCCGCCATCGAGCGCAGGTGTTCCAGCTCCGGGCCCTGGCCGGCGATGACCAGGCGGCCCCCCGTGTGGGGACGCACCTGCTCCCACGCCTTGACCGCCAAGTCGAAGCGCTTGTGGGGCACGAGGCGGCCGATCCCGACGAACAACGGGTCGGGACCCTCCGGCCGCGGCTCGGCCGGCAGGTTGGTGCCGTTGATGATGATGCGGATGCGGTGCCGGTCGACGCCCATGCCCTCGAGGGCATCGGCGGTCGACGGCGAGACGGCGACGAACAACCGGTTCCGGTAGACGGCCGGCATCATCCGGTTCTCCATCTCCCGGCCCACCAGCGCGATGGGCTTGGGGAACCACTGGTCCCACTGGTCGGTGTGGATGTGGTTGACGAAGCAGATCGAGGCCCGTCGGCGCCAGAACGGCGTGTAGAAGGACATCCCGTTGGCGACGTCGACCACGAGGTCGGAGTCCCGGAAGTGGCGGAGGTAGGCGAGGGGTGCCCGGGCGTACTGCCCGACGGTCCCGCCGTTTGGCTGGACGCGGTAGGCCCGCGGCTCGCCGACCGGGTTGGCGCACAGCAGCGCGACGTCGTGGCCCCGCGCCGTCAGCCCGGCGCCCAGGTGGTCGATCAGGACTTCGGACCCACCGGCGAGCTTGTTCTCGAGGTCGCGCCAGGCGAGGAACAAGATGCGCATCAGGTGCGTGCTCCTGCGCCCGGCGTGGGACGTGCCTCGAACGGTGTTGGCATCGCTGGCAGTCCTCCCCGGACACGCGCCCTGGCGGGCGGACGACATGGTGTCCACGCCCTGGCGGGGCGGGGCCAGGTCGTGTCCGGGCGCGAGGCGCAACTGTAGCGTGGCGACCCGTCGGCCAGCCCCTCCAGGTCGCACCCCGAGGATCCGTGCCGCCACCGCTCACCCCCACCGCCGCCTCCCCCGTGACGGCGACGCGCGCGGCCGCGAGGCACGCGGCCGGTCGCCGGCTCCCGTCGTGGTGGACGTGGGTGGCAGGCACGGTCGTGGGCCTCGTGGTGCTCGGCCCGGGACTGCGACCGGGCTCGCTGCTGAACCTCGACCTGCTCGTGACCCCGCACATCCCGGTCCCGAACGGCGTGTACGGCCTCGGTCCCGCGCTGTCCCAACGGGTGCCCTCCTTCGTCGTGCTCGCCTTGGGATCGCGCGTCCTCGGCGGTCCGCTGGCGGTCAAGCTCGCGATCGTCGCCATGGTGGCCACGGCGTTCGTCGGCGCGGCGCGCCTCACCGGACCTCGTGCCCGGGCGGCCACCCAGGCGGCGGCCGGTGTGCTGTGGGCCGCCGGGCCGTTTGCCGTGACCCGCATCGGGGTCGGCCACCTCAACGTCGTGCTGGCCCTCGCCGTCCTGCCGTGGGTGCTGCCCCGCCTCTGCCGCCCGTCGGAGTCCCCGTGGTCGACGTTCCTCGCTGCGGGGTTGCTGGCCTTCGGTGGCCCCGGCTCGGGCACGCTCGGCGTCGCCGTCGCGGGCGTGGCCCTGCTCGTCGAGCGCGACCGGCGGCCGGTCCGGGTCGTGGCCGCGGTCGGCGCCGCGAACCTCGTCTGGGTCCTCCCCACCGCCGTCTTGTTGTGGGCCGGCGCCGCGGTGACCGGCGCCGGCGGGTTCGCCACCCATCCCGGCGGGGCCGCGGGCTGGTTCGGGCTCCTCGTGGGCAACGGCTTCTGGCGCGCCGACGAACAGGTCGGCGCCATCGGCGGCTGGGGAGCAGCGGCCGCGGTCGTCCTGCTCGTGCTCGCCGTGGTCGGCCGGCGCCGCCTCGACCCGCGCTGGTCGGGCCCGGCCACCGTGGTCGCCGTCGTGGGGCTCGGACTGGCCGTGGCCAGCGCCGTCCCCGGTGTCCGCGACGTGTACCGCTGGCTGAGCGATCTCCCGATCGGCGCCCCGCTGCGCGAGAGCAACCGGTTCCTCGCCCTCTGGCTCGTCGTCGCCGCGCCGGCCTCGGCGCTCGGTGGCGAGGAGCTCGCCCGTCGGCTGGAGCGCCGCGGCGCGCGTCCCCGGCCTGGTGCCGATGCCGATGCCGATGCCGATGCCGATCGCGAGGCCGATGCCGATCGCGAGGCCGATGTCGATGCCGATGTCGATGCCGGCGGTCCGCTCGGGGTCACCGCCGGGTCGCGGCGGTCGGCCGTGGCGTTCGCCCCGGTGGTCGGGGCCGTCCCCCTGGCCCTGGCGGTGGCGCTCGCCCTGCCTGGCTGGTGGGGGATCGGAGGCCGCCTCGAGCCCGTCCACTTCCCTGCTGGGTGGTCCGCGGCCAAGGCCGCGATCGACGCCGACCCCGGTCCCGTGGTCGCGTTCCCTTGGAGCGAGTACCCCTCGATCTCCTTTGCCGACGGTCGCCAAGCCTTCAACCCGGTCCCGGATTACCTCGGCGGCGACGTGATCAGCAGCTACGACCCGATCTTCGACCCAGCCGTTCCCAGCCAGGAGCAGGTCGACCACAGGGCCCGGATCGTGGACCGGCTGAGCCGCAAGGTCCGCCGCGGTGGCGAGATCGGCTCGGACCTCGCGGATCTGGGCGTGCGGTGGATCGTGGTGGTCCATGAGCGCGGCTGGCAGTCCTACCGCGCCCTCGGGGCCGACCGGACCCTCCACCGGACCGTGCACCGCGACGACGTCGATCTCTACGAAGTTCGGGCCTGGAAGGGCCCCGCGGTGGACCGCTCGGGCGGCATTCACCGTCTGGACCGCCCGATTCCGCCGATTCTCTTCACCGACGCCCCGGCCGGTTCCGTGCTCCAGATCTCCGGCGCTCCGGGGTGGTTCCAGGGTTGGTTCCACCCCGTGCGCGTGACCGCCGATGGGCGCCTCAGCCTTACAAGGGAAGGCGGCGTGGTCTGGTTCTGGCCCGCTCCCGCTCTCCTCGCGTTCGACCTCGCGCTCGCTGTGGTCGCCCTCCGCGCGGCCATGTCGCGGCACCGATCCCGACGATCAGACATGCCACCAGCGGAAATACTTGCCTCGGACCCCTCAGGCGGGTAGCTTGACTCGAAATTCCGCGGGGACTTCTCTCCGCTGCAAGGGTGGAAGGGTAAATCACATGATTCGTACCAAGCTCCTGGCTGCACTCCTCTGCGGAGCGCTCCTCACGCTGTTTGGGGCCACCACGGCTGCCAATGCCGCTGATTGCGGCTACGGCGGGTGTCCGGCCACGACGACCACGGCAGTTGGGGGCAGCTCCACCACCTCGGAGATCCCCACGGTCACCGTGGTCCGTGGTGAGACGGTCGACGTGGCCGGTCACGGCTGCGAGCCCGGCGCCACCGTCACGGTGACGTTCGACGACGGGACCGTGCTCGGCACCTTCACCGCCGACGACAACGGTGACTTCGTCACCACCATCACCGTCCCGGCAGACGCCACGGTCGGCACGCACCTGATCACCGCCACCTGCGGCGATCTGCAGCAGTTCCTCAACGTCAACGTGCTCGGCGAGAGCGTGGACAACACCACGCCCGGCGTCAGCAGCGGCACCCTGCCCCGCACGGGTAGCTCCAACACCGGCCCGCTGGTCGGCATCGGCGCTGCTGCGGTCGTGCTCGGTGCAGCGTTCGTGTACGGCTCGCGCCGTCCTCGCACCGCTGAGTAGCACTGGTCGGCGCTGAGCGCCGACCACCACCCTTTGCTGAAGCGACCCCGCCCACCGGGCGGGGTCGCTTCGCGTCCCACCGAGGTTCGATCGCCTCGCCCTCCCTCGATCAGCCCGGGTTGAATTGACCAGATCAGGCCTGAGCCGGTTCCCGCCGCTGACCGGCCAGCTTGTAGGTTGCGGGCATGCTCGCGACGATCTTGGCCGCTGCCCCTTGGAAGCCGGAGTTCTGGCTGGAGAAGGCCGGGAGCAGCGCTCCCTACGTGATCACCGCGATCATCTTCGCCGAGTCCGGGCTCTTCTTCGGCTTCTTCCTCCCCGGCGATTCGTTGCTCTTCCTGGCCGGTTTCATGACCTCCAGCGGGGCGCACCAGTTCGTCCAGTCCGGCGCCGGGACGTCGCTGAAGGCCGTCTACGACGGGATGCCACCGCTCCTGGTGCTCCTGCCGATCTTCTTCGTCGCCGCCGTCGCCGGCGACCAGATCGGCTTCTTGTTCGGCCGCAAGGTCGGACCGGCGCTGTTCACCCGGGAGGACTCGCGGCTGTTCAAGCAGTCCCACGTCACCAAGGCCCACGACTTCCTCGAGAAGTACGGACCCAAGACCGTCCTGATGGCCCGCTTCATCCCGATCGTGCGTACGTTCGCCCCCATCGTCGCCGGCGTCGGTGGCATGAAGTACCGCACGTTCGTCGTCTACAACCTGATCGGCGGCTTCCTCTGGGCCGTCGGGGTCACGTCCCTCGGTGCTGCCCTGGGCAACGTGGGCGTCATCCGGGACCACATCGAGATCGCCATCATCGGCGTGGTCTTGTTGTCGCTGACACCGGTGTTCGTCGAGGTCTACCGCTCCCGCAAGCACCGCGACCCCGGCACCCCGCTCGCCGAAGCCATCCAAGACCTCGACTAGTGCCGTGACCGGAAACGGTCGCACGGTCCGCTGGCCCCGGCTGGCGAGCGTGCGCGGAGGTTGGTGGCTGGAGGTCGTCGACCCGTTCTTGTGTGGCTTCGTCGCCCAGGACCCGCCGATCGCACACAAGAAGGCGGCGTCGACCCGTTCTTGTGTGGCTTCGTCGCCCAGGACCCGCCGATTGCACACAAGAACCGAGCCAGCCCGCTTGCTGTCCCGCTGAGGCGCCAGCTGGCCAGCGTGGCTGGAGGCCGGAGACGTCGTCTCGTTCTTGTGTGAGTTCGTCGCCCGGGGCCCGCCGATTGCACACAGGAACCGAGCCAGCCCGGTTCTTGTGTGGCTTCGTCGCCCAGGACCCGCCGATCGCACACAAGAACCGAGCCAGCCCGCTTGCTGTCGCGCTGGGGCGGATCGCCTGCGGCGCTCGTCCTCTGATTCCGTCTAGCCCCGCCCGCCAGACCGTTCCGCAGCACCGGCCTGCGGCCGCGCCGCACCCTCGGGGCCGTACCGGCCTGCGGCCTCGCCGCACCCTCGGGGCCCTACCGGCCTGCGGCCTCGCCGCACCCTCGGGGCCGTACCGGCCCGCAACCCCCTCGCGCCCCACCCGCCTGCGCCCCGCTACATCGTCCCGCTCGCACCGGCCCTGCGGCCCCGCCGCATCCCGCGCGTCGCGCCGGCTGTGTCGGCCCACACGTCGGGGGAGGGCTCTGGTGCCCGGACGCGACGACGGCGTGCGCCTGGACCCCGAAGGGACGCAGACGCACGCCGTCGGCAGCGTGCGGTGACCGGGTGGGTCAGATCGCGGCGTCGGCCGCCATCTTGTCGCCCGACTTCTTCGAGTAGACGATCGCCCCCACCACCACGATGGCGGCGACGACGGCGATGACGAGGGCGGTGCCCGTGGGCGACTGCTTCAGGTCGGCCAGCTTGTCCTTGTCGTACACCTTGATGATGGCCGGGAGGATCAGCAGCGAGACCAGGTTCATCACCTTGATCAGCGGGTTGAGGGCCGGGCCGGCGGTGTCCTTGAAGGGGTCACCAACGGTGTCGCCGATCACGGCGGCCTTGTGGTTCTCTGAGCCCTTGCCGTTCTCGGCCCCGTCCTCGATGTACTTCTTGGCGTTGTCCCAGGCGCCGCCGGCGTTGCTCAAGAAGTTGGCCATGAGCTGGCCGACCACGATGACGCTGGCGAGGAACGCTCCCAGGCTGATCGGCCCGAGGCCGAAGCCGATGATCACCGGTGCCAGTACGGCGATGATGGCCGGGGTGGCCAACTCGCGCAGCGAAGCGGTGGTGCAGATGTCGATGGCGGGGCCGTAGTCGGGCAGCTTCTCGCCGCTCATGATCTTCCCGTCGGCGAACTGGCGCCGGACCTCCTGGACCACCACGCCGGCGGTGCGCGAGACGGCCCGGATGGCGAGCGAGGAGAAGATGAAGGCGATCGAGCCGCCGATCAGCAGGCCGATGAAGACCTTGGGATCGGCGACGTTGATGACGAACGAACCGCCGGGAGCGGCGGTCGCCTTCATGTGCGTGCCCAGTTGCTCGATGATGGTCTCGCCGTAGGAGGCGAACAGGGCCACGGCGGCGATGACGGCCGAGCCGATGGCGAAGCCCTTGGTGACGGCCTTGGTGGTGTTGCCCACCGCGTCGAGCGCCACCATGATCCGCTCCGGCTCGCCCTCGAAGTTGCCCGACATCTCGGCGATGCCTGCCGCGTTGTCGGCCACGGGGCCGAAGGTGTCCTCGGCCACGATGATGCCGGTGGTCGACAGCATGCCGATGCCGGCCAGCGCCACCAGGTAGACGCTGAACTTGAACGAACCGCCGCCGAGGGCGATGGCGCCGCCGATGGCCGCGGCCACGGCGAGGAGGGCCCACACGGCGCTCTCGAGGCCGGAGCTGATGCCTTCGAGCACCGTGGTGGCCGGCCCGGTACGGGTGGCCCGGGCGATGTCCTGCACCGGCTTGGTGGTGGTGGACGTGAAGTAGGCGGTGATCTTGGAGGCGGCGAAGCCGAGGGCGATGCCCACCAGCACCGCGCCGAACATGCGTGCGCCGGGTGCGCTGACCAGGAGCTTGTCGACGCCGGGCTTCAGCTTGTCGGGGGTGCCGACGTAACCGAAGGCCAGGGCGGCGGCGCCGGCCACGGCGAGCACCTGGGCGATCGAGATGCCCCGGTTGATGCACTTGAGGGCGTCGTCGTCCTTCGGACCTGCCTTCACGAGGAAGATGCCGATGGCCGAGGCGAGCAGGCCGATGGCCATCACGGCCACCGGGAAGACGAGTCCACGGGCGGCCTGGGCGGGCCCGACGCCGATGGCGCTGAACGCCGACACGCCGAGGATGATCGAGGCCACGAGGGTCACGCCGAAGCTCTCGAAGAGGTCCGAGGCCATGCCGGCGCAGTCGCCCACGTTGTCGCCGACGTTGTCGGCGATGGTGGCGGGGTTGCGAGGGTCGTCCTCGGGGATGCCCGCTTCGACCTTGCCCACCAGGTCAGCACCGACGTCGGCGGCCTTGGTGAAGATGCCGCCACCGACTCGGAGGAACAGCGCCAGCAGCGAGCCGCCGAAGCCGAATCCGACGAGGATCGCCGAGCTCGTGTTCTGGAACACGAG
This sequence comes from Acidimicrobiales bacterium, assembly GCA_025463365.1. Classification (GTDB taxonomy): domain Bacteria; phylum Actinomycetota; class Acidimicrobiia; order Acidimicrobiales; family Iamiaceae; genus Aquihabitans. The sequence goes on from JAOBWM010000053.1 coordinate 15,881, forward strand.
GATGATGATGGTGGAGCCGAGCAGGCCGAGCCCGGCGGTCGCGAGGCCCACAGCACCGCCGGTGCGGATGGCGACCTTGAGCGCACCGGGGAAGTCGCTCTTGGTCGCGGCGGCCGTGGTGCGGATGTTCCCGCGGGTGGCGAGCCACATGCCCAAGAAGCCGATCGAGCCGGAGGACAGACCGCCGATCAGGAAGGCGAGGGTCCGGAACAGGCCGGACTGAGCGAAGCTCAGTGCGACGTGGTCCTTGTCCTTGAGGATCTCGGCGGAGGTCAGGAACACCACGACCGCCAGCGGCACGACGATGAAGCCGATCGTGCGGAACTGGCGCTTGATGTACGCCATCGCGCCTTCTTGGATCGCGACGGCGATGACCTTCATGTCTTCGGGACCGTCGTCGGCGGCAATGACCCCCTTGGCGAGGAGGGCGCCGATGCCGAGGCCCACGAGGGCCACCACGAGGGCGAAGTAGAGGAGGGCCTTGTCGGTCCCCCCGAGCGTGAAGAGCTGGTAGCCGCCTTCGGCTGCGAGCAGGTGCACCTTGGATCCTTCGTCAGGTCTGCGGGTGTGGGCTGGATCGCTCTCGCCGATGTCGGTCCGAACGGGCCCCGAGAAGGGCTGCCGGGGCGCGCGAACGGTCGAAAGTCGGGTCTTTGCCTACCTGTTCGGCCCCTCTGGGCGCCAATCTGGCGCCTCCCCATCGGGTGCGAGGCGGCCGGCTCAGCCGGCGTACGCGTCGGCCTGGTCGCCGACCTGGGCCACCACGTCACCCATCACGAGGTTGACGTCGACGAGGTGCAGCCCCCACTCGGGCGTGAGGTCACCCGGGATGTCGTCGGCGCGAGGCCCGTCTGGGCTCGGGTGGACCGTGGCCTGCAGGTAGTGGACGCCGTCCTTGGCCTGGCATTGCACGCTCACCAGCCCCGGCACGGACACGTAGGGCGTGGTGACCTTCCCAGCTGACGGATCGATCCACCCCCCGCCCGTCTGGCCGGCGCCGAGCGAGGAGAGGATCGATGCCTTGGCGTCGGCTGGGAAGTAGCTCTTGGCCTCCACGTCCCCCTTCGAGCCGCTCGGGTCGGCCGGGCTGACGCACCCCGCCACCTGGCCGGCCTTGCCGCCGCGGACCTTGCCGAAGAACGTGCCCGACGGGGGCGGGGCCGTAGCCCTGAAGGTCGCCCACGTGGTCACGCAACCCGGCTCGCCGTCCTTGGAGCACAACGGCACCTTGGTGAAGTCGCCACCGACGAGCTTGCCGTCAGGCACGGCCACCGACCCGCCCGCGAGGTAGGCGCCGACGAGCTTGGCCCGCACGTCGGCGTTGGGGTCGATCTCCTTCTTGATGAGCTCGTCGAGGATCCCCGCCCCCTGGGAGTGGCCGATCAGCACCACGCCCCGGCCCTCGTTGTCCTGGGCCATGTAGGTGCGGAACGCGTCGAGCACGTCGGCGTACGGATCGCCCTGATCGCTGAACTTGGGGTCCCCGCCGCCGATCCGGCCGGCCAATCCGGCCAGGGTGCCCTGGCGGTACACCGGCGCGAAGAGGCGGCACACCGACTGGAGGCGCGCGGCCTGGTTGAGGGTGACGAACCCCTCCTCGTCGTCGGAGGCCTTCCAGTCGCTGTAGTTCGACTGGTCCCGCGAGATCGTCGGGTACACGTAGAAGCAGTCGACCTTGGGGTCGGCGGCGGGCTCGAACGGCTGGACCGTCAACGTCCCGTCGGCGGCCACCTCGGTGCTGTCGAGGTCGCCGTGGCAGAGGTCCTTCGGGGTGTCGGGGCGGCACACCCAATGGCCGGGGTCGTCGTAGCTCTTCGTCTTGTAGTCGGCGTAGCGACTAAGGGCCTTGCCGGTCCCCGCCGAACCACCGGCCGTCGTGGCCGTCTCGCCGGCCGCCTCTGTCGTGGACGACGAGGTGCCCTTGCCGGTCGATGCCTTGTCGGCGTCGCTGCCGCTCGAGCTGCACGACGCGACGCCCAGCAGCGTCACCGCGACGAGGGCGAAGGCGAGTCGACGGATCCGGTTCGAGGCCATGTCGGGACCGTACTCCCGGGGTCTGACAGCCTGCCGTCCGACCGTCACACGGTGCGGTCGTCGAGCGGGAGGTGGTTGGCGTCGCCCAGGGCACGCAGCGACCAGAGGTTGGCGCCGGCCAGCGGGACCGTCCGCAGCAAGGCCACCGAGGCGTGTCCCATCGTGAAGCGATCCCACTCCCAGGGCTCGGGCTGCACGCCCAGCAGGTGAGCGACGATCGTGCTGTTGGTGCCGCCGTGGGCCACCATCACCACCCGCTCGGGCGCATCGGGGCCCACGTGCCACAGGCGGTGGTCGTCGGTGGGTTTGACGTCGAGCCCGGCGAGCTCGCCGTGGAGCCCACCGATGATCCGGTCGTGGAAGTCGCGCAGGGGCTCGCCGCCGGGGACGCCGTCCCAGATGTCAGCGAGCGGCCGCCCGCGGAGCTCCACGAACGCCTGCTCGATCTGGTCGATGGGCGCGCCCTCCCAGTCGTCGGGGTTGCGCAGCTCCCACATCCACTCCCGCACCTCGACGGGAAGGCCGAGCGTGGAGCTGATCGGCGCCGCCGTCTCCACGGCCCGGACGGCCGGGGAGACGAACAGCCGGTCGACCGGGCCCGGCGCCGGTTCGTCGCCGTGGTCGGCGAGCCGACCGGCCGCGGCCGCGGCCTGGGCGTGCCCAAGGTCGGTGAGGCCGGGGTCGTTGCGGCCCATGCCCTCGGGCGTGGTCCACGCCGGTTGGCCGTGGCGGACGAGGATCAGCTCCATGGCTCGGACCCTACCGAGCAACCTGGAAGGCCCCGGTATAGGTTCGCCGCCACCCCTGAACCGAGGCCGAAACCCGGCCCTCGCCCCCGAACGAGGAGCCTCCATGCCCGAGCTCGACCTGTCCCGCATCCAAGCGCTCGTCGAAGAGGCGATCGACCAAGGAGCCTCCACGGTCGGCGAGATCCACCAGGCTGTCGCGGCGGCTCCCCTCAAGGCGCTGGGCCAGATCGAGCCCCTGAGCGGCGCGGCCGAGGCGGCGCGGGACCTGACCGAGCAGAGCATCGGATCCGTGTACGACACGATCCGCCGCGTCAACGAACAGGTCGGCATCTTCGCCGAACAGCTGCTGTCCAAGAAGGACGACCTGGCCGACTGACATCGCCACGGCCGCAGCCCGAACCGGCCTCATGGCGGGGCCGGAACCGGCCGATGGGACGGGATGCGGAGTGCCAGCGGGACCATCGACGCCGACGAGGTAGGACCGATCGACCCGGGCGACCCGATCGACCTAGTCGGACCCGAGGCTGCCGTGCCGCGCTCTGAGCGCCGACCTCGTCGCCTCGGCCCCATCGGCATCGTCGCCCTGGCCGGCCTCCTTGCAGTGGGCCTGACGTTCGCCGTCCGAGGCGTCCAGCGCTACCGGGTCGACCACCTCGCCGGACAGACCCGCACCGTCACGATCACCTACGAATGCGCCGACCACATCGCGTGGGACCAGCCGGGCTCGTCCTGGAGCTGGATCGGCTCTGGCCGCCCGGTGGACGGCTCGAACCGACCGTTCCTCCCGAACGACACGTCGCCGGTGCGACGGCAGACGGCGCAGGCAGTGGGCCTCACCCACGTCATGACCGGCCGCCTGCACGTCGACACGACGACGGACGCCACGTTCACCGGTGCGGACGGCGGCCACCCTCTGGCACTCCATCGGGTGCGACGGCCCTACTTCTCGACGGCCGACTGCTGGGTGGCCTGAGCCCAGGCCAGAGGGCATGGCCCTCCCGCCACTCGCAATGCCGACCGATCAACGCGACCGAGCCGGCGGCTACTTGCGGGAGAGGGTGCGGCGGTTCTTGAACTTGGCCGCGAGGTAGTCCCTGTTCATCAGGGCGATGAAGTCGATCGAGATTTCCTTCGGGCACGCCTCCTGGCACTCGCCATGGTTGGTGCAGGAGCCGAAGAACTCCTCCATCGTGTCCACCATGGCCTCGACCCGGGCGTGGCGCTCGGCCTGGCCCTGGGGCAGCAGGTTGAGGTGGGCGACCTTGGCCGACGTGAACAGGTTGGCGGCCGAGTTCGGGCACGCCGCCACGCACGCACCGCAGCCGATGCAGGCGGCCGCGTCCATGGCCGCGTCGGCCACCGGCTTGGGGATCGGGATGATGTTGGCGTCGGGAGCCCCACCGGTCTCGGCGGTGATGTAGCCGCCCGACTCGACGATGCGGTCGAACGCCGCCCGGTCGACCATCAGGTCCTTGATGATCGGGAAGGCGGCGGCGCGCCAGGGCTCGATCACGATCTCGTCGCCGTCGGAGAACTTCCGCATGTGGAGCTGGCAGGTGGCCGTGCCCTTCTGCGGGCCGTGTGCCTGGCCGTTGATCATGAGCGAGCACGTGCCGCAGATGCCTTCGCGGCAATCGTGGTCGAACACCACGGCGTCCTTGCCCTCGTTGATCAGGCGCTCGTTGACGAGGTCGAGCATCTCGAGGAACGACATCTCGTCGTTGATCCCCGGAGCCGCGATGGTGTCGAACGACCCGTTCGAGTCCGGGCCGTCCTGGCGCCAGATCTTGAGGGTGAGGTTGAGTTCCTTCACTTGTAGCTCCGGACCTGGAGGTGGACGTTTTCGAATTCGAGGGGCTCGGTGTGGCGCGTGGGGTTGGCAGGATCGCCCGTCCACTCCCACGCCGCGACGTGCGCGAAGTGCGCATCGTCGCGCTCGGCCTCGCCCTCCTCGGTCTGGTGCTCGGCGCGGAAGTGGCCGCCGCAGGACTCCTCGCGGGTGAGTGCATCGAGGCACATCACCTGGGCGAGCTCGAAGAAGTCGTCGACGCGCCCCGCCTTCTCGAGGGTTTGGTTGGTGGCCTCGCCGCTGCCGGTGACGCGAAGGTCCTTGCGGAACTCCTCGTGCAGGGCGGGGATCTCCGAGAGCGCCTTCTCCAGGCCCTCCTTGGTCCGCTCCATGCCGCAGTAGTCCCACATGATCTTGCCGAGCTGCTGGTGGAAGGCATCGGGGGAGCGGGTCCCGCCGATGGCCAAGTAGCCGGCGAAGCGTGCTGTGGCGGCGGCTTCGGCGACCTGGAACTCGGCGTGGTCGGTGGGCACGGGCTTCGTGCCGAGCAGCGGGGCGAGGTAGTTGCTGATCGTGTTGGGGAGGACGAAGTAGCCGTCGGACAGGCCCTGCATCAGGGCTGAGGCACCGAGGCGGTTGGCGCCGTGGTCGGAGAAGTTGGCCTCACCCGCGGCATAGAGGCCGGGCACCGTGGTCATCAGCTCGTAGTCCACCCAGAGCCCGCCCATCGTGTAGTGGACCGCGGGGTAGATGCGCATCGGCACGTCGTAGGGCGACTCGTCGGTGATGCGCTCGTACATCTCGAAGAGGTTGCCGTAGCGCTCCTCGATGGTGTCGCGGCCGAGACGCGCGATGGCGTCGGAGAAGTCGAGGTAGACGCCGTTCTTCAGGGGCCCGACGCCCTTGCCGGCGTCGACCTCGATCTTGGCGGCCCGGCTGGCGATGTCGCGCGGGGCCAGGTTGCCGAAGCTCGGGTAGCGGCGCTCGAGGTAGTAGTCGCGGTCCGCCTCGGGGATCTGGTCGGGAGGGCGGGTCTCGTCGGGGCTCTTCGGGCACCAGATGCGGCCGTCGTTGCGCAGCGACTCCGACATCAGCGTGAGCTTGGACTGGAAGTCGTCGCTCTGCGGGATGCTGGTGGGGTGGATCTGCGTGTAGCAGGGGTTGGCGAACGCCGCGCCCTTGCGGTGGGCTCGCCAGGCGGCGGTGACGTTGCACGCCATGGCGTTGGTGGAGAGGAAGAAGGCGTTGGAGTAACCGCCGGTGGCCAGCACGACGGCGTGGGCCGAGTGGCTGGTGACCTGGCCGGTCACGAGGTCGCGGACCACGATGCCGGCGGCCCTGCCGTCGACCACCACGATGTCGACGAGCTCGCTGCGGTTGTACAAGGCCACGTTGCCGAGGCCGATCTGACGGGAGAGCTGTTGGTAGACCCCGAGCAGCAGCTGCTGGCCGGTCTGGCCCCGGGCGTAGAAGGTGCGCGACACCTGGGCGCCGCCGAAGGAGCGGTTGTCGAGCAGGCCGCCGTATTCGCGGGCAAACGGGACGCCCTGGGCGGTGGCCTGGTCGATGATGTTCACCGACTCCTCGGCGAGGCGGTACACGTTGGCCTCGCGGGCCCGGAAGTCGCCGCCCTTCACCGTGTCGTAGAAGAGGCGGTAGATCGAGTCGCCGTCGCCCTTGTAGTTCTTTGCGGCGTTGATGCCGCCCTGGGCGGCGATCGAGTGGGCCCGGCGGGCGGAGTCGTGGAAGGTGAAGGCCTTCACGTTGTAGCCCTGCTCGCCAAGTGTGGCGGCGGCGGCGCCACCGGCGAGACCGGTGCCCACCACGATGACGTCGTACTTGCGGCGGTTGGCCGGGTTCACCAACTTGCGTTCGAACTTGTAGTTCGTCCACTTGTCGGCGATGGCGCCGTCGGGGATCTTGGCGTCGAGTTGCATGGTTCGGTTCCTCAGCCTGGGATCAGTGGACGGCCACGATGCCGGCCAAGATGGCGACGGGCATGGCGACGTTGCCGACGACGATGAGTGCCGCGAACCCGGCGGCGAAGTTGCGGCGCCAGGCGTTGAAGCGGGGGTTGTTCCAGCCGAGCGACTGGAAGAGGCTCCACGCACCGTGGAACAGGTGCACCCCCAGTGCCAGGTTGGCGACGATGTAGAGGATGCCGACCGGGATCCGATGGAGGCTGGTGCTCACGTTGGCGTAGGCGGCGCCCCGGTGGAACGAGTAGCCGGTGCCGGTCCAGCTGAGGTCGAACAGGTGCCACACCAAGAAGAGGCCGAAGATCACGCCGGTCCAGCGCATCGTTCGGCTGGCGAAGTTGGCGGCGATGTAGTCGCGCTGGCTCTGGTACTTCACCGGTCGGGCGGCGTGGTTCATCCGCGTGAGGGAGTAGGCGGCGTGGATGTGCAGCGCGAAGGCGACGATCAGCCCGCCACGCAACAGCCAGAGCGTGACGGTCCGAGGAAGGACGGGTACGAGCAGCTCCCGGAGGAACTCGGCGTAGTGGTCGAACTCTGCCGGACCGAGGAACATCTTCAGGTTCCCGATCATGTGCAGGAGCACGAACCCCATCAACATGATGCCCGTGACCGCCATCACGTACTTCTTGCCGAGGGCCGAGCGATAGAGCTCGATCGGGAACGGGGCTTTGCGCTTCGCTCGCTTGGTTCCGGCACCGGCCGGACCGCGAGCAACCGTTGAGGTAGCCATCACCGGCGACGCTACCTCTGCCCCCTGCTGCCACGGCAAACGATGGCGTGACCGCCGCCACATCCGGTGTCGTTGCGGCCGTTCGCGTGACCCGTGCCGCGTCCCTGGGGCCAGGTCGGTCCCGTCCTGAGCAGGCGTTGCGGGCTCGATGCCAGAAAAGTCCCGCTATCGGGCGGTAGCGTGAGGGTTCACAGGTGCATGAGCACCGCTACCCATGGGGTGCGGATATGTCATCGTTTCCGACGCCGCTCGGACGACTGCGCGGGCGGTGGTCCCCGGCCAGCCGTAAAACCGGACATAACGCCTACCCTGGTGTGCCGGGTTCGCGGGATCCGGCAACTACTCATCAGGAGGCTACTCATCAACCTGTCTACTGATCCGGCTGTCGCTGCCCGAGTAGCACGTTTGCCAAGGTCAACGGCCATGGAAGGTGCGCTGCAGTTTGTCGTTGGCCGAAACCTGCGCCGGGTTCGCAAGTCGCTCGGGTATTCACAGGAGTCGTTCGGCGAGCACGTGGGTTGGCATCGCACGTTCGTGGGCGCCGTCGAACGTGGTGAGCGCAACCTCACCCTGCGGACGGTCGAGCGCATCTGCGATCAGCTGGGGGTCCATCCGCTCGACCTCCTGTTCGACCAGGACTCCGTCGTGATCTTGCGGTCGGAAGAGGACGACTCTCCGCGCTTCGTCGAGCGCACGCTGCTGCGCGCCGCGGACCGCCCGGGAGCGAAGGGCTCCGCACGCCCGCCAGCCGGGCGGCGGACCCGCCCCGGGACCTGACGCCGCTTCGCTGTCAGAGGCCATCGCCATGATGGTGACATGACGCGATGGAACCCTTGGCGAGCCTTGCGCTCGAGCGGTGCCCAGTTCTGGTTCGCCTCGCTCGACGGGGACCGCGGCCGATGGATCCGCGGCCCCGCCGGAGACGAGATCCTGCTGGCCCCCTCGCTCACGCGCCAGGAGCGCCGGGAGGTCCTCGCCCACGAGCTCGTCCACGCCGAGCGCGGCATCGGGTGGCCGGTCGCCACCCCGGCCACGATGGAGCTCGAGGAGGAGCGCGTCTGGCGCATCGCCCTCGGCCGCCTGGCCCCGAGCGAGGAGGTGGAGGCCTTCCTCCGCCGGCGCGGGACGGTGGGCCCGGTGACGGTGGCCGATGTCGCCGAGGAGTTCGACCTCTCGCCGGATGGCGCCGCTCGCCTCGCCCGCCTGCTCGCCGTCCAGGTGGGGCGGCTGCCGCCTTGAGCGCGATCAGAGCTGGGCGTCGTCCACCCACAGCCCGTGGAAGCCGAACGGCACACGGACCGGGAGCTGGACCTGGGCCACGGGCCCGTCCGCGATCGCCTGGGCATCGAAGATGGCGAGCGCTGACCGGTTCGACGGTCGATCCCACACGAAGGTGAGGAGCCAGCCTTCGCCCTCTTCCGTGCTGTCTGCCGCGGGCACGAAGAACCCCTCCCCGGCGCGGGTCTTCTCGCCGGGCGACCACACGTCCTCGGCGCCAGTCTTCAGGTCGACGTGGCACAGGCCCGCCAGCTCGAACCCGTAGGTCGCGTCGGACGCCGTGCTGGTCGCGAACCACCCGTGGCGCGTCGACCGGCCGGTGTGGCGCCGGTCGTGGGTCGGGAGGTCCATCGATCGGTCCGACAGCTGGCGCTCGGAGAACGTCAGGTCCTTGCCGGCGGTGCCGATGCGCCATTCGTGCAGGTGGGAGGGGAGCAGGTCGCCCTTGGGCCCGAAGGCCTGCTCCTGCTTGTTGAGGTGCAAGACGATGTCGTCGCCGTCGCGGTGGGCGTTCAGGCCGTGGAAGACGAAGCACTGGGGGATGTCGACCCACCGGATGTCGGCTGGACCGCCCTCGAGCGGGAGGACCGCGACGCGGCTGCGGCCTCCGGCGTTCCAGTGGAACGGAATCGAGGGGTTCGGGTTGTTGGCATCGGTGCCGAACACGACCGGACCGATCCAGAAGATCGCGTCGCGATCGGTCACCGCGAAGTCGTGAACCATGCTCGCGGCCTCGAGGGCGATGGGCGTCACCAGGTCGATGCGCCCCTGCGGGTCGGCGGCGTAGTACGTCAGGGTGGGCGAGACGATCTCGTATCCGAAGAAGTGCATGCGACCGGTCGCCGGGTCGATCTTGGGGTGGGCGGTCATCGTGTTGCCGAGCTTCCCGTCGAAGCTCCAGGGGCCCACGGTCGAGAGGTCGCCCGTGTCGAGCTCGAAGGGCCAGCCGACCTCGCCAGTGGTGAGCAGCTTCCCGGCGTGGTGGACGAGGGCGACGTTGCTCTGGTTGTTCTGCTTGCCGGGGACGCTGCCGAAGTTCAGGGCGTCCTTGCCCGCGGCGGCGAGCGGCGTCTGCACGTAGCGGTTCCGATACCACGTCGCCTTGCCGCGCTCGAGGCGGACGCCGTGCACCATGCCGTCGCCGAGGAACCAGTGGTCGCTCTTGCCCGTCGGCGGGTTGGAGCCGTTGCGCACGAAGAGCCCGGAGAGCTCCTTCGGGATCGCGCCCACGACGGTGAGGTCGGCCTTGCGGAGCGTCTCCTCCTTCGTGACCGAAGCGAAGTTGCCCTGCTCCCAGTACGGCCGGCTCGGGTCGTAGGGCGGGATGACTCGGGTGGTCGTGGTCGCGCCGCGGTCGAGCCGGCCCCGCGTGCTTCGGGTTGCGGTCGTCGGGCCGTCGGAGCTGCACGCGGCGAGCGCGCCGACCCCGCCGAGCCCCAGACCGGCCGCCCCCAGCCCGAGCGCTCGCAGCACCGTCCGGCGGTCGGTCGCCCGGGGTGGATCATCCTGGCGCCGCGCGTCGTCCGGATCCTCTGGCATCTCGTTCTCCCTGGGTCCCGCTCCGGCGGCCAACCCTAGGAGGAAGCGTTCGCGTCGGTCAGCCGGAGACGATCTGGGTGCGGTCGGCTCGGTGGACGGGCCCGCCGACGGCGTCGGGGCCGATCAGCGTGAGGTCGAGGGTCATCGGGCCGGGCGCGTCGGGAACCTCGATGGGCAACGTGCCGACCCGGATGCAGGCATCGGCGTCGATCGTCCCCGCGAAGCGCCACCGCTGCTCGCCCCCCTCCCAGCGGAGGCGGGCGCGGACCTCGATCTCCTCGAGCTCGTGGCGGAGGTCCGAGATGACGTGCACGTCGAGCGCGAGCGCGTCGCCGACCGCGACCTCGGCCGGGAAGCGGTCGGCCACCACGATCACCGGCCGGCACGCAAGGCGCAGGGCGTCGTAGGCCAGCTTCGGTCGCCGCTCGTGGTCGACGATCGACGAGCCGATGGCCGGCCATCCGTCGGCCAACGACAACACCGCGAACCCGCCGGTGGGGCGGTACTTGAGCCGCCGCAAGGTCTCGACCTGGTGGCGGATGACCTCGGCCTGGAGCTCTTGGGAGGCGCGCCGCCAGGACTCGAACGTGGGGTGGTCAGCGGGAGGAACCCGTTCGTCGAACACCGCGGACCGGTAGCCGTGATCGTTGGCGAGCCGCTCCCAGTCGAGGTCCGGCCACCGCTCCGGCTCGCAGAAGTCCGCGCTGTCGGGCACCGACTGCGCGCCGAGCTCACCGACGAACCGGATGACGCGAGGGAGCGCTCGGGCCAGACCGCCGAGATCACGGGTGTCGCCGTAGGCCCACCCGAAGGAGAGGTGACTGTCGGTGCCGTCGAACTGCGGTGGGTGGGGCAGCACCCCCGAGTGGGCGATGACCGGCCGGCTGGCGTCGGCCTTCTCGATCGAACGCTTCACGGTCCGGTCCAAGATCGACTTGTTCCATGACGGGAGCTCGTGGGCGGCAAGGGACCGTGCGCTGGACGGCGGCGAGACCAAGGTGTCGCCGGGCCCGTCGTCGAGGGTGAAGGGCTCGTCGTGGCCGCACCAGATGGCGACCGACGGATGGTGGCCGAGCAGGTCGACCGCCTCGCGGGCTTGGCGTTGGGCTTCCTTGCGCACGCTTCGCGCATAGCCACGGTGCAAGGGGAAGTCCTGCCACAGGAGCATCCCCGCCTCGTCGGCCGCGTCGTACAGCTCCGGCCGGCTGATGTGGGAGTGCACACGGATCAGGTCGAGGTTCGCGTCCTTGGCCAGCGCGACGTCGCGCCGCAGGTCCTCGGCGGTCGCCTCGGCAAGGGCGAACCGGTTCGGGAGCTGGTTCGCGCCCTTGACGAAGAGGCGCTCGCCGTTGACGTGGAGGACCCATGCCCGCAGGTGCACCTGCCGCAACCCGATGCGCTGCTCGATGCGGTGGCTGACGTCGGCGCCGACCGACACCGCTCCGTCGCCCTCGCCGTCGCCGTCGCCGTCGCCGTCGCCGTGGCCGTCGCCGTCGGTCCCCGCGGCGTCGCCTGAGGAGGCCGGGTGGGCGAAGACTTCGACCACCACGTCGTGGAGGGGCTGGTCGCCCAGTGCATGGGGCCACCACAGGTCCGGGTCGTCGACGCGGAGCTGCCACTCGACCTGGTTCTCGCCCGCGGCGAGGCGTCGTTCCTCGACGAGCTCGGTGCCCCCGACCGAGGAGCGCAGGGTGGCCTCGGTTGCCTCGGCTGCGTCGAGCACCGCCCGGAACGTGACCGTGGCCCGCGTCTCGTTGGCCTCTCGGCACAGCACGCGCAGGTGGCGGATGCGGATCGGTCCGGTTCGCTCGAGCCGGACCGGACGCCAGATGCCGCCGGGGTTGGCGTCGGGGTGCAGCCCCTCGGCGTGCTGGAACGACCCGGTGATCGACCGCTTCGCGGTCCGGTCCCGGACCGGGCTGCACGTGACCTCGACGCCGAGGACGTGCTCGCGTCGGGCCCGCAGCGCGTCGGTGACCTCGAAGGTGTGGGGGAAGAAGTACCCCTCCGTGTCGCCCACGTACCCACCGTCGAGCCACACGTCGCCCTGGTAGAAGATCCCGTCGAAGCGCAGCCACCAGCGTTCGTCGCCGATCGGGGGCTCGTGCTCGAACGGGGTGCGGTACAGGAGCGGGCCGTGGGCTTCGGCGAAGGCAGGGTCGCTCCGCCAGTGGCCCGGCACCGTGACGGGCTCCCATCCTCCGGCGCCGTCGGCTGCTGCGCCGGGGTCGTCGAGCCAGGTCCGGCGGAGGTCGTCGTCGGCTGCGTTGGCGCGCCAGCCTCCGTCCAGATCCATCCGTCGAACCTATCCCGCCACCCTCGGCGCCCCGCCCGGGGCCTGGCCCGATGACCTGAGGCCACGACGGTGCCGGCGCCGGTGGCGGGGCCCGGGGTCGGCGGTAGCTTCGACGAGATGTCGAACCGTGCTGCCACCATCGGTCAACTGCGTGCCTCGGGCTGGACGTCGGTCCCGGTGAAGACGGAGATCCGCCGCAACGCCGTGGCCCGGGTGCGTGACGGAGCACCCCTCGTCGACGCCGTGCTCGGGTACGAGGACACCGTCCTGCCCCAGCTCGAGAACGCCATCCTCGCCGGCCACGACGTGATCTTCCTCGGCGAGCGTGGCCAGGCGAAGACTCGCATGATCCGCTCGCTCACGAACCTGCTCGACGAGTGGCTGCCCATCGTGGCCGGGAGCGAGATCAACGACGATCCGTACCATCCGGTCTCGCGCCATGCCCGCGAGCTGATCGCCGAGAAGGGCGACGACACGCCCATCGACTGGATCCACCGCGACACCCGCTACGGCGAGAAGCTGGCGACGCCGGACACCTCCATCGCCGACCTGATCGGCGAGGTCGACCCGATCAAGGTCGCCGAGGGGCGCTACCTGTCCGACGAGCTGACCCTCCACTACGGCCTGGTGCCTCGCACCAACCGCGGCATCTTCGCCATCAACGAGCTCCCCGACCTGGCCGAGCGCATCCAGGTCGGCCTGCTCAACGTGCTCGAGGAGCGCGACGTCCAGATCCGCGGCTTCAAGGTGCGCCTGCCGCTCGACGTGGTGCTCTTCGCGTCGGCCAACCCGGAGGACTACACGAACCGCGGCCGGCTCATCACGCCGCTCAAGGACCGTTTCGGCGCCCAGATCCGCACGCACTACCCGCTCGACACCGAGACCGAGATGGCGATCGTCGAGCAGGAGGCCCGTCCGCTCGAGGCCGAGGGGCTCGAGGTCGCGCTGCCACCGTTCATGGCCGAGGTCGTGTCCACGATCTCGCAGCTGGCCCGCCAGAGCAGCCATGTGAACCAGCGGTCGGGCGTGTCGGTGCGGCTCAGCGTCACCAACGCCGAGACGCTCGTGGCCAACGCCGCCAGGCGCGCGCTGCGGTCGGGCGAGACCGAGGTCGTCCCACGCGTGTCGGACCTCGACGCCCTCGCCGCGTCGACTTCGGGGAAGATCGAGCTCGACACGCTCGACGACGACGGCGGCGAGATCATCGAGCGCCTCGTCCAGCAGGCGGTGCTCACGGTCTTCCGCGACCACCTGGACATCGGCCAGCTGCGCGGCGTGATCGATGCCTTCGACGAGGGGCGGGTGGTGCACGCCGGTGAGGACGTGCGCGCCGCCGACGAGGTCGCGCTGTCCCAGGAGATCCCCGCGCTGCGCGATGCGGTGGTGGCCCTGGTGGGCGCTGACGAGCGCGCCGGCGTGGTGGCCAGCGCGGTGGAGTTCGTCCTCGAAGGCCTGCACCTGTCGAAGCGGCTGAACAAGGACGCCGACCACCGCGGGACCCGCGCCACCTACCGCGCCCGCTGACCGGCAGTCCGCGGGCGCAGTCCCCGAGCGTCAGGCGGCGACCGGGCTGAGCAAGAGCTGGAGCATGGCGTCGCTCCAGCCTGACCACGTCTTGCCGACCATGGAGATCTCGAAGTCGTGGTGCTCGCCCGACGAGAGGTCGACGTGCACCTGCTGGGCCTGGCGCCCGGGCGCGTCGGCGGTGACGCGGATGTCGGCACGCTGCCAAACCATCGTCGGTTGCTGGACCACGAAGGGGGCGCCGGCCGGGTACGGGAAGCACGAGACGGTGGTGTCACCCACGGCCACGAGCAGCGTGACGTCGCTCGAAGCCTTGCGGTCGGACGACTTCTTCCGGCGGAACAGCCAGGCGGCGAGCGGCGAGACCATCCGCAGGGCTCCGCCGGAGACCGCCTGCTTGGTGTAGGTGCTCATGAGGCCGGCGGGGCTCAAGAACCCGACGGCGAGCACCGGCTCGCCCACATGGGGCTGGACCTGCTCGATGAACGTGCGGCGCATGGCTTCGGGATCGGGCGTCTTCACGGGGGGTCTCCTTCGAGGGCGAGGCAGCGGTTGCACTCGTCGATCCCAGGAGACCGCACGTCGCCCGATCAGGCTTGAGCAACCGGTGCTCAAATCCGGATCGGTGTGGGGCCGGGGTGGCACCATGGCGGGCGATGCTCGATCACGTCTCCATCCAGGTCGACGATCTCGCCGCCGCTTCCGCCTTCTACGACGTCGTGCTCGGTTCGCTGGGGTACCGGCGGGTCATGGACCACGGCCAGGCCATCGGGTACGGCGACCTGTTCCCGGCGTTCTGGATCGGCGCCGCGACCGATGCCATCGCGAACCGGCAGTCCCACCTCGCGTTCCAGGCGTCGAGCCGCGAGGCCGTCGACGGGTTCCTCGCCGCGGCCGTGGGCATCGGGGCCGAGGTGCTCCACGAGGCCCGGGTCTGGCCCGAGTACCACCCCGGCTACTACGGCGCCTTCGTGCGCGACCCGGACGGCAACAACGTCGAGGCGGTGCACCACACGTTCGGTGGCGCCTGACCGAGCGGATCGGCCCGGTGCGGAACGGGCGGTCTGACTCAGCGACTGACTCACCGCGTGCGTTGACTCGGATGTCGGCTGGTAGGGAGGTGGCCCCGCCGCACCTGCTCGCGGTCGACGTGACCTCAGGGGAGCGTGCGCGTGCCGTGGTCAGCGACCGAACGGCGCCGCGCAGTCCCAGGCCCCTTCGACCTCGACCTTCTGGCGGCCGCGGTACGCATCCGGGTGCTCGCGCCGGCATTGCCAGTCGGTGATCACCGGACCCCAGCCGACCGTGACGCCGACCTTGCCGCCGGTGGCCTGGTTGGGATCGTCGGGTCGGACCACGTTGACCCGAAGGACACAGAACGCGAGTTGCAAGGCGACCAGCGCGATCAGCAGGCGGGGCTTCGCCTCGAGGGCGACGCCGAGGAGGATCGCCAGGCAGAGCAGGCAGGGCAACAGGTGCGGCATCTTCCACGGGAACCGCAGGAAGAGGATCTGCGACAGCACGAAGCCGACGGTGGCGAACCGGACGAGCCAGGACGCCCGCCAGCTGGCCAGGGCCTTGGCCAGAGCGGGGAGGGCGAGCAGGGCGACCAGCGTGGCCGGCGGGCCGAGGAGGTTGAGGTCCTTGGCCAGCCCTCGACCGATCTGGACCGCGACACTCGAGGTCGAGAAGTCGTTCTCGGCGAACGAGAGGCCGTGAGCGGAGAGGTAGGAGGGCACGAAGGCGGCGATCGTGCCCAACCCGGCGACCACCGCGGTGATCAGCACGGCTCGCCGGGGTGACCGCGCGGCAGAGGTGGGCTCGGCAGAGGTGGTCTCGGCGGTGTCGGTGTCGGTGGCGAAGGCGGTGGTGGTGGTTGCGTCCGCGATGTCGTGGGGTTCGTCGGGATCGCCGACTCGGTTCGCGGCCGCCCGGGGCTCCGTGAGCTCGGCGAGCAGGAAGGCCGCGACAAGGGCGCCGGAGCCGACCCGACAGCCCATCGATGCTGCGGCGAGGAGTCCGGCGACGACAGGGTGGCCGCGGCGAAGGGCCAGGGCCGCGGCGATGACGAAGGCAAGGGCGAAGACGTACTCCGCTGTCGACGTCGCCGCGATCACGAACCACGGGCACGCGCCGACGAGGGCCACGGCCCATCGCCCGCCAGGCCCGATGCCCTCGCGGCGGAGCAGTCGGTCGAGGCCGACGAGCAGCGCGGCGGCGGCGGCGAGCGACGACAGGTTGGTGAGGACCGGTCCGCCGACAAGATCGAGGACACCGACGATGAGCTCGTGGACCGGCGCGCCCGGGGGTCGGCTCGGGACGTACGACAGGTGCTGCGCGATCGAGCGTCCGGAGCGGAAGATGTTGGCTACGTCGAGGTCGTTGCCGGGCCCCGAGACGATGAGCGGCGCCGCGACGACCAGGCCGAGCGCAGCCCCGATCCATGGCCACCGCGAGGTGGGTTCGCTCCCTCGCAGGCGTGCCAGCACGACCGCCGAGTCTACGAAGCCCGTGGTCCCCGCCCCGCCACGCACCCGTGGACCCGCGCCCACCCCGCCCTCCGCGCCAGTGCGCGCACACCCGTGCCGATTGTGCGACGTGTGTGCGCTCCGGCGCGCTGGAAACACCAGAGCGCGCACACCCGTGCCGATTGTGCGGCGTGTGTGCGCTCCGGCGCGCTGGGCACACCAGAGCGCGCACACCCGGTCGGCGGTCGGCGTCGGGGCGGCGTGTGTGCGCTCCGGCGCGCTGGGCACACCAGAGGGCGCACACCCCGTGGGCGGTCGGCGTCCGGGGCGAGGTGTGTGTCCTGTGGCGCGCTGGGCGCACCTGGGCGCGCACACCGCGACTGGATGATGCGGCGTGTGTGTGCTCTGGCGCGTTCTGCGCGCCTGGGCGCGCACGCCTCTCGGGCACGCGCGTCGGTCAGGCGAGTTTGGCGACCTGGGACGCGGCGGTGAGGAGCCACAGGCCGCCGAGCCCGATGCCCGCCAGCGTGAGCAGTCGATCGCGGCGCGATCCGAGGAGCACGAGGATCGACAAGATCCCGGCCTCGGTGCTCGCGCGGAGGAACGCGGTCGCACCCGACCACAGGTAGGCGTTCAGGAGCAACACGACGGCGACGGCCGGGACCCACGCCACGCGCTCGACGAGTGGAGCGGCGCTGCTCCGCCAGCACCATGCGGCCGCGGCGACGAGCGCCACGAGCCCGATGATGCACAGCAGCCGGAACGCCTCGGTGCCTCCGCTCGGCGGCACGTCGTGGCCGAGCGCGCGGACCAGACCGGCAAGGGGGGCGCTGAGGTTGTTGTCGCCGGATGACGTGAGCGGGAGGGCGTCGAACCGGGCCCGTTGGACGAGCTGCCAAACGCCGAAGACGGCGAGCGCGCACCCTCCGACCGCAGTCGCGGCCAACCCTCGGGAACCGTCGCCCTCGGGCGGACGCCGCTCCTGCGCCGACGCGGTTTCCATCGGTTGACCTGCAGGTTCGTCAGATGTCGCCGCCGGTGGGTCGGTGGTCGACATCGCCAAGGGTGGGTCGGATTCGTCAGATGTCGCCACCGATGGGTCGATGGTCGACATCGCGAGGGACTGTCCGGCGTTCGACGGCACCACGAATGGGTCGACCATCGGCGCGCCGCCCCGTCGGCTCGCGAACCACGTCCAGGCGCCAGCCACGGCGACACCGAACGGCACCACGGCGGTCGTGTCACGGGTGAGGACCGCGCACGCGAAGAGGGCGGCGGCACCGGCCCAGCGACGCTGTCGAAGGGCGAGCAGCGCGCCCAGGGCGAACGCGGCGGCGACGAGCTCCGACGTGTCGAGCGACAGCGAGTAGGCGAACCCCGGCCACAGGGCCAGGAGCAGCCCCCAGCCCGCGTGGCGACCGGTTGCGCGTGCCAACCCGCCACCGATCGCTCCGACCGCCACCGCGGCAGCCAGGTTCAATCCGACGAGGGCCCACGGGACGAGGTCGGGGTCTCCGCCGCTGGCGACGAAGGCGAGGGCGCCGTAGCCCCAGCGGGAGTTGCGCAGGGCGGGCAGGTCGAACTGCACGCCTGCCACCCGCGCGTCCTTCGACCACGGCGAGACGCCGAGCCGGTAGAAGAACTGGCCGTCGAACGCCTCGTCGGCGGCTTGCACGGCGAGCGACCCGGGAGCGGCGGCGGCGTGGGAATCGAGCGGCGTCGCCGCCCGCTCAGCCGCAGAGAGGCCGTCGCACGCGGGATCGGCGGCGCTCGCGGACGGCGTCGCGCACGGTGCCCCGGCGTGAACGAGCAGCGACGGGTCGCCGTCGGCCCGCACCAGCAGCGCACCCACGAACGTCAGCGCCAGCAGGCCGGCAGCGAGCGCCGGCACCCACAACCGGTCGGGGAGGCGCACGGCCCGACGCTACGCGCCGGCCACCCGGGACCAGCGCACACACGTTGTCGGGCGGGTGGGTCGTGTGTGCGTGGCGGTGTGGTGGGCGCGTCGGGGTGCACACACCTCGCCTGTCACGGCACCTAGGTCGGGAGCGGGCCGCCCTCGGCCACCTTGGCGAGCAGGAGGGCCGCGGGGCGGGGGTCGCGGTTCTCGCCGAACAGGCCCCTGCGTCCGGGGCCCGCCGATGCGCCCGATCGCGCGTCGATCGGCGAGTCCCACCAGAGCCCGCGCAGCTTCATGCCGTCGTCGACGGCCTCGGAGGCGATGGCTAGGGCCTCGCGCAGGTGGTCCTCACGCCGCGCTTCGTCGTCGGTGGCGAGGCCGAGGCCGGTCACGAGCAGGTCCCGCTCGGGAAGCGCGTCGGCCAACTGGTGGAGCACGACGGCGAGACCCTCGGCCCACGCCACCTGGCCGTCGGCTCCGACGGCCAGCGTCTGGGGGTAGGGGAGCAGGGCACCGTCGCCACGGACGGCGAGGGCGTGGCGATAGCTGAACCCGATCACGTCGAAGGCCTCTCGCGCCCGCGGGACCTCGACCGGGGCCCGGCCGGGCACCACGAGCGTCTGCTCCTCGATCATGCGCAGCCAGGACCGTCGGAGCGTCTCGTCCACCACCGAGGCCATCGCCTCGGCGTCGGCGGTGGGCGGCGAACCCGGATCCAGCCGGGCCGGGAACACCGGGACGAGCCAGTGGCTCGAGGCCACGGGTCGTCCGCCGCCCCGCAGCCGCAGCGCCGCCTCCACCGTGGCGAGGTGGATCGCTTCGAGCGAGGCCGCGAACGCCTCGGAGTCGTCGCGCCCGCCGGGCGGACGCGATCCGTCGAGCCAACCCTGCATCGCCCAGCGGGAGGGCTCGTGCACGGGCACCCAGCCGTGGACGAGGTCGCCGAACGCCTCCCCGACGAACTCCACGTGCCGGGCCCAGAAGTACCGCCGCGAGCGCTCGTCGCGGAACCCGCGCTCGTCGTGAGCGAACCAACCGGGGAGCGGGCCATCGTGCAGACAGCCCCAGACCGACAGGCCCGCATCGCGCGCCACACCCAGGACGAGGCGGAGGTGCTCGATCGCCTCGGCGTCGTGGTGGCCGTTCGTCGGCTCGAGCCGCGCCCAGTCGAGCGTCAGGCGCAGGTGTCCGAATCCGTGCACGGCGAGCAGGCCGAGGTCGTCGGCGAACGCCGAGGCGAACCCGTTGCCCGGCTCGGAGGTGGGCAATCGGCCCTCGCGCTCCCACGCACCGAGGTCGGAGGTCGGAGCCGCGCCCTCGGTGATCACCGACGGCATCCCGGCGCCCCACCAGAATTCGTCGGGGAAGGTCATGTCGCATCCTCCCACCGATCGCGCGCCCGTCGTCCGGGCCTGTCTGCACCAGACGCGCCCCCTCCGGCGACCGACGCGTCGAGCAGGCGCGGGCGTAGCCTCGGCCGGGTGCGCCCCCGCAACCGTCCCCGTTTCCGGTACTCGGCCTGGGACGGCACGCAGGTCGGCTTCGACCTCGATGCCGACTCGGTCCTGAGCGAGATCAACGACGATCTCCTCTACCACGGGGACCTGAACGCGGCGCTGCGCCGGATGCTCAACACGGGCTTCGAGGACCGCAACGGCGAACACGTGCAGGGCATGAAGGAGCTCATGGAGCGCCTGCGCGAGCAGCGCCGGGAGCGGCTCGAGAACTACGACCTCGGCGGGGTCTACGACGACATCGCCGAGCAGCTCCGCAACGTGGTCGACATGGAGCGCGAAGCCCTCGACGACCTGGCCCGAGAGGCCGCCGAGTCGGGCGATGCCCGCCGCAAGCAGGTCACCGACGAAGCGGTGGCCGACAACAAGATGCAGCTCGACCTCCTGCCGCCTGACCTCGCCGGCATGGTCAAGGAGCTCTCCGAGTACGACTTCACCTCCAGCGAGGCGCGGCAGAAGTTCGAGGAGCTGACCGAGCAGCTCCGTCAGCAGCTCGCCCAGCGCTGGTTCAACCAGATGGCCGGCGCCATGAGTGATGTGTCGCCCGAGGCGCTCGCCCGCACCAAGGACATGCTGGCCGACCTCAACCAGATGCTCCAGGATCGGGCGGCCGGCAGGGAGCCCGAGTTCGACCGGTTCATGGAGAACTACGGCGAGGAGTTCTTCCCCGAGAACCCCCGCGACCTCGACGAGTTGCTCGAGCTCATGGCCCGCCGCATGGCCGCCATGCAGGCGATGCTCAACTCGATGACGCCCGAGCAGCGGGCGCAGCTCCAGGGCCTGTCCGAGCAGTTGCTCGAGGACATGGACCTGCGGTGGGAGATGGACCAGCTGTCGTCCAACCTCCAGCAGGCGTTCCCCGACATGGGTTGGAACCGCCGCTACGACTTCTCCGGCCAGGACCCGCTGGGCTTCGCCGACGCCGCCGCGATCATGAACGAGCTGGGCGAACTGGATCAGATCGAGCAGATGATGCGCGGCGCGGCCAACCCTGGCGCCCTCGCCGAGATCGACATCGATCGCGCCCGCCAGCTGCTCGGGACCGAGGCCGCCGACAGCCTCGAGAAGATGGCCGAACTGGCCCGAATGCTCACCGAGGCCGGCCTCATCGAGAACCGCGAGGGCCGCTACGAGCTCACGCCCGAAGGGCTGCGCCGGGTCGGCAAGCACGCCCTGAACGACCTGTTCTCGAAGATGGCCCGCGACAAGCTCGGCCAGCACGAGCTCACTCGTACCGGCCTCGGCCACGAGCGCTCGATGGACACCAAGCCCTACGAGTTCGGCGACCCGTTCAACCTGCACATCGAGCGGACCATTCGCAACGCGGTGTCCCGGACCGGCGGCGGCACGCCGGTCAAGCTCTCACCCGACGACTTCGAGATCGAGCAGACCGAACAGACCGTCCGTTCCGCCACCGTGTTGATGGTCGACCTTTCGCTGTCGATGCCGATGCGCGACAACTTCCTGGCCGCCAAGAAGGTCGCGATGGCGCTGCACTCGCTCATCTCGAGCCGGTACCCGCGCGACTACCTCGGCCTGGTGGGCTTCAGCGAGATCGCCCGCGTCATCGAGCCACGCGAGCTCCCCGAGGTCTCCTGGGACTACGTGTACGGCACCAACATGCAGCACGGCTTCCAGCTCAGCCGCAAGCTCCTCTCGCGGGAGCACGGGACCAAGCAGATCATCATGATCACCGACGGCGAGCCCACGGCCCACATCACCGCCAGCGGCCAGCCGGTCTTCAACTACCCGCCCACCCAGGAGACGGTCGACGCCACGTTGATGGAGGTCAAGCGGGCCACCCGCGAAGACATCCGCATCAACACGTTCATGCTCGATGCCACCGCCCACCTCCAGCAGTTCATCGAGCGCCTCACCGAG
>JAOBWM010000061.1 GCA_025463365.1 Acidimicrobiales bacterium
ACGGGTCATCCTCCGCGGTGCGCACGACGGACCGCGCCACCCCGTGGCCGGGGACGGTCACGAGCGTCTGCACGGGCCCGTGGGCGGTGGCGATCTCCGCCAGGGCCGATGCGACGGCTGCCGCCGAGTCGTCGGGCAGTTCGACGCCGATGACGCCCGACGGCGGGTCACCGAGGCCGAGCAGGATCGTGGTGCGCTCGACGGGCTCGCCGGGCCTCGACGGCTCGGCGGCCAGGGCCGCGGCGCACGCCGGCCCGACCTCCGCGCACCGGCTCAGGACCACCGTCACACCAGGTCGGGGCGGCGCGGTCGAGGTCTCGGTCACGGGCCGACGCTATCCGCGGGCCCACCTACACTCCGGCGATGAACCAACCCCCGGCGGCCCGACTCGGCATCTGCCTCTCGGAGTTCCCGCTCGATGCCGGCGGCCGCTGGCGCAACGTGGGCGAGGTGGTCGCACGGGTGGAGGACACCGGTGTCGAGGGCCTGTGGCTCGCGGATCACGTCCTCTGGCACTCGAAGGCGATCGACGCCCAGTCGTCGCTCCCGGCGCTGGCATCGCACGCGCAGCGCATGACCATCGGCTCCTGCGTCCTGCAGCTCCCCCTGCGCGACCCGATCACGGTGGCCAAGACCTTCGCCAACACCCAGATGATGGCGCCCGGCCGGGTGGTCTGCGGCGTGGGCATCGGCGAGAACGTCGAGGAGTACGACCGCCTCGGCAAGTCGATGAAGACGCGTGGCGCGGTCATCGAGGAGTCGATCCACGAGATCCGTCGGGTGTGGGACGCGCGCGGCGGCACGCGGTGGATGAACCCCGAGCCTGATGCCATCCCGATCTGGGTCGGGGGCCGCGCCGAGGCCGCCCGTTCGCGCGCCGCCCGCGTCGGCGACGGCTGGCTGCCCTACCTCTGCTCGCCCCGCTGGTTCGGCCGGCACCGGGCCCTGATGGAGGAGGAGGCCGAGGCCGCAGGCCGCGACCCCGCCGCCATCACCAAGGGGGTCGTCACGTTCGTCGACATCCCGTCGGTCACCAGCACCCAACAGGGGGCCGAGAAGCTCGAGCACTGGTTCGGCTTCGACCCGACACCACTCATGGGCTTCCTGCTCCGCGGCACCGCGGCCGAGGTGGCCGGCCAGCTCGCCGAACACGTGGCCGCGGGCGCATCGGAGATCCTCGTCGTGATCGCCAACGACAAGCCGATCGACGTCCTCGAGCAGCTCGTCCCCGCGTTCACCGCCGCCACCGCCTGATTCAGCCCGGGTGCGGTTCGAGGGCCTTCGGGTGTGCCGGACGGATCGCCGCAGGCTGGGGTGGGGCGGCTCGGCCGCGCATGCGTCCCTTGATGGCGCGGTACTTCTCGTAGGGCCAGTCGGTGAGCGGTTGCGAGACGCGCGCCACGAGGATCGTCCCCATCAGCGCGATGAGCACCAGCACCGCACCGGTGAGGAAGCGCGAGCCGAGGTCGACGTGGTCGAGGCCGCGGTACCCCTCGCGGTCCAGCACCTTGTTCATGATCCCGAGCACCAGCTGGTGCCACAGGTAGATGTGCAGCGCCAGCCCGGACAGCGGCTTGAGCCACCACGACGACAGCCACCGGTTGCGCGGCTCGCGGGGTGACCCGAGCGTTGCCGCGCCCATCAGGAGCACCACGGCGACGAGGTAGGGGTAGAAGCGGAGGCGATCGTCGAGGGCGCCGCTGTCCCACGAGAACGAACCGTTGCCCCAGATCGCAGCGATGGCCACCAGCGACGCCGCCGGCACCAGCACCAGCACGTACGACAGCGTCACGTGGTCGCGGATCCACCGCAGCAGCGGCGGAGGCTCGATCCCGAGCCGGGTGCCGACGGCGTAGCCGGCGATGACCACGCCGAAGCCGAAGAACTCGAGGTGCGCGAGCGGGAGGTAGTCGGGCCCGGGGATCTTCAGCGCGAACAGCAGCGTGCGCACGAGCGGTCCGAACACGACCATGCCCCAGCCGATGGCGAGGTGGGCCTTGAGCCGCTGGGCCGGCGTGCGAAGCCGACGCTTGTTCGACCAGCGCGCCGCCACCACCGCCATGACGGGCATGCAGAAGTAGAAGATCACCTCGTTGCACAGGTACCAGGCCGACCCCATGCCCCGGATCGGGCCCTGGGTGAGCTCCCGCCCGAAGATCTGCAGGAACAGGTAGAGACGCACGACCCCCCACCACGTGTCGGGCCGCACCTCCGGCAACAACACGAGGTAGGCGGTGAGGGCCAGCGCGAACAGGGGGTAGATCCGCAGCAGGCGTCGGATGTAGAAGCTGCCTGCCTTCGGGCGGGGAAGGCGGCGCACGTCGGCCTCGAGGAACGGCTGGTACAGCACGTAGGCCGAGATGGCGAAGAACAGCGCCACCAGGATCCCCAGCGCGTGCAGCAAGCCGGGGAACGGGTACAGCGACGCGGCGAGGAAGGTGTGGCCCATCACGGCCAGGCAGGCGCAGATCGCGCGGAACCCGTCGATCGGCTCGCACCACGGGGTGGCCAGCTGGCCGGT